>NZ_JBIWPA010000007.1:0-86004 GCF_044768035.1 Kitasatospora sp. NPDC101176
TCGCGAGGGAGTCCAGATCAGGCGTCACAACCGATCTTTGGACTCCCTCGCTTCATGTCATGCGCGCCAGCGAGCCCTTGGCATCAATCATCTAGAGGCGGAGCAGGGCCCGGCCGGCCATCCGGTTGTCCCGCAGCGGTCTGAGCACCAGCCGGACCAGGGCCAGCGGGTTGTCGTCGCCGGCGATCCGGTTGGCGCTCAACTCGCCGCAGGACAGGCACTGGTGGATGATCAGCCATTCGCCGTCCGGCCGGGCGGACATGCCCAGCGCCGCCATCCGGCCCCGGCAGTCGGCGGCCCGGTCACCCGGGACCCTCCGGTCGACGTGCAGGCTGACCAGGCAGTTCGGGCAGTGGTTGCGGTGCGCGGTGCCGGGGGCGTCCAGCGGGACGTCCAGTCGGCAGCCGACGCACCGGAAGTCGTTCGCCCGGTGCCCGCCCCTCGCGTGCAGCACGTCCCTGGCGTGCAGGACGTCCTTGTGCCGCTGCGGGCGGCGGCGTGAACGGCGCTGACCGCCGTCGTGCTCGTTCTTTCGTCGTGGCATGCTCGGCGCTTCCTCCCTCCTCGCGCGGCCGTTCAGAGGGTCCCGAACGCTTCGAGCGGGAAGGGCGGTTGGGCGAGCGGCCGGACGGCCATCCGCATCAGGACGAGCTGGTTGTCGTCGGGGCAGACCGGATTGGACGTCAGCTCGTCGCAGCGCACGCAGCGGTGCACGACCATCCAGTCGCCGGTGCGCAGCACCGCGATGGCGATCGGCGACATCCGGCCGTGGCACTCGCTCGGACCGCCCTCGACCTGGTCGAGGACGTGCCGGGAATGCAGGCAGGACGGGCAGTGGTTGCGCCGCGTGCCGTCGGCGGCGTGGGTGGAGACCGTCAGCCCGCACCAGGTGCAGGTGAACGTGTCGGTCTTGAAGGCCTTGAGGGCATTGGTGGTGCTGGACACCCGGGGTGCTCCTTGCTGGAGATGTGCGATGGCAGCAAGAGCAGGCCGAGCGGCCCCGACCGGTCCGTACGGACCGGCTACGCGGTGCGGCGAGGCGCGCTCGGCGCGATCCGGGACATCAAGACACCCTTTCCGGTGGGCTCACGGCCCTGACGAGGACGAACGGGACGACGGTGGAGCGGCCTCACGCTAACAACGGGCCGCGCGCCGCCGCCACCGGTTTTCGGCGCGCCCGTCCGTAGGCCGCGCCAGTCCGGGCCGCCCGCCCGGCCACCGGACAGAACCTAGACCTCGACCGGGGCGCCGGTCGCCAGGGACTGCTCGGCGGCGGCGAGGATCTCGACGACGCGCAGGCCGAAGCCGGCGTCGCAGGGGTGCGGCCGGTCGGTGGCAGCCGAGGTGTGCAGGGCGTCCAGGGCGCGGTGCAGCGCCGCGACCGGCCCCTCTCCGCGTTCGGGGAGCTGGGCGACACCGTGCTCGCCGCGTAGTTCCATGCCGGTGCCGCCGGCCGCGACCGGCGCGGTGAGGCTGAGCGCGAGGGTGCTGGACGCGCCGGCGGCGTGCCGGACGACCAGGTGGACGGTGTCCAGCGGCCCGGCGGCGGCCGTCACCCGCGTCGCGTCGCCGAGCACCGGGAGCAGCACGGACAGCGCGTGCGGGCCGACGTCCCACAGCGCGCCCTTCTCCCGGCGCCACGGCGAGGAGGCGTACGGGCTGGAGCTGCCGGGGGCGAACACCGAGCCGAGCCAGTCGGAGCGGCCGGTGAACCAGCCGCCGAGCTCCGCCTGCCGTTCGATCCAGGGCATCTGCTCGCCGCCGAAGCGGACGGTGAAGAAGACCACCGAGGCGACCCCGTGGGCCCGCACCGCCTCGGCGACGGCGCGGGCGTCCGGCACGGTCAGTGCGACGGGCTTGTCGAGCAGCAGGTGGCAGCCGGCTTCGGCGGCCCGCACGGCGAGGCCGGGCTGGACGGCCGGGGGCAGCGCGATGGAGACCGCGTCCACCTCGGCCAGCAGCTCGTCGAGGTCCGTGTACCCGCGGACGGCGTACGCCCCGCCGAGGGCCGTGGCCGCCTCGGGCCGGCGGGCCCAGACGCCGGTGAACTCGAAGCCGGGGTGTTCGGCGAGGACGGGTGCGTGGACCCGCTCCGCCCAGGGGCCTGCGCCCAGCAGTCCGATCCGCACGGTGTCTCCGTTCCTGCGTGGTGCGATGGTGCGAGGTGGTTCGGGGTGGTTCAGGGTGATGCGAGCTGATGCGGGGTGGTCCGGGGTGATACGAGGTGGCGCGAAGGGGTTGAGCGGGGCGCCCGGGCCCCGGGGCGCGCCGGGGCTCAGCCCTGTACGCGGGCCAGCGTGAAGCCGTCGTAGCCCTTGCTGCCGACGGTCTGCACGGACGTCGCCGTCACCCGCGGCTCGGCGGCGATCAGGTCGTGCAGCGCCCGCGTGCCGATCACGGCGGGGTCGGTGCTGTCGGCGTCGGCGATCGCCCCGCCGCGCACCACGTTGTCGACGATGATCAGCGAGCCGGGGCGGGTGAGCTCCAGGGCCCGGCGGAAGTACTCGGGGTTGCTGGGCTTGTCGGCATCGATGAACACCAGGTCGAAGGGCTCGGTGCCGTCCTGCACCAGCGCGGCGAGCGAGTCGGCGGCCCGGCCGAGCCGCACCTCGGCGACCTTGTCCAGCCCGGCGTGCGCGAGGTTGCCGCGGGCGACCTCGGCGTGCTTCGGGTCGATCTCCAGGGTGATCAGGGTGCCGTCGGCGGGCAGTGCCCGGGCCAGCCAGATCGCGCTGTAGCCGCCGAGGGTGCCGACCTCCAGGATCCGGCGCGCGCCCTGCGTCAGCGCCAGCAGGTGCAGCAGCTTGCCCTGGTTGGGGGCCACCGCGATGTGCGGCAGCCCGGCGGCGTCGGCGGCGGCCTCCGCGGCCTCGAGCGCCGGGTCGTGGCCGACCAGCTGCTCGGAGAAGTACGCGTCCACGGCGTCCCACGTCGGCTGGGTCATCGGGCCCTCCTGGGTGTGCATGATCGACAGGTACCCCGCCGATGCTACTCCGGGGGCCCGACACCCCTCCGTGGCCGCCGCGGACGGCCCGTCAGTGCGTCAGTCCGCGACCGGCGCCTTCGCGGCACCGGCTGCCGCGGCGGCCGCGGCGGCCTCCTCGGCCTCGATCTTCGCGTGGGTCTTCGCGGCCCGGCGCTTCATGATCCACGCCGAGAGCGCTCCGATCACCAGGGCCGCGGCCAGGCCCGCCCAGGAGAACCGGGCCAGCCACGGCTCGATGCTCTTGCCGACCTTGTAGACGAGCAGCGTCGTACCGCCGGCCCAGACCACGCCGCCCAGCACGTTGGCGATCAGGAACTTCCAGTACGGCATCTTCAGCGCGCCCGCGAGCGGCCCGGCGAAGATGCGCAGCAGGGCGATGAACCGGCCGAAGAAGACCGCCCACATGCCCCACTTCTGGAACGAGCGCTCGGCGGTGGCCAGGTGCGAGGGCCCGAAGTGCTTCGGGAACCTTCTCCCGAGCTTCTCGAACAGCGGCTTGCCGCCCTTGCGTCCGATCGAGTAGCCGATCGAGTCGCCGATGATCGCGCCCGCGATCGCGACGCCCGCGACGCCCCACGGGCTCACCACGCCCTTGACCGACATCAGGGCCGCCGTCACCAGCGCGATCTCGCCGGGCAGCGGGATGCCCAGCGACTCGAGCCCGATGATCAGGCCGACGAGGGCGTACACCGCGCCCGGTGGGACGCTCTCGATCCAGGCGTCGATGTGCAAGGCCAGTACCTCCGTGGCAGGCCGGGACGGGCGCGGCCCTCAGCGGCGCGCCCGTCCCGGTAGTCGTCCGTCGCGGCCCCAGGCCGCTCCCCCTCAGGGCAGGGTAACGCGCCGGAGGGGCCCGTTCCCCCCGCCGATCGCCTGGTCCGCACCTGGTCTTACGACGTACGGCGGGTGGCCGTGGTTCCGGTACGGTGCCGCGAATCCCAAGAATAGGCAAAGCCCGGTGCGACCACGGACGGCCGCCCCCGCACGGAGAGGGTGTGACCGTCTCCCGCTTTGCCGAAACGGCAACAACGCTGGCTGCAGTCGCGGCGGGCGGGACAGGATCGGAGCCCGCCGGAGCCGTCCAGTGACGGACCGGCTCCTGCTCCTGCTCCGACCCGGCGCGGGACGGTCGACACCCCTTGGAGGGCCCATGCCTCAGCACGTCACCGCAGGCCCCGTGCACCGATCGGTCCCCACCCCGGCGGGCCGGATCCACCTGGTGGAACAGGGCACGGGCCCGCTGGTGCTGCTCGTCCACGGCTTCCCCGAGTCCTGGTACTCCTGGCGGCACCAGCTTCCGGCGCTGGCCGGTGCCGGGTACCGGGCGGTGGCGATCGACGTGCGGGGGTACGGCCGCTCCTCCAGGCCCGAGGCCGTGGACGCGTACCGGATGCTGGACCTGGTGGAGGACAACGTCGCCGTGGTGCGGGCCCTGGGCGAGCGGTCGGCGGTGATCGTCGGACACGACTGGGGAGCCACGATCGCCGCCAACTCGGCGCTGAAACGACCGGACGTCTTCCGGGCGGTGGGGATGCTCAGCGTGCCGTACACCCCGCGCGGCGGGCCGCGGCCCAGCGAGGTGTTCGCCGGCATGGGCGGCGACCAGGAGCTCTACGTCTCCTACTTCCAGGAGCCCGGACGGGCCGAGGCCGAGATCGAGCCCGATGTGCGCGGCTGGCTCGCCGGCTTCTACGCGGCGCTGTCCGCCGACACCATGCCCGCATCCCACGAGGCGGACCCGCACTTCGTCTCCCGGGGCGGCACGCTGCGCGACCGGTTCCCGGCCGGCCGGCTGCCCTCCTGGCTCGGCGAGGACGATCTCGACGTCTACGCCGGGGAGTTCGAGCGTACCGGCCTCAGCGGCGCACTCAACCGCTACCGGAACATGGACCGCGACTGGGCGGATCTCGCCGACCTCGACGGCGCCCCGATCACCCAGCCCTCCCTCTTCGCCGGCGGCGGCCTGGACGCCTCCACCCGGTGGCTGGCGGACGCGATCGACGCGTTCCCCACCACTCTGCCCGGCCTGGTCTCCTCGCACCTACTCGACGGCTGCGGTCACTGGATCCAGCAGGAGCGGCCCGCCGAGGTCAACCGGCTCCTGACCGGCTGGCTCGCCGTACTGCCCGCCTGAATCCCGCCCCGCCGTCCGATCCGCTCGCCGTCCGATCCATCCGCCGTCCGATCCGCACGCCGCGGGACCTGGAAGGACGGGAAGGATCCGCGGGACCGGCACCGGCACCGTTCGGGGGCCGTCCGGGCCGGAGCGGCCGGCCCCCTCAGCGGTCACGCCCGGGGTCGCTCAGGGCGCACAGGGCCCACCGGGCACGCAGGTCACTCGGGCAGCTCAGGGCGCTCGGGCCGCTCGGGCCGCTCGGCGAAGTCCAGGACCGTGATCGAGGGACGACGGGCGGCCACCGGCGGAACGCTCAGCGCGACGGGCAGCAGGGCGCCGAGCAGCCCCCGGCCGCCGACCGGCCGCACCTCTCGCACCGAGGCCACCGCAGGACTCGCGGTGCCGAGCTTCACCTGCTCGCCCGCGTCCATCGCCCACGGCATCGGGGGCACCTGGTAGCCGCGCATGCGCATCCGGCCGCTGCGGGTGGCCCGGCCGAACCAGCGCGGCACCGCGTCCAGCACCAGCGAGCCGCCCGGGAACCGCTCGGCACAGCCCGCGATCAGGGTCCTCACCCGCTCGGGCGGGAGGTACATCAGCAGGCCCTGCGCGGTGATCAGGACCCCGTGCTCCCGGTCGACCTCGTCGGCCCACCCCAGGTCGGTGGCGTCAGCGGCCAGATAGCGCTGCCGCGGCCCGGGCGGCAGCAGCTCCTCCCGCAGCGCCACCGACTCGGGCAGGTCCACGGTGAGCCACCGGGCCCGCCCGTTGTCGACCCGCCAGTACTGCGTCTCCAGGCCCTCGCCCAGACAGACGACGGTGCCGCGCGGCTCCCGCGCCAGGAAGTCCGCCACCTCGCGGTCGAAGCAGGCCACCCGCAGCGCCTGGAGCTGCGCCTGGCTGCCGCTCGTGCCGAACCGCTCGGCGAAGGGGTAGTCGATCCGTCCGACCAGCTCGACGGCCTTGGGGTCGCGCAGCACCGCGTCCGGGCGGCGGGCCTCGACGGCACGCTGGTACAGCGTCCAGAGGGCGGTCTCGGGCACGGCGCCCAGGTCGACCGACAGCAGTCCGGTCGACGGCGGCGCGGGCGGTTCGTCAGTGGCCACGCGGGTCTCCTCTGGAGCGGCGGAATCAACGGCGGCAGGACCAGCGGGGCGCCGTAACCGGACCGGAACGGCGAGGGCGGCGAGGATCACGGGGGCCGGCCCTCGGTCGGGCACCGGTGTGCGGCGCGGTGGACTCGCCGGGGCGGCATCCCCGGCCGGAGCCGCTGGAACTGGATCACCCGCAGACTACCGAACGGCCGCACGCGGTACCGGAGGGCGCGGCAGAGTGTCCGGCTCCGCGGGCCCGGCGATCGCGCCGCCCGGCCCGCGCACCGCCGCCGGAGAACGCACCGCCGCCGGAGAACGCACCGCCGCCGGACGACGCGCCGCCCGGGTGCGGCCGCGGGTCGGCGGCGAAACCGGGCCCGGTGGCGGCGGGACCGGGCTCAGCCGACGCTGAAGGCCCCGTCCGGCGGGGGCGGGGAGTCGGTGGCCTCGGCGTCCGTCACCGGCGCCGTCCGGCCGACCAGGGCGGCCAGGTCGGCGCCCTCGGTGAGCCGGGCCGGGAAGACGTCGCCCGCCAGCAGCCGGCTCAGCTCCGCCACCGGCAGCGGCGCCGTCGAACCGGCCAGCAGGATGTTGCCGTAACGGCGGCCGCGCAGCACCGGCGCCTCCGCGACCAGGCAGGTGTACGGGAACACCGCCGCGACCGTCGCCGCCTTCGCCCGGGCGAAGGCCAGCGGCGGGCCGTCCGCGAGGTTCGCCGCGTAGCAGCCGCCGGGGCGCAGCGCGGTCGCCGCCAGCCGGACGAACTCCACCGAGGTCAGGTGCGCCGGGGTGCGCGAGCCGTGGAAGACGTCCGCGATCACCAGGTCCTGCGAGCCGGCCGGGGCCCCGGCGAGGGCGGCCCGGGCGTCGCCGACCGTCGCGGTGACGTCCGCGCCGGGCGCCTGCCAGGGCAGGTGCTCCTCGACCAGCGCGAGCAGCGGCCCGTCCACCTCCACCACCCGCTGCCGGGAGCCGGGTCGGGTGGCCGCCAGGTAGCGGGGCAGGGTGAGCGCGCCGCCGCCCAGGTGCAGCACGTCCAGCGGCCGGCCGGCCGGGGCCAGCGCGTCCGCGAGGTGGCCGAGCCGACGGGTGTACTCGAACTCCAGGTGGGTGGGGTCGGCCAGGTCCACGTAGGACTGCGGGGTGCCGTCCAGGGTGAGCAGCCAGGCGCCCGCCCGGTCGATGTCCGGCATCAGCTTGGCGAAGCCGAGGTCGGTCTGCCGGCCGACCGGGACGGGCTCGTCCGTCACGCCGACTCCCCCACCGGTGCCCCGGCCCGGGACGGCGCGGCCGCCGCGGCCCCGGCCGCCGGCACGACGTCCAGGTAGGCGGCGAGCCAGCGGTCCAGCTCGGCGAAGACCTGCGCGCGGGCGGCCTCGCCGGACAGCACCAGGTCGTGCATGCCGCCCTTGATCCGGACGACGGTGACGTGCCGGCCCAGCCGCGGGCCCTCGGCGGCGATGTCGTCCGCGCGCAGCACGCCGTCCGCGTGGTGCAGCGCGTTGTGCCACTTGGTGGTGGAGATCGAGGCGGTGGACGCCGCCAGCAGCACCGGCACGTCGATGCCCAGGCCGTGCCGCAGCCGGCGGTGGCCCTGGTGGATCGCCGCCAGCCAGCCCGCGTACAGCGGGAAGCCCTCGGGGGACTTCAGGGTGAGGTCGAAGTCCCACTCGCCCCGGTGGTCCTTGTGCAGGCTGTGGGTGTAGTGCGGGTTCAGGGCGGAGGGCAGCACCCGGGTGGGCGCCAGCCGTCCGAGCGCCGTGACGGCCGGGCCGCCGACGGTGCGCACCGCGGGCGCGGTCGGCATCGACAGGAACGGGCTGTTCAGGAAGAGCCCGTCCACCAGCCCGCGCCCGGCGCGCCGGGACGCCCACAGCGCGCCGACCAGCCCGCCGGTGGAGTGCCCGTTCAGCAGCAGCTGCCGGTGCCCGTCCACCTCCCGGATGATCCGCACCGCCTCGTCGATCTCCTCGTCGTACTCGGCGAGGTCGCGCACGAAGTTCGGCGACTGGTGGGGGCGCAGCGAGCGGCCGTACTTGCGCAGGTCCAGGGCGTAGAACGAGAACCCGAGCTCGGCGAAGTGGTCGGCCAGGTTGGTCTGGAAGAAGTAGTCGTTGTAGCCGTGGATGTACAGCACGGCCCGCTCCGAGCCGGGCACCCGACGCCGCACCAGGGTGGCGCAGACCGGCCCCTCGTCGTCGGGCCGCAGGGTCAGCTCGGCCGCCTCGTAGGGGGCACCCAGGACGTCTTCCCGAAACTCCATCTGCCGCCGCACCCGTCCTCCGCTCGGCCCGCCGCTCCGGCGGGTCTCCACCGTTCCGCGCCCGACGATACCGGCCGGTAGCCCGGCCCGCCGCACTGCTCCCCCGCCCCGCGGGGCGCCGTCGGCGGCGGAGCGGAACGTTCGCGCGCGGGCACCCCGCCCTCCTGGCCGGCGGGCGCTCTCCGGCTCCGGCGGAGTTGGTACGGTTGAGCCCCGTTCCGCCGGCGGGCCGAGGGCGGGCCACCGCCGGCCGGGCGTGCCGGTACGGGCACGGGGAACGGACGGCACGGGGGGACGGACGACGGTGAACGCGGACCAGGGGAAGCCCCGGCTGGTGTTCGTGCACGGCATCGGAGGCCCCCGCGACCCTCAGCAGGAACTCGCCGAGTGGAAGCGCGCGTTGGCCGACGGCGCGCGGCAGGCCGGATTCGCCCCGGAGATCTCGGCACTCACCATGGACTGGTCCGCAGACAGCGCCTTCGCCTCCTACGGAGACCTCTTCGACACCGGCGAGGCGCAGGGCGCCGGCGCCCCGGACACCTTCGACGAGGAGCAGGCGGAGCTGCTCCTGGACCTGCTCGGCGACTTCCTGGACGAGCTGGCCGAACGGCCCGAACACCGGGGAGACCCGCGCCTCGCCCGGGTGCGCGCACAGGTCCGCCCGGACGGCCAGGGCCAGGGCGTCGGTGCCGCCGGCCGCCACCTCGGCAGCGTTCTCGCCAACGTCGCCGCCGTCCCCGGTCTCCGCTGGGGCACCCAGCGGCTCAGCGCCGCGCGGCTGCTGCGGGTGCTGTCCCAGCCCGGCCGCTACCTGCGACGGGCGGAGCCGGACGCCACCGGACGGACGCTGGACCAGCGGATCCGCGACCGCGTGCACCGGCAGCTCGACCCCACCCGGCCCGCGATCGTCGTCGCGCACTCCCTCGGCACCGTGGTCGCGCTGGAGGCACTCGCCGAGTACAACGGACCGGTCCGGCTCTTCGTCACCATCGGCTCGCCCATCGGCACGCGCGGGCTCGTCTGGCCGCGGCTAGTCCCGCAGCCGCCGGCGACCCCGGAGTCGGTGGGTGCCTGGGCCGACTTCTGGGACGGCGACGACGTCGTCGTCCCGCGCCGCACGCTGGCGAAGCTGGTCAAGCCGAACACGGCCGGGGTGCTCCCCGTCCCGCACCTCCTCGACTCCGCCACGCTCTGGTCGCACGGCGCCACCACGTACCTCCGGCGCCCGGAGGTCGCGCGGCCGGTGATGGAGGCGCTCGCGGCCCCGGGCCGGCCGTGAGCCCGCCGCCGGCCCCGGACCGTCACCTCCTGCTGATAGCGACCCAGTCGGACGCGGCGGAACAGAAGCTGACGCGCCTGGAGACGGCCGCCGAGGACCTGTTCCGGGTGCTCACCGACCCCGCGATCGGAGCCTGCACGCCCAGCCCCGCCGCCGACCACGCCCACCTGCGGTCGGGGTCGGTGCGCTCGGACGAGATCGAGGACGCCGTGAAGGCCGCCGTCCGCGCGGCGGGGGACGCCCGGGCCACGCTCATCATCGCCATGCTCGGGCACGGCCAGTCGCCGCAGTCCGGCGGCAGGCTCCTGTACATGGCCTCCGACAGCGAGGACGGCCGCGCCGACCGGTCGGTGGACGTGGCGGCCCTCCTCTCCCTGGCCTCCGACCACGACGGGGTCGCGGGGGTCATCGCCCTCCTCGACACCTGCCACGCGGGAGCCGCCCTGCCCGACTCCGCGGCCCTGGCTGGGGGATTCGGCGCGGGGAGGAAGCGCCTCGCCGTCCTGATGGCCTGCGGCGCGCAGCAGAGGGCCTACGACCTCGACTTCAGCCGATCGCTGGGCTCGACCCTGGCCCAGGGACTGTCCGGCAGCGGCGCGTTCCTCCGGCCCGCGGACGTCAAACTCGCGATCGCCCCGGAGCTCAGAAAGCAGGACGTCAGGTCGTTCGAGTACGACGGCGAGTCCGACGCCGCCGGTCCGCTGTGGCTCGCGCTCAACACCGGGCGCGGGGCGTCGGCCCCCGCGCCCGCCGCCGCCTCGGCGTCCTCCGCCGGCGGCGTCGGACCGACCGGTGTCACCGACCTCGCCCGGGCGCTGGCCACGTGGCCCGGCGCCCCCGCGACGCCGTCCGTCTGGACCCGCCCGGCCCTCCTCGACCTCGTCCGCCGCGCCGCGGAGACCGACGACCCGGCCGGCCGCTGGGCCACCGAGGTGGCCGAGGGCGTGCTGGCGGCGATGGACACCGGCAGTCTCGTCGTCGACCTGGCCGGCTCCGCCCTCACCACCCCGCTGCTGCGCGGCCTGGCCACCGCGTTCAACCGCCAGTGGGGCGACCGGCTCGCCGAGCCCGTCCGGCCGCCCGCCTCGCTCACCGGCCGGCCGCTGCTCCAGTACCTCCTCGAACACGCCGCCCTGCGGACACCGACCACCGACGCCGACACCGCCCACCGGGCACTGGCCTGGTACGTCGTCGCCGCGGCCGAGGGGTGCGGCTTCGACACCGGGGACGACCGGGTGGCGCGCTGGTCCCGCCGGCTGGGCGCCGAGATCGCCCTGAACGACGCCCGCACGGCGCACGCCGAACGCGGCACGGACGAACGGGCGCGGCGCCTGGTCATCAGCCTGCACGCGGCCCGGGTCGACTGGCCGGACTCGCTGTCCGTCTGCCTCCGGAGCGGCCCGGACTGCACGCACCACGAGACCTTCCCGTGCGAGCCCGACCGCGCGGGCGTGGAGCGGGCCCTGCCCGCCGTCATCTCCTGGGCCGAACGGCTGCTGCCGCCCGGCGAGCGCGTCCGGGACATCGACCTGGTCGCGCCCGCCCCGGTCCTGCTGGACTGGCGCCCTGAGCAGGCCGCGGTCGGACTCCGCCTCCTCGGGGTCACCCGCACCGTGACGCTCCGCTGGGCGGGGCGGCTCGTCGTCCCGCACCACCTGTACGGGATCAACGAGTTCGCCCGTGAGCAGCTGGAGAAGCTCGGCCGGGAGGCACTCGACCAGGACGCTCCGGTCGACTGGGTGGACCCTGCCGACGTCACCCCCGACCGGCTGGGGAGACACCTGGCGGCCGGCCGGTACCAGCGGGCCGTCGGGATCGCCGGACGCCCGGCCGCACCCCGGCTCCGGGAGCTGCTCGCCCTGTTCCTCCCCTACACCCCGATCCTGATCTGGCCCGACACGGACGGCAAGCACGCCGACCCCGGGCGGGCCTGCCTCCACCGCCTCTGGGAGACCCTGCCCGACGGCTTCGGCGAGGCCTACCGGCGCCGCTGGCTGGACGACGGCGACACGGACGAGGAGACCGACCCGCATCTCGACCGCCTGGCCGACCTCCGCACCGCCTGGCACGACACCGACTGGCTCGACTTCTGCGGTCGCTACCCGCAACACACCGTCACGGCCGCCCCACCCCGCCCGCTCGCCCCGCCCGCCCCGCCCACCGCCCCGAGGAGCACCTGATGTCCTGGAACACCTACTACCGCGGCGACGGCGAGCCACGGGACGTCACGCTCGCGCCCCCACCGCCCTGGCGCAGCTTCACTCCCGACGACCGGCCCCGGGCCTTCCTGCCGCCCGAGGGCCTCACGGACGCCGTCAACGCCGCCCTGTACCTGCACCGGCCGCTGCTCGTTACCGGGAACACCGGCACCGGCAAGTCGACCGTCATCGAACAGGTCGCGGCCGAGCTGCGGCTGGGCCCGGTCCTCCGGTGGCACATCACCTCCCGCAGCACCCTGCCCGACGCCCTCTGCCGCTACGACGCGCTCGGCCACATCCACGCCCTCCGGCTGCAGCAGGCCCACTCCGGCGGCAACGGCGGACGGCGCAGCCGGGTCGCCCGCCTCACCCGACAGTCCGGACAGGCCGACATCGCCCCGTTCCTCCAGCTCGGCCCGCTCGGCACCGCGCTCCTCCCCGGTGACCGGCCCCGGGCCCTGCTGATCGACGAGATCGACAAGAGCGACCTCGACCTGCCGGCCGACCTGCTCGACGTCCTGGAGAGCGGGCGGTTCGAGATCCCCGAGCTCGTCCGGCACCCGCAGCGCGAGGTGCGGGTACGGGAGTGGGACGGACCGACCACGCACCTGATCGAACGGGGAAAGGTGCAGTGCACCGCCTTCCCGTTCATCGTCCTGACCAGCAACGGGGAGCGCGACCTCCCCGCGCCCTTCCTGCGCCGCTGCATCCGCTACGACATGCCGACCCCGACCGCCGACACGCTGCGCCGGGCCGTCGAGTCCCACCTCGGGCTCGCCGTGTCGGCCCCCGGCCCCGCGGCCGACCTCATCGCCGAGTTCGCCGAGCGCCTCGCCCGCGGGGACAGCCTCGCGGTGGACCAGCTGCTCAACGCCGTCCGCCTCGTCACCGACCGGCAGGCACCGTCCGGAGAGCAGCTGCGGCACCTCCTGGACCTGATGCTGAGGGACCTCTCCAGTGCGTGAGGACGTCGCCCGGCTCGTCGCGGCCCTCAGCCGGGTGCTGCCCCCGGACACGGACGCGACGACGGTGGCCGACCTGCTCTGGCTCGCCGCCGCCGAGGGGCGCGGGGCGGACGACCGGGGCGGGGAGCCCACGGCCGGGCCGTCACCGCGCGACGCAGCCCCGGTGTCACCCGGCCAGGACCCGGGCACGGGTCCTGGCCTCCCGGCACCGCAGGGCCGGCCCGACGACGTCGCGGACGACACCGGTGTCCCGCTGTACGAGGACCTGCCCGCCGGACCGGCACCCGGTCGGAGCATCCAGGTGGCACCCGGGCGGGCGCTGCCCCGCTCCCTCGAACTCGCCCGCGCCCTGAGGCCGTTCAAGCGCCGCTACCCACGGGGCGCCCGCCGCGCCCTGGACATCGACGCGACGCTGCGCGAGTACACCAGGGGCGGCGAACTCGCACCCGTCTTCGGGCCCGTCCCGGAGGCGTGGTTCGACGTCGTCATCCTGGTCGACACCCACCCGACGATGGACGTCTGGCGCGACACCGTCGACGAGCTGGACACCCTGCTCGCCGGAATCGGCGCGTTCCGGGGCGTCCGCCGCCTGCGGCTCTCCATCGACGGCGAGCCGACGATCACGGACGGCCGGGGCCGCGCCGTCGGCCGCGGACGCGTCACCGCGCCGGGCGGCCGACGGCTGCTCGTCGTCCTCTCCGACTGCACCGCGCCGGGCTGGCGCGAACCCGCCGTGTGGCAGCTGCTGCGCGCCTGGGGCTCCACCACCCCGGTCGTCCTGCTCAACCCGCTGCCCAGCCGTCTCTGGAGCCGCACGGCCCTCGACCTGCCGGCGGTCCGCGTGCGGCAGGACGGACCCGCCGCCCGCAACACCGACCTGCGCTACGAACTGCCCCTGATGACCAGCGCCCTCTTCGGCCCGGGCCCCCTCGGCGCAGCTCCCTCCGGCGCAGCTCCCTCCGGCACGGACCCCGGCTGGACCCCGCTGCCGACCCTCGCGCTCACCCCCCACTCGCTGCGCCGCTGGGCCGACGCCGTCATGCGCGGCGCACCCGCAGGCCACGACGCCGTCCTCGTCCCCGCCTCCGGGGTCCTCCGCTCCCCGTTCGCCGCGCACGCCCCACGACGCCCCGACGACGCCCCGAACGTGGCCGCCTTCCTGCACACGGCCTCGCCGGCCGCCAAACGGCTCGCCTGCCTCAGCAGCCCGTTCAGCAGCCTCAGCCTCCCGCTGCTCCAGCTCATCCGCCAGGAGGCCGTACCCGACGCCACCGTCGGCGACCTCGCCGAACTCCTGACCAGCGGACTCGTCGACACCCGGACCGTCGCGGACGGACCGACCGTGCTCACCTTCCGTGCAGCCGCCCGCGCCGCCCTGGCCCCGCTCCTCACCCGCCACGACGCCTGGACCGTCCACGCCGCCCTCACCCGGCACGTCGCCGCCCGCCGGCCCCGGGCGGGGAACGGGCTGGCCGCCGTCGCCGTGGCCGACACGGCGTCGCTGCCCCCGGAGCTCCGGCCCTTCGCGACCGCCTCGGCGGAACTGCTGGCGCTGCTGGACGGGAGCAGGCCGCGGCGCGCGCCGGAGGCGGACGTGCTGCCGATGGACCCCACCGACTCGGACCCGATGGACGAGAGGGAGGATCCGGAGTTCCCGGATCCGCGCCGGAGCGCCGCGCTCCTCATCGGTGTGTCGCGCTACCCCTCGATGCCCGAACTTCCACACGTCCCGCGCACGGTGACCGACCTGGCGGCTCTGCTGTCCTCGCCGAACAGCTGGGGCCTCAGCCCGGATCGGTGCCATGTCCTCCTCGACCCGGGCTCACGGACCGAGGCGCTCGAGGCGATCCGGGAGGCCACCCGTCAGGCGACCGACGCACTGCTGGTGTACTTCGCCGGGCACAGCTCGCTGATCGGCGCCGAGTCGCATCTGATTCTTGGTGATGGCTCGGGCCTGCCGTTCTTCCACTTCGCGAACAATCTCGTACATCCGGGGAGCGAGCGGGTGGTTCTGCTCGTGGATCTACTGGACGGCGGCCAGACCGACCCCTGGACCTTTGACCCGGACTGGATGATGAACAACCTGAGAGCAGAAGTACTGATCACTCAGGCCCTCCCTGCGAAGGCATCGAGCGTGATCGCATCAGGACTCCTGGCGGTCGAGGCGACCGGGCTACCTGATACCGCTGAGGCGCTCGGACTGACGCACATCCGACGTGAAATCCTTCCCTCCAGGGCCGAATGGTCGCTCTCTCGAGGCTCCCGTGAAACACCGCCGCTCGCCATCCTGCACAACCGGCAGGCGCCCGACTACCTCGAGCCGCACGTCCGTACGGTCTTCGACCAGGTCTGCTCCACTCTGCAGACCTTCCTGGAAACCGAATACCCGGCACACTCCCACGACGACGTCCGCCGGATCCTCCGGGCCCTGATCGGCTTCGCCCACGACTACGTCGCGCAAGGGCCGGACGGGCATGCCCCTGCTTTGCAGGAGACGCTGGAATCCGACCTCCGCGACGTGCTGGCCCAGAACGTCGCGCTGATCCGGAACGGCGACGACGAATCGGACCTCGCGTGCTCGGAGGTCGGCGGGGCCTTCCACATCCCGATCGACGTGAGGACCGTGCGCCGTCGTCGCGGGCTCTCCCCCGTGGACATCATCATGACCAGGAGGTTCTCCTCCCCCTTGACCGTCATGATCGTTCTCGACCAGTCCGGAGGCGCGAGGGACCGGTCGCTCTTCAACATCTCTCCCCGCGTCGGCCTGGCCGGTGGGGGCTCCCAGCCCCATATCGATCTGGTCCTTCGGGTACCGGTCGAGGAATCGGATCCGGCCTCTCTGGAGGAGGCGCTGCGACGAGCCGTGACGCGGGCCTGCGAGGACCTCGCGGGCGGATCGATCGAGTTCAACGACGAGGGCGGTCCGTCCGTCCCGGAACTTCCGGGCGCCACCGAGGCCACGATCTCCTTCCTGGAACCCAAGGATTCGACGATCGACTGGTATCCCGTGGAGACCTACGACGGTGGCACCGTCGTGGGCGAGGTCAAGGTGACCGCCGAGCTCACCCTGGAAGCGTTCCTCCACAAGGCGGACGTGTTCCTCGAGGACGGCCTCACGATCCTGGACGAGGTGAACGAGCACATGGTGGAGGTCTCCGTCACCCTCCTCGGCGAACTCTCCTTCCACGCCCAGGTCGACGGGCCCGAGTTCGACGTCCAACTGGAGCTCGCGGACATCAAGATGCTCCGCTGATCCGCCGAGGTCCGCACCTCCCGCCCGCTCCCCGTGCGCCTGCTGTGCGCCGGTGGACCTGTGGAACGCTTCCCGGACGCAGGACACAGTCCGTGTACCAGCAGGGCGAGTTGAGGAGTCCGGGATGCCGCACGGTCAGGGCCCGCAGGGCGAGCACACCGATCCGTCGCTGTACCGTTCCCCGGCGGAGGCGATCGCCGCGCCGCCGGAGACGCTGGCGTACGTCGCCGGGTTCGACCGGTCGGGGCGGCGGCCGGACGCGCTGCTCACCGTCGACACCGACCCGGCCTCGGCGGGCTACGGGACGGTTCTGAACTTCGCCGAACTGCCGACGCTGGGCGACGAGTTGCACCACTTCGGCTGGAACGCCTGCTCGAGTGCGCTGGCGCACGCCTGCCACCGGAACCCGGAGCGGCGCTACCTGCTGCTGCCGGGCCTGCGCTCCTCGCGGCTGCACGTGATGGACACCCGGCCCGACCCGGTGCGGCCGCGCCTGGTGAAGACCGTCGAGGCGGCGGAGCTGGCGTCCAGAGCCGGGTACTCGCGACCGCACACGCTGCACTGCGGGCCCGACGGCGTGTTCCTGTCCTGCCTGGGCGGGGCGGAGGGCACCGACGGGCCCGGCGGGGTGGCGCTGCTCGACCACACCACCTTCGACGTGCTGCGGGCGTGGGAGACGGAGCGCGGGCCGCAGCACCTCGCCTACGACGTCTGGTGGCACCTGGGGACGAACGTGGGCGTGACCAGCGAGTGGGGCACGCCCTGGATGGTCGAGGACGGCGTGGTGCCGGAGCTGCTGCTGGGCCGCAAGTACGGGCACGCGCTGCACTTCTGGGAGCTGGACTCCGGCCGCCACCTGCAGCGGGTCGACCTCGGCGACCAGTACCAGATGGTGCTGGAGCTGCGCCCGGCACACGATCCGCAGGCCGAGTGGGGCTTCGCCGGGGTGGTGACCAACGTCGAGGACCTCTCCGCCTCGGTGTGGCTCTGGTACCGCCAGGGCCCGGCGTTCACCGCCCGCAAGGTGATCGAGATCCCGGCCGAGCCGGCCAAGGCCGAGGACCTGCCGCCCGCGTTGCAGCCGTTCGGCGCGGTGCCGCCGCTGGTCACCGACATCAACCTGTCGGTGGACGACCGCTGGCTGTACGTCTCCGCCTGGGGCACCGGCGAGTTGTTCCAGTACGACGTCTCGGACCCGTTCCACCCCCGGCTCGCCGCCTCGGTGCGCCTCGGCGGCATCACCGCGCGCACCCCGCACCCGGCCGAGCCGGGCCGCCCGCTGAGCGGCGCCCCGCAGATGGTCGAGATCAGCCGCGACGGCCGGCGCCTCTACCTGACCAACTCCCTGTACGGCGCCTGGGACGACCAGTTCTACCCGGACGGCATCGAGCCGTGGATGGTCAAGCTGGACGCCGACCCCGAGGCCGGCGGGCTCTCCGTCGACGAGCGGTTCTTCCCGCACGGCGCCGACTTCCGCGGCCTGCGCGTCCACCAGACCCACCTCGCGGGCGGCGACGCCTCCTCGGACTCCTACTGCCACCGGTAGACCACGGCGGCCGGCCGCGACCCCGTGCCGCCCCGGCGGCGGGGCCGCCTTCGGCTGAACCTCACCAGCCGGCCGGGCGGGACCCCACCAACACCTGGTCGTGGCGCACCCGGGCCGGGGGCAGGCCGGCGGCGAGCAGTTCGGAGCGGACGGAGCCGACCATGCCGGTCGGGCCGCTGAGGCAGGCGAGGTGGTCGCGCCAGTCACCGGCCGTGGTGACGGCCTCGGCGAGGCGGCCGGCGGTGATCGGCGTGAGGGCCAACCAGGTCTTGTGCAGGCCGAGTTCGGCCAGTGCCGACCAGTCGTAGAGGTCGCCGCGGTCGCGGGCGCCGACGAAGAGGTGGACACGGCGGCCGGGCGGGCGGTGGACGGCCTGCTGCTCGATGATGGCCTTCATCGGCGCGAGTCCGCTGCCGCCCGCGACGAGCAGGAGGTCCCGGGTGTCGTCCTCGGGGAGCAGGGTGCCGCGCGGCGGGCCGAGCCGCAGCCGGTCGCCGACGGCGGTGCGCTCGACCAGGGCGGCGCTGACCCCGTCGGGGCCGGTGCGGCGGACGTGGAACTCCAGCTCGTTGTCGGCCCGGGGCGCGCAGCCCATCGAGTACTGACGCCAGGTGTGCGGGAGCAGCGGGTGCTCGACGGTGCCGTACTGCCCGGCCCGGTACGGGTAGGGCTCGCCGGTGCGCACCCGCAGCACGGCGAGGTCGGGCCGGCGGCGCTCGTGGCCCGTCACCACGGCTTGCCAGTACGGGGGTTCGGTGAGCGCGGACTGGGCGCCGGCGGTCATCGCGCCGACGGCGAAGCGCAGCATCCTGGTCCACGCCGCCTCGAGCTCCTCCGTCCGGTCCGCGCCGGCCCGGTGCCGGATCGCTGCGCACAGGGCCTCCTCGAAGGCCTCGTAGTGGACCGGCCGGACACCCAGTTTCCGGTGTTCACGGCCGAGTTGACGGAGCATCCGGTCGAGTTCGGCGGGCCGGTCGAGGTGGTCGATCAGGTGGCGGAAGATCCGCTCCAGGTGGGCCTGCTGGAACTCCATCGAGGCGGGGAAGAGCGACCGCAGGAAGGGCCGGCGGCGGAACATGACGCCGTAAAGGTGTTCGATCAGGTCGGCGAGCGGGCCGACCAGGCCGAGGTCCCGCCGGATCAGCAGCTGGTCGGCCGCGCCGTCGTACCCTCCGCCCCCGGTGTCGGGCCCCGACGGAGCGGCCGGGGCGAGGAGTTGGCGTCGCAGCCGCATGGCGTGGTGGCGGGCGATCAGCCGGTCGTACTCGGCGGTGGCGGTGGTGGTGGCGGCGGTGCTGTTGGTGATGTCCATGACCCGCCCAGTCAACTGCGGGGCGGCCGGGCGGCAGAAGGGCCGATGGCCCCGGGCAACCCCGGGACCATCGGCCCGTTCCGCCCCTTCCGGCCGTTCCGGTCGTTCCGGTCGTTCGGCTCAGGGGGCCGGGGACAGGGCCGGGGCCCGGGATGGCGCCACCGACGCGGGGCCGAGGCGGGCCGGGGAGCCGCTACCTGGTCGGCTCGGCGCGGGAGGTCTCGCCCGGCTCGGGGAGGAACTCGGTGGCGGCCCAACTGGCCAGCAGCCGAAGGGATTCGGCCGAGGTGCTGCCGGGTTCGGCGTGGTAGGTGATCAGCACCTGGTCGGCGTCGCCGGCCGGGCGCAGCGCCTCGTACTGGAGGCTGAGCCCGCCGACCACCGGGTGGTGCAGCTGCTTGGTGCCGTGCCCCTTGTCCTGGATGCCGTGGGCGGCCCACAGGCGGCGGAAGTCGGCGCTCTTGACGGAGAGTTCGCCGATCAGTGCGGCGAGCTGGGGATCGTCCGGGTCGCGTCCGGCGTCGAGGCGCAGCATGCCGACCACGTCGCTCGCCTTGCCCTCCCAGTCCTGGTACAGCTCGGCGGCCGCCGGGTCGAGGAAGACGTGCCAGGCCATGTTGCGCTGCTCGGGCGGCATGGCGGCGAAGTCGCCGAGCAGGGCGGTGCCGAGCCGGTTCCAGCCGATGATGTCGAGCCGCCGTCCGAGGACGTACGCGGGCACGCCGTCCATCGCGTCCATCAGCTGCTGGAGGGCGGGGCGGACCCGCTGCCGACGGGCGGCGGCCCGGCCGGCGCGGCGACGGGCGGGCTTGGTGAGCCGGCCGAGGTGCTCGCGCTCGGCGGGTCCGAGCCGCAGGACGCGGGCGATGGCGTCGAGGACGGCGGCGGAGACGTTCTCGCCGTGGCCCTGTTCGAGCCGGGTGTAGTAGGCGGTGCTGACTCCGGCCAGCTGGGCCAGCTCCTCGCGGCGCAGTCCGGGCACCCGGCGCCGGGTGGTGGTGTCCGGCAGGCCCACGTCCTCGGGCCGCAGCCGGGCGCGGCGGGATCGGAGGAACTCGCTGAGTTCGGTGCGCTGGTCCATGTGTGCAGTATGCGGGCCGGGGGGCGTGCCCGGGGGCGGGCGAGGGTGACACTGCCGTGCGTACGTTCCGGGGTCGTACGTTCGGGGGTCCTAGGTGCGGGGTTCCTACGATGATCCTTGGTCTGGTTGCCCCCCTCGGGCCGCCGCACTCTGGGGGCATGACGAACACGACGACCGACGCGACCACCACGAACACGACGGGCACGACGGCGGACACCGCCACGAACGGCTCGGAGACCCACCTCACCACCCGCACCGTCGCCGCCTACGCGGCGGCCGAGCCCGACGCCCCGCTGGAGCGGACCACCGTCACCCGCCGGGCGGTCGGCGAGCAGGACATCGTGATCGACATCCGCTTCTCCGGCATCTGCCACTCCGACATCCACCAGGTCGGCGAGGACTGGGGCACCGGGATCTTCCCGATGGTTCCGGGGCACGAGATCGCCGGTGTGGTCAGCGAGGTCGGCCCCGGGGTGACCCGCTGGCGGGTCGGCGACCGGGTCGGCGTCGGCTGCTTCGTCGACTCCTGCCGGGAGTGCGACAACTGCCGGGCCGGCCTCCAGCAGTACTGCACCGGCCTTGGCGGCACCGTCTTTACCTACAACAGCACGGGCAAGGACGGCCTGCCGACGTACGGCGGCTACTCCTCGGAGCTGGTCGTCGACGAGGCGTACGCGCTGCGGATCCCCGACAACCTGCCGCTGGACGCCGCCGCGCCGCTGCTCTGCGCCGGCGTCACGCTGTACTCGCCGCTGGCGCACTGGGGCGCGGGCCCCGGCCGGAAGGTGGCCGTCGTCGGCCTCGGCGGGCTCGGTCACATGGGCGTGAAGATCGCCCACGCCATGGGCGCGGAGGTGACCGTGCTCAGCCAGTCGCTGCGCAAGCGGGAGGACGGACTGAAGCTCGGCGCCGACCACTACCGGGCGACCTCCGACCCGGCCACCTTCACCGAGCTGGCGGGCAGCTTCGACCTGATCGTCAACACCGTCTCCGCCGACCTCGACCTGAGCGCCTACCTCGGCCTGCTGCGCACCGACGGCGTCATGGTGCAGGTCGGCGCGCCGGAGAAGCCGGTGACGGTGAACGCCCACGCGCTGCTCAACGGCCGCCGCTCGCTGGCCGGTTCGATGATCGGCGGGCTCCCGGCGACCCAGGAGATGCTGGACTTCTGCGGCGAGCACGGCATCACCGCGGAGATCGAGCTGATCCGCGCGGACCAGATCAACGAGGCGTACCGGCGGGTGCTGTCCGGTGACGTCCGGTTCCGGTTCGTGATCGACGCCGCGACCATCTGATCCGCCGGGCCACACACGCGGCGCCCCGCCGACCCGGCGCCCTGTCGGCCCACCCCCGCGGCGCCCCGCCCTTACGGTGACCTCTCCCGTCACCGTGAGGGCGGGGCGCCGCGTCCGTTCTCCACGACGGTCACGCGCCACGCGCCACGCGCCACGCGCTATGCGCTCCGCGCCCGCCGACCCGGCCCCGACGGCCCGGCCGCCCGGCGCTGCTCACGCCGGTCCTCCCGCCGCTGGCGTCCGCGACGCAGTGGCTGGTCGGGCAGCCAGCCGAAGGTCAGCGAGGACCCCACCAGCCCGAGCAGCATCCCGACCAGGAAGCCGCCCAGGTTGGAGGTGATCCAGCTGCCCAGGGAGGCGAGCACGGCGAGGACGGAGTAGAACAGCCGCTGGGCCGGGTTGAAGAGGATCAGCAGGCCGCACAGCACCATCACCGCCGGCACCAGGTACCCGGCGATCCCCTCCATGCCGATGTGCAGCACGACGGGCAGCGGGGAGCGCAGGGTGAACAGGATCTCGGCGCCACCGAGCAGGACGAGCAGTCCGCCCCAGAAGGGCCGCTTGCCCCGCCAGTCGCGCCTGGGCGGGCGGCTGGCGGGCGCCGGGACGGGGGGCGCCTGGGCGGCGGCCGTCCCCTCGGCCGCCTCCTCGGGCCCCGCCCCGCCGGATTCCCCGGCCCGCGCCGCGGCCGTGGCCCGGGCGGCCTCACCGACTGGTGCCGTCGCGGACGTCACCGGCCCGGCGGCCGCCGCCCCGGCCGGTTCCGGTACGGACTCCGTCACGGTCAGCAGCCCTTGGAGCTGAAGCTCAGCCGCAGGTTGGGCAGTTTGAACCCGACCGCGGTGCTCGCGTAGTTGTGCTGCTTCAGGTTCGTCAGGATGACGCGGTCGGCCTGTTGCCCGAAGACCCCGGCGCCGCCCACACCCTTCGGTCCGGCCTTGGTGTAGGTGCTGGCGTCGCCGCCGATCTCGATGTTGGTGAAGTCCGCGTCGCCGGAGAGCATGTCGGAGTCGGTGGTGAGATCGCTGGCGGTGACGGGGGTGCCGCCGTCGCCGGCATGGATGACGAGGTTGATGCCGCCCAGGTCGACGCTCTGGCACAGGTTGGTGATCTCGGCGTTCTTGATCGCCGAGACCGCGACCAGCACCTGACCGCCGGTGTCGCCCTGGTTGGGGCTGTCGGGGATCATCGAGTCCAGGCCGCCGAACTGGGCGAAGCCCTTGCCGTCGAGCTTGTCCGCGGTGATCGTGAACGGCATGCCGCTGATGTTGAACTGGGCGGCCAGCACGCCCTGGGCGGTGAGCGCCATCAGGACGGCGCCCGCCGCGACGGCCGGGACGGCCATCAGGGCGGTGCGCTTCAGCCGTACCCGCCCTCTTCTGGCGGTGGCCGGGGTCTCCGCCGTTTCGGCCGCCGCGGCGGCGTCCTCGGGCATGGCCATGTGTGCTCCCTGTGGTGGATGGGTGTGCGGGCACACGTTGCCCTGGCGCGGACAGCGTTCCACGGCCGGACCGGGCCGTCCGCCCCTCGGCAGCGGGGCGGCCCCGGTCGGCCGTGCGGTGAGTAACTGGGAAGCTACTGCTCGGTATTGGCCGGGTCAATACGGGTGCACGAAGGATCTTCACCATTCGGCAACCCGAGACGCCTGGCGGCCTCCGCCGGGCCGAGGAAGGGGGCCAGGCAGAACAGGCTCAAGACCGGCAACAGATCGGGTAGTTGATCCGTACGCCCGGAGTCGACCCGCCGGTGGAGCGCGCTGTACACCCCGCCCACCACGGCGTCCACCAGTTCCTCGACCGCGACGCCGCAGGGGAGTTGGGGCACCTCGGTGAAGAACACCCGGAACTTCTTGAGGAGTTGGTCCCGCTCACGACGCCCGGCCGGACCGACGGCCTCGATCTCGATCACCGCCATGGTGGCGAAGGCGGGTGTTCCGGCCAGGAGTTGGAGCATCGCGCCGAGCCCCTGCCGGATCCCGGCACACCAGTCGCTCTCCGCCGCGAACGCCGCCGCCATCCGGCGGATCACCACGCCCGTCCCGTACCGGTGCGCGGCCAGGAAGGCGTCCTCCTTGCCGCTGAACAGCTCGTAGAAGACCGGCCTGGTCACGCCCGCCGCGCGGCAGATGTCGCTGACCGTGGCGTGCTGGTAGCCACGCTCGGCCACCGTCTGGACCAGTCCGTCCAGCAGCCGCTCGCGCTGGGTGGCGGCGACCACCGCCGGGGGCAGCCGGCTCGGTCCGCGCTTGATCGACCGGGCCGGGTCACGTCCGGTCCGCGCGCCCGGCAGCAGGACCACGTCGGCACTCCGCAGGTGTTTGTGTTCCATCCCCAACTCCTGTGGCCTGTATTGACATTGACGCAACGCAGGGTTTACAACACTGACAGGTTTCCAACCGGTGGGCGAACCACTTCACCACCGGCCGACCTCCAGGGGCTCCGACGGCCCCGGGCGACCCGCCCGGGCCACGGGACCAGCGCGGACGCAGGCCCGCGGCGGTGGCAGCCGTCGACGCGCACCCCACTGCACGCACGTCCGCACCTTCACACCGCCGTGCCGCACCAGCGGGCCCGTGGCGCCGGGCCCGCCCGGCCACGGCCCCGCGCGGCCCCCGGTACGCCATGCCGCACTCGCCATGCCACGCACCTCCCCCGCCGTGCACGCCACCACACCCGCACCGCGGGCCACCCCCACCCGTCTCCGCACGGAGAGAGGTCACCCTCATGCGCTTCCGCCGCACCCTCGGAACCGCGGCCCTCGCCGCGATCGCCCTCGCCGGCGCCGCCGTCGCACCCGCCCAGGCGGCCGGCTCCGCGGTCCTGACCACCGGCAGCCTCGGCGGCCCCGCCGTCGCCGTCGGCGACACCCTCACCGCGAGCCTGGTCTCCGGCACCTACGCCACTTTCTACAACAGCTCCACCGGCACGAGCGGCATCAAGTGTGCCAGCTCCGGCTTCTCCGCCACCGTGACGGCCAACCCGACCGCCCCCGGCAGTGCGGTCGAGCAGCTCAACGCCCAGACCTTCGGCTCCTGCACCTCCAACGTCCTCGGCGTCACGGGGGTCAAGAGCATCACGGTCAACAACCTGCCGTTCACCAACACCGTCGGCGACGGGCCCGGCAACCCGGTGGCCCTCACCCCCGGCGCGGCCGGCGCGATGAAGACCACGGTGGTGCTCAACACCGTCCTCGGCAGCGTCAACTGCGTCTACCAGAACACCACCGGCATCGCCGGCACCACCTCGAACACCGGCAACACCATCGGCTTCTCGGCCCAGCCGTTCAGCCTGCTCTCCGGCTCCGGCCTGTGCTTCTCCACGGGCTACTTCAGCGCCACCTACGGCCCGGTCACCGACACCTCGGCGGCGGGCAGCCCGCTCGTCTTCGTCAACTGACGACCGGACGGCAGGCACGGGCACGACGGCGTACGGCGACCCCGGTCGTCGTACGCCCCGGCCCCGTCCGCCCACACCCGACTCCCTACCCCTTCCCGGCCTACCCCCCCACTCCCCGGCCCACCTCCCTCCCCGGCGCGCCGACCCCGCGACAGCGAAGTGACCGGCCGGTAGGGTGCTTGCGCACGGACACGGCCGACACGAACGGGGCGGGGCATGAGCAGCGGCGGCATCGAGGGCACCGGCTTCTTCACCTCGGTGGCGGACGCCGCCGAACAGCTCGCCGCGACCGGCTACCTGGCCTCCACCGCGGTGGCCACCACCGTCTTCCTCGCCGACCGGCTCGGCAAGCCGCTGCTCGTCGAGGGCCCCGCCGGCGTCGGCAAGACCGAGCTCGCCAAGGCCGTCGCCGCGATCGGCCGGGCCCGGCTGGTCCGGCTCCAGTGCTACGAGGGCATCGACGAGGCCCGCGCGCTCTACGAGTGGAACCACGCCAAGCAGCTGCTGCGGATCACCGCCGGCCGCGAGGAGGGCTGGGACCAGGCCCGCACCGACATCTTCGGCGAGGAGTTCCTGCTCACCCGCCCGCTGCTCACCGCCATCCGCGGCGACGAGCCGACCGTCCTGCTGATCGACGAGATCGACAAGGCCGACGTCGAGGTCGAGGCGCTGCTGCTGGAGGTGCTGAGCGACTTCCAGGTCACCGTGCCCGAGCTCGGCACCATCACCGCGAGCCGCCGCCCGTTCGTCCTGCTCACCTCCAACGCCACCCGGGAACTCTCCGAGGCCCTGCGCCGCCGCTGCCTCTTCCTCCACCTCGACTACCCGGACGCCGAGCTGGAGCGCCGGATCGTCCGGCTCAAGGTGCCCGGCCTGGACGACACGCTGGCCGCCTCGCTGGTCCGGGTGGTCGGCGCGCTGCGGGCGATGGACCTGCGCAAGGCGCCGTCCGTCGCCGAGACCGTCGACTGGGCCCGCACCCTGCTCGCGCTCGGCGCCGACACCCTGGACGAGGCCGCCGTCCGCGACACCCTCGGCGTCGTCCTCAAGCACCAGGACGACATCCGGAAGGCCGCCCAGAAGCTCACCCCCGCATGACGGCCGCCCCGCCGCCGACCGACCCGGCGGCCCGGCTGACCGGCCTGGTCCGGGCGCTGCGCGGGCACGGCCTGCGGATCGGCCCCGCCGAGACGGTGGACGCGGCGGCCGTTCTCGACGTGCTCGGCTTCGCCGACCGCGAGCAGATGCGGGCCGGGCTGGCCGCCGCACTGCTGCGCTCGGACGGTCAGCGGACGGTCTTCGACGCAGCCTTCGACCTGTTCTTCCCGCTCGGCGTCGGCACCCCCGAGGCCGTCCGGGCCGGCCGCGACGGCCAGGGCGACCCCTCCGCCCCGCCCGAGGGCCTGACGCCGCCCCGACCGGGACGGCCCGACCCGCTCCGCGACGAGCTGCGCGACCGCCTCGCCGCCGCCCTGGCGGCCGACGACCGCGCCGCGCAGGCCCGGCTGGCCGGCGAGGTGGTGGAGGCCTTCGGCCGTTACGGCTCCGGCCCGGCGGCCGGGTCCGCGCCGGGCTCGGACGGCTGGTCCGCCCACCAGGCGCTCGGCCGGCTCGCCCCCGAGACCCTGCTCGCCCGGGTCCTCGCCGGGCTGCGCGCAGGGGCCGGCGACCCGGACCTGTCCGACCTCGTCCTGGCCGACGAGATCCGCCGCCGCATCCGGGACTTCCGGGCACTCGTCGCCACCGAGGCCCGCCGCCGGGTCGCCGAGCTGCGCGGTGCCGAGCGGATCGCCGAACGCGCCGTGGCCCCGACCGTCGACCGGATCGACTTCCTCACCGCCGGCCGCGGCCAGCTCGCCGAACTGCGCCGCACCGTGCACCCGTTGGCCCGCAAGCTGGCCACCCGGCTGGCCGCCCGGCGCCGCCGCGCCGCCCGCGGCCGGATCGACCTGCGCCGCACCCTGCGCCGCTCGCTGTCCACCGGCGGGGTGCCGCTGCGCCCGGCCTACCGGCTGCGCCGACCGGCCCGGCCGGAGATCGTGCTGCTCTGCGACGTCTCCGGCTCCGTGGCCGGCTTCGCCGACTTCACCATGCTGCTGGTGCAGGCGATGAGCGAGCAGTTCAGCAAGGTCCGGGTGTTCGCCTTCGTCAACCGCACCGCCGAGGTGACCGGGCTGCTGGCCGGCCGCGACGCGGACCCGGCCCGCCTCGCCGCCCGCATCCTCACCGAGGCGAAGGTGACGGGCTACCACGGCAACAGCGACTACGGCTCCGCCCTGGGCGAGTTCGCCGAACGGCACCTGGACGCCGTCGGCCCGCGCACCAGCGTGCTGATCCTCGGCGACGCCCGCACCAACCACCGCGACCCGAACCTCGACGCGCTGCGCCGCATCGCCGGCCGGGCCCGGCGGGTGTACTGGCTCAACCCCGAGCAACCCGCCCTCTGGCCGACCGGCGACTCCGCGGCCCTCGCCTACGCGGGCGTCGTGGAGATGCACTCCTGCCGCAACGCCCGCCGCCTCGCCGAACTGATCACCCGCCTGATCCCGGTCTGACCCCGCTCCGGGACCGGCGGCCGGTCAAGAGAGACCCGGACCATGGACGGGAACCAGGCAGTCGCCCGGGCGCTCGATCCCGCCCGCGCCCGGCGCGACCGTTCCGGTCAGAGGGTGGGCCACGTCCACACGGTGGCCTCCACATCGGTTGCCCGCGTGCCCTTGAGGCGGATGTCGGAGACGGGCTGCACGTCGAGCCAGCTGAGCGGGTCACTGATCATGATCAGGGTCGGGTCGCCACCGCTGCCTTCCTCAAGATGTTCGGCGAGAAGCAGGACGTAGTTCTCACCCTGCTCCCGGGCACGGAGGAACTCGGCCGTGGTGAGGGTCACCTCGTTCGGGCGGCTGCCCCCGTGCGCCTTGATCTCGTAGTAGCGACCCGTGCTGTCGACCGCGTCCGCTCCGATGTTGTGCCCGCCGCGCTGGTCGATGCTGTCCGCTTCCTCGCCGAGGACGGCCGCGAGGAGGCCGATGACCAGCTCCTCCTTGGAGTCGTCCCGGTAGCCGAGCGGAGCGGCCTGCCGACGGGGCACCGCGCCGCCCGGCCGGGGTGCCGAGAGGCCGCTGCCCTGCCCACCGGCCGAGCGTGGCGGTTGCATCCCGGCCGATCGCCTCGCCGGGCCCGCCGATGACGCCGTCTGCCGGGAGGTAGGCCGGCCGAGCCGGTCAAGACCGACCAGCCGTCGCTGGACGGGGGAGGTCGAGGCGGGAACCGGGTTCGGTGCCGCCCCTGGTGGTGTTGCCGAGCCCCCACCGGCCGGCCTGGGCGAGGGCACGACGGGCGCGGGCACGACCGGCAGCGGCGCAGCCGTCTGGGGCGCCCGACGCCGGGCGCCCCGTGCGGGCCGAGGAGTCGTCGCCGGTGCCGCGTCCACCCGGGTCGCCGCGTTCGCCGCCCGGAGGGATCGTTCGCGCAGCAGTTCGTCCCGTCGCCTCTGCTCCTCGACGTCGCGCTGGCCCGCCGAGGTGATCGGCACGGCATGGCCGGTCGTGACGTCGTCCTCCTCCCAGAAGTCCCGCCAGTGGCGGGCCACCTGGGCGCGTGAACCCGTGAAGAGGCAGGCCAGGGCGGCACCGGTCCCCAGACGGGTCCGCAGCTCGTCCGGGGCGGCCAGGAACAGCGCCTTGGCCGCGTGGTCGACGTGGGCGCCGACGGGAACCTCCAGCGGCTCACGGTCGTGCCCCACGTCCAGCCGGACACGCAGTCCCGGCAGGATGCGCACGTCCAGGCGGGTGAGACCGTCCCAGTCCGTGAAGGAGTCGGCGACGGCCGGCTCGTCCCGGACCAGGCGGTCCTGCAGGGCGATGACGGCCCGGGCGAGGTCCGCGGTGAGGCCCGGGTCCGGTAGCGCGCCGTCGGGCTCGACCACCTGGGCCGCCGCCGTGTCCAGCACGTGCACGCCCAGGAGGCCTACCAGGTCGGTGAACTGCTCGGCGTCCCCGCCCGGCTGCCAGAGCGGGACGCGACCGGAGAGAGCCCGCTCGACCGTCAGGTGGGCGGAAACGGCGTAGACCGGCTGGTCCTTGAGCCGTCCGGGTTTGATCCACCCGCTGGTCGTCCACAATGGCAGCCAGCGCAGCTTGGCCCGCAGGCCCGGTGTGACGGTCGTTCCCGCACCGCCGACAAGGTTGTTCAGCGACCTCAACGCCTCGAGCATCAGCCGCTGCTGGTTCTCCTCCGTCGGCTCCCCGGCAGCGGCGAGTTCCTTGAGGACGTCCACCAGGTCCTCGGAGCGCGGCTCCTTGATGTCCAGCACCTGCCAGAGCGGGAGCAGTTCCGGCCCGGGCGGCACGAAGGCCCGCATGCCGCGCAGGATCGTGGTGCCCCGGAGGCATTCGTCGGGACGTCGCCATCCCGTGTCGGTGAGGATCAGGGAGTCGGCCCCCTGGAACGCGGCCCTGATACCTCGTTCGAGGTCCGCCCGGGGAATGTCAGCCGGTCGCTCCGCCAGGCGCCGGGCGAGCGCCCGGTAGACCAGGTACGCCTCGGCCCGGAGTTCCTCCAGCGCGGCCCCCACCGGGACCGGGCGCTTTCGCAACTGGCGGACGCGTTCGACCAGTTGTGGAACATCGGGGTCGCCGGCCACTCCGATGGCGGTGAGTACGTCGATGCGGCCGGCCAGGGCGCGCTGGATCTCGGGGTGAAGGTAGTTCGGCTCGTCCTGGCCGTAGAGGGCCTCGGCGTCGGGCGTGCGCAACTGGAGCTGGTCGGGGCGGCGCAGGACACCGCTCGCATCCTCCAGCCATGCGCTGTCACGCAGGCGCCAGACCCACAGGGCCGGGACCGATCCCTTCTCGATCCATCCGCGCATGTCGGTCGCCGCACGGACCGTCGCCTGCTCCGGGCTGGTGACCATGCCCGGTTTGCCGAGGGTCTGGAGCAGGGCGACCGTGCGTCGGCGCCGTTCGACTCCGTCCCGTTCTGCGCCGATGTTCTTGACGACCCGGTCGAGGTCCCTCGCCGACCGGTCGTCCAGGGTGTACTTGGCACCGAGCTGGACCATGGCCCGCCGCCGGCCGGAGGGCGCGTACCCGGCATCGCGGCTGAGCCCCACCCGGCTGTCCCGCACCTCGTACCGCTTGACCGCCCGGCCCTCCAGGATCGGGTTCAACCGGGGTGTGTCCGCCACGCCCAGCAACCGCAGGAAGGCCGTTCGGCTGAGGCCACCGCTCTGCGAGGCGGGCAGGAGGGTCTTGGCATAGCCGCGGTGGGCCCAGAGCAGACCGGCGGTCCTTCGCGCGGCGGCGGCGAAACGATCGCCGTCGGTGCTCTCCAGCGCCTGGGGGAGGTAGATCTCCTCCGGCCGGGCCTGACGTGCCGTCTCCGCACCGTCCGCGCCGTACTCGAAGGCGTCGAGCAGGAGGGTACGGCCGATTCCCCGCCCCAGCCGGTCGCGCTCGGGCTTCGTGAGCGCGCCGACGGCCTGCTGGAGCAGGACGAGCCGTTCGGCTCCGGGGAGGTCGGTGGCTGGGAGTCGGCTGCCCGTCTCACCGAGCCGTGCGATGTGTCGGAGCACCGCCGCCGTGTCGTCACGGTGGATCAGACAGTTGTGCTTCGCCAACCAGGTGGTGACCCGCCGGGCCGCGTCCTCACCGCTCCAGTAGCCGGGATGCAGGTCGAGCAGGACGCCCAGCGGGTCGAGCGGTCCGGTGCCCCGGTGGTGCGCGAAAGCGTGCCCGGCGCCGGCCGGAGCGAGCCGCCGGCCGTCGGCCGTGGCGAGGCAGGGAAAGTGGATCAGTCGGTAGTCCAGCCCGGCCTTGAGAGCGACGGCGGTGAGCCGGACCGTCCGGTCGATGTCGTAGGCGGGCTGCTGGAGCAGTCCGAGCGCGTCCACGACCCTGACCTCTCCCGGGAGGCCTGCGGTGCGGGCGGTCCGCCAGTCCGAGAGCACCTCCCGCCATCGGCCGCCGACGTCCCGAGCGGTATCGGGGAAGGCGTGTTCCAGGCTTGCCAGACGGGCGGTGTCCCGTGGCGAGATCACCCCGGTCAGTTCCTCGACCTCGACGGCGAGATCGGCGAGCGGCACGGCCGGGCCTTCCGGGACGGGCAGCGCGAGTACAGCGGCCACCTGGTTCCGGGCTCGTTCGAGGAACGCACCGAACAGGCGGTCGGGCAGCCCGGCCCTGGCGGGGGCGGACGTCCCGGGCAGCGGCAGCAAGTGCCAGGCCGACGGCTCCACTCGCCCGAGGAGGTCGAGCACCGCGGCCTGCCACAGGTCGGCGACGACCGGGACCAGAGCCGCGTTCAGCGTGCTGGCCGCGAAGCCCTCCCGACTGACGACCGGGTCGAACTGCGAGTGCACCCGGGCCGGGACGGCCAGCGGTGCGACCGGAAGGCCCGCGTGGATGTTCCCCCGCTCGCCCTCGCAGAGCGGCAACGCCACGGCCACCGGTACCGTCGGGCCGAGCCGTTTGTGCATCCGGTGCCAGCCCGGCCGGGACGGGATCAGCATGTCGTATACGCGCCAGCACTTGTCCTCGGTGGTCCGGGCCTCCCGGACCCGGACCTCGTGCCGCTCTCCGCCGACCGGCAAGGTCAACGTGGTGACTTCCTGCCAGGTCAGCCGCAGCACCCTGGTCCGGACCACGCCGGCGGAGTCGTCGGTGTCCACCGTGACCCGGTCGAGGTGCCGCAGGAAGAGCAGGGAGGCGTCGTGCCAGTCCTCGAACCATTCCAGGACCTCGTCGGCGGAGAGGACGTCCGTTTCGAGCGGGATGCGGAAGACCGTCCATTCCGGGCCCGCGATGTCCTGCGGCAGGTGAGGAGCCTCGGCCGGCGTCATCGTGACGTCCGCGAACCGGACGCGGTACGGGGGTCCGTGCACCTCCCAGGTGGTCGAGAGCAGCCGGATCGTCGCCAGGCCGATGCCGAAGCGGCCGGTGCTCTCGGCGTCCAGGCTCTTACCGCTGAGCCATGGCAGCCCGAGCCGTGGGAGGTCCGCCAGGCGCAGACGCCCACCGTTGTGCGCGACGAGGAGCTCGGTCGGACGCCAGCGGATTCGGACCTCGCGAGCTCCGGCGTCATCGGCGTTCTGCACCATCTCGGACAGGACCTGGAGCCGGTCCGAGGAGATGGTCTCGGCGCCCTGCTGCGCGCGCTCGGCCACCTGCCGGAGGAGCTCAGGCCCTTCGTGCAGCCGGTCGTCGAAGAGCCGGACTGCCCAGGCCGCCTCCTCCTCCGTCCGCGCCTCCACGCCCGGCTCGGCCCCCGCGTCCGCCAGCAGGGCCTCCACGGCCGCGGCCAGCTCGCCTTCCCCATCCTTGCCCACCCGGATCTCCTCTCCCCCCGCACGGTCTCTGGGGGACCAGCATCCGGATGCCACCGGGAGGTCCGGGCCGGCACGGGCCGGATCCGGTCACCTGCGCGGTGGCCGGAATCTCGGCGGCGACGGCGTCGACCGGCCTGCAACCCGCCCGCGGCGCGGGCGGGGCAGGAGACTACGGGGCCCGGATCCGGCTGGATCAGGACGGCGGGATCCGCCTGGTGTCAGTGGCGGCTGCTAAGGCCTGCCGGCCCCGTGGATCCTCGTGGGCACAAGACCATCGGACGGGCCCATGCCCAGCTCTAGTCCAGCGCCTTCAGGAAGTCCAGCAGGGCCTCGTTGACCTCGTCCGGGCGTTCCTGCTGCGTCCAGTGGCCCGTCTTCGGGAGGCGGACGTGGCGGTGCAGCCGGGGGACCCGGCCGAGCAGGTGGGCGCGCACCTCGGGGGTGATCAGCGCGTTCACCAGGTCCTGCTCGCCGGCCACGTAGAGGGCGGGCACGTCGATCGTCACCCCGTCGAAGGCGGCGAGCAGTTCGGCGTTGCGGTCGATGTTGCGGTACCAGTTGAGCCCGCCGGTGAAGGCCCGCTCACCGTGTTCGGCGTAGTCGGCGGCGAAGGCGTCGAGGTCCGCCTCGGTGAGCCAGTGCGGGAGGCGCTCCGGCTCGGGGACGGTGTCCAGCAGGGTCCGGCCCTCGGGGACGACCCAGGGCCGCGGGCCGCCCTCCGGCTGGGTGCCGGAGAGGATGCGGCGAAGGCTGGACCGCACGTCGGCCGCCAGCTCGGCGTCGGCCCGGCCGGGCTCCTGGAAGTACAGCTGGTAGAAGCCCTCGCCGAAGTGCTCCCGGGCGGCGTGCAGCGGCGGCGGCCCGCTGACCGGCAGCGGCGGCACGCTCAGCCCGGCGACGCCGCGCACGAGGTCCGGTCGCAGGGCGGCGACGGCCCAGGCGACCGGCGCTCCCCAGTCGTGGCCGACGACGACCGCCCGCTGCTCGCCGAGCGCGCCGATCAGCGCGGTGACGTCGCCGACCAGGTGCAGCAGGGTGTACGCGTCGACGCTGGACGGCTGCTCGCTGCGGGCGTAGCCGCGCTGGTCGGGGGCGACGACCCGGTAGCCGGCCGCGGCCAGCGGGGCGAACTGGTGGCGCCAGGAGTACCAGCTCTCCGGGAAGCCGTGCAGCAGCAGGACCAGCGGGCCCTCGCCCTGTTCCGCGAGGTGCAGCCGCACGCCGTTCACCTCGATGTGGCTGTGCTTGATCGCCTCGTTCAACTCCCGCTCCCCGGGTCCGGTCGGACGCCTCGGCGGCGTCCGTTCGTTCTCGACCCTGCCCAGTGCCGCGCCCCGGGAATCCCCTTCCGGGGGTCCGAACGCGACCGAGGCCGCCCCGTAACTCCAGGACGGCCTCGGCGAGTTGATGCTTCGTCAGTTCACCGTGTAGCTGTACGGGATCGCCGCGAGCACCGCACCGGTGGTGTTCAGGACGTTGTTGGCGGTCGCCACCCCGGTCGGGGCGGAGACCAGGTACAGGACGCCCTTGACGGTGCTACCCTTCGCCCCGGTCGGGGTGAGGGTCACCTGCAGCGAGCCGGTGGCGCCCGGCTGGACGGTCACCGGGTTGGCGGCCGCGGCCGAGGCGTCGACCGCCGCGGCGTACGGGTCACCGGTGCTGGAGGTCAGCGCCGGGTCGAACGCCTGGGTGTGCGCGGTGGCCGTGATGGTGGAGGTCCCGGCCGGCGCGCCGCCGTTGCCGAACGGGCCGATCTGCTGGACGAAGACGCCCCAGTTGCCGGGGACGACGGGCTGCTCGGCGCTGCCCTTGTCGGTGACGACCGAGACGGTCGAGCCGTCCTGGGCCTTCTTCAGGTCACCGAAGAGGTCCGGCGAGCCGGTGGTGGCGCTGAGCTCCAGCTGGGCCGGGGTCGAGGAGGCCGCGACGCCCTTCAGCTGGTCGGTGCCCGGCGGCACCAGGAAGGACGGGACGGCGGACTCCAGGTTCAGCGGGAGCTTGACCGTGGCCGAGGTGCCCTGCGGCACCAGCGGCAGGTCGACCCGGCGGTCCAGGCGGCCGTCGGCCGAGATCTTCTGGGTGGCGACGGTGTTGTTGGTGTAGTTCACCTGGACGGTGACCGGCTTGCCGGCGGCGAGCTTGGTCCGGCCGTCGTTGGGCAGGCCCGCGGCGGTGGCGCTGTTCTGGTTGAACGCGACGGTGCCGGTGAAGTCCTGGCCGAGCTGCTGCCCGCTGACCGGGCCGACCACGTTGAGGACGAACCGCCAGCGGCCGGCGGCCGGGTTGACGGTGGTGGCCGAGACGCCGCCGGTGGTGCCGGTCAGGTTGCCCTGCGCGTCGAAGAGGCCGTTGCCCTCGATGTCGATCGGGGTGCCGTTGGGGCTGATCAGCGCGCCCTGCATGAGCAGCTTCGGGTCCTTGACGGCGAGGCCGACCCGCAGGTCCTTCAGGCCCTTCGGGACGTCGAAGCCGTAGGAGAAGCTCTGCGTCGGGGAGGAGCCGCGGCCGTTGCCGCCGGTGATGGTGCCGGTGAAGGTGCCGGTGCCGTTCTTGACCGGGACGAGGCTGCGCAGCACGACCGGCACGCTGGTGGTGCTGCCGTTGGAGGCGGAGACGGTGACCGCCTCGCTGGAGTCGCCGCTGGTCGCCGGGGTGGTGACCTGGACCTTGAGGGTCTTGGTCTGGCCCGGCTTCAGCTCGGTGGTGGAGGGGCTGACGCCGCCGGCCGGGACGGCCCGCTGGGTCGTGGTGCCGAGCTGGACGGCGCCGGTGTAGCCGGCCTGGCCCGCCGGGGTGTAGAGGATGGCGGTCCACTGGCCGGCGACCGGGCGGGGGACGTCCACCAGGCCGAAGTCGGCCGGGGTCGCGCCGCCCTGCGGGCGGGTGTTGGTCTCGAAGCGGCCCGACGGGTCGAGCAGCGTCATGCGGACCACCGGGCCGTTGCTGACCGGGTTGGGCGCGCCCTGCCAGGCGATCGACGCCGCGAGGCGGTCGGCACCGGCCGGGACGGTGAACTTGACCTCCTTCTTCACCCAGGTGACGCCGTTGGTGGCGTACTTGAAGGTGTCGGTGGAGGCGGAATCCAGCTGGACGGTCTGCTGGTCGCTGCCCTGCGGCACGAAGGCGCGGGTCGCGGCGCTGACCGTCTGCGGCTCGTCACTGGTGTTGGTGACGCTCACGTCGGCGGTGTGGGTCGAGCCGGGGTTGCCCGCGATGTCGAGCTGACCGGTGTTCACCACGACGGTGCGGTTGCCGGGCGTGCCGTCGCCGTCCTGGATGCCGCGGGCGGCCTCGACGGCGGCGCGGACGTTCAGCAGGCCGGCGCCCTGCTCCTCGGCCGGGACGCCGAGGTCGCTGGCGGTACCGGTGAGGAGCTTCTTGACCAGGGCCGGGGAGGGCGAGTCGCCGCCGTGGGTGTCGCGGTAGGCCTGGATGACCAGGGCCGCGGCGCCGGTGACGAAGGGGGCCGCCTGACTGGTGCCGCCGAAGGACTGGATCGGCGTGCCGTTGCCGCTGAAGCCCTTGCAGTCGGTGTACTTGGCGGTGTCGGGCGAGCAGAGCGCCCAGTCCGACTCGCCGGGCGCGACCAGGTCGACGGTGCGGCCGGCCTGGGTGAAGCCGCCCGAGGAGAGCGCGGAGATGCGGTTGTTGCTCCAGGTCCGGTTGGAGAACTGGGCGCCCGCGTAACCGGTCTGCTGGTAGTTCTGGTTGTCGGTGGAGGCACCGACGGCGATCACGTTCGGGTCGGTGGCGGGGGTGCCGATCGTCCCGGTGATGCCCGCGTCGCCGGAGGAGACGGCGACGGTGACGCCGGCCTTGACGGCCTGGTCGTTGAAGAGCGAGATGGTGTCGTGCGCGCCGCTGTCCGGGGTGACGTTGCCGCCGAAGGACTCGTTGAGCACGTCGACGTGCGAGACCCGCACCGCGTAGTCGATGGCCTGCAGGATCGAGGAGTTGGACATCACCTCGCCGCCGGCCTTCAGCGCCACCAGCGAGGCGTCCGGTGCGAGGCCGCGGACGCGGATGTTGCAGCCGGCCGGGAGCGGGTGCGAGGCGTTGACGAACGTGGAGACGTCGTAGACCTGGCGGCCCTGGGCGATGACCGCCGAGGCGTCGCCGAAGGCCTCCGCGCCGCCGGTCGGGGCGTCCCAGCCGTCGCCGGCGAAGTCCTGGTAGTCGACGACGGCGTGCGAGCCGTCGGCCCGGATGAAGTCCGGGTTGTTCGGGTCCAGGCCGTCGGCGATGTAGGCGACCTTGACGCCCTTGCCGGTGGCCAGGGTGTCGGCGCCGGACTGGCCGTTGCCGCCGACCGCCTTGGTGGAGTAGAGGCCCTCGGGCTCCAGCAGGGGCTTGGCCGGGTCGGAGGGGCAGACCGTGTTGGTCGCGTTCTCCTCGGTGCCCTGCGCGCCGTTGCTGCCCGGAGCGGCCTGCGGGGCGGCGGCCTTGGGGGCCTTTGCTCCGGCGGCCGTGGTGGCCGCGGTGTCCTGCTTCGCCTTGCCGGCGGCCGGCGGGGCGACGGCGATCTGGGTGTCCGCCACCACGGAGGCGACGGCCGGGTCGGTCTCCAGTGCGGCGCGCAGCGCCGGGCTGACGGTGGCCGAGAAGGCGTTGCCGACCACGAAGGTCTTGATGTTGGTCCCGCCGCCGGCCTTGACCTTGTCCAGCAGCGGGGCCTGCGTCTGCGCGGCCTTCTGCTGACGGGTGCCCAGGTGGCCGTGGTCGGCCGGGGCGTCCGTTATCTGGTCCTTGAGGATCACGATCACCGGCACCGGGCTCCCGTCCGCGGACGCCACGGGGGCGGTCTGCGGCTCCGGGATCGGGGCTGCGTCGGCGCTGGACCCGAAGGTCAGGACCATGGACGCGGCGGTGACCGTGACGGCAGCTGCTAGCTGGGATTTCCGCCAGCCGATCAATGGACATCCTTTCGTCTGATGAGACGTCAGGTTGCACGGCCCAGCGTACGCGGATCCGGATCGGTCGCGTGGTTGCTCCGGACCGCGCGTCCCGACAGCGGTCGAATTCCAGCGCATCCGACACGACCACGACAAGGGGGGAAATCCCCATCAGCAAGTAAAGATGACCATCAGAAAGTAAAATGCACGGCGGAAATCGGGCCAATCCCGCCCCTATTCGCCGACCGACCCCCTCCGGACCCGCCCGATGCGGCCGGAAAACGGTGGCGAACTCTGGACACTGGCGAAACACCGCCACCTGCAGCGCACCGCACGCGCCGTCCGCCTCTCTCTTCCCCTCCCCCCGGCCCCGAAACCGGACATGACAGAACCGGTGCCCCGGGCCGGCTGCGGCCCGGGGCACCGGCGAGTCCGGGGCACCGCCGTCGGAATCAGGAGCCGGCCAGCCGCTCCTGAGCGTCCGCCAGGTCCTCGGCGGTGGGCGCGTCGTCCTGGGTGAGCCGGTGGCGCCAGTACCCGGTGAAGTCGATCGACGCCTTCGGCACGCCGCGTCCGTCCACCAGGTGCCGGCGCAGCGCCCGGACCGCGCCGGCCTCCCCCGCCAGCCAGACGAACGGACGGCCGGCGGGCAGTTCGGCGGCCCGCACCGCCTCCACCAGCACGGCGCCCGGGGCCGCCCCGCCCCGCGACAGCCAGTGCACCACCGGCTCGGCACCGCTCTCCAGCGGCTGCCGCTCGGCCTCGTCCGCGATCTCGACGAACACCACCGCCGGCACCGCGGCGGGCAGCGCCCCGACCAGGGTCGCGACGGCCGGGAGGGCCGTCTCGTCCCCGGCCAGCAGCACCCAGTCGGCCGCGGCGGCAGCGTCGGCGAACGGGACGGCCGGGGCGTACAGCGCGGAGGGCCCGACCATGCCGAGCCGCTGCCCGACGGCGGCCCGCGCGGCCCAGGCGGCGGCCGGGCCGGCGTCGCCGTGCAGCACGAAGTCGATCTCGACCTGCCGGGTGCCGGGCCGCCGACGCCGGAGGGTGAAGCTGCGCAGCAGCGGGCGGGCGGCCTCGGGGATCGCCAGGTACGCCTGGTACCAGCCCATCGGGTCGGCGCTCTGCGGCGGCAGCTCGGGCACCTGCTGCCCGGGGCGCGGGAAGCAGAGCTTGACCTGCTGGTCGGGCGCCGCGCCCACGGAGTCGTCCAGGGCCTCGGCCTCGAAGACGACCCGGGCGGTGCGCGGCGTGATCCGGCGGACCTCGACGACCTCGAGGAAGGTGACGGGCAGTGTCATCGCGAACCCCTCCGATTGATAACCTTACGACATAAAGAGTTGCCGTGGTCGAGGATACTTTACGCCATAAGGAGTTGTGCATGGTCGTCTACGCCGGACAGGGCGACGCCCACCGGTCCCTCGCCCTGCTCTGGGGCGCCGCACCGGAACCGCGCACCGGGCGCAGCGGCCCCAAACCGGGGCTCAGTGTGGACGCGATCGTGTCTGCCGGAATCGCGGTGGCCGACGACGAGGGGATGGCCGCGCTCTCCATGCGCGCCGTCGGCGAACGGCTCGGCCGCACCGCGATGGCCCTCTACACCTACGTGCCGGGCAAGGCCGAGCTGCTCGACCTGATGCACGACCGCGCCCTCGCCGGACTCCCCGCGGCTCCCCCGCCCTCGGACGACTGGCGCGCCGCCGTCACCGCGTGGGCCGGCGCGCTGCACGACCGCTACCTGCGCCACCCCTGGATGCTCCAGGTCTCGCAGGCCCGGCCGGTCCTCGGCCCGGCCGAACTCACCGCCATGGAAGCCCTGTTGGGCGCCCTCCGGCCGGCCGGCCTGGCGCCCGGGCCGCTGCGCGGAGCGGTCTCCGCACTCTGGCAGTTCGTCCGCGGCACCGCCGCCGCGACCGCCGAGTCCCGCGCGGCCGCCGCCGAGACCGGCGTCACGGACGAGGACTGGTGGACCGCCAGATCCGCCCGACTGGCCGAACTGGCACCGGACTTCCCGAGCCGCTTCCCGCTGCTCACCGCCCTGCAGAGCGGTGCCGACGGCCCCCCGCAGGACCGCGAGCAGGAGACCTTCCGCACCGGCCTCGCCGTCCTGCTCGACGGCGTCGCGGCTGCTGCGACGGCCGCCGGGGACGCACCCGTGCCCGCCACTCGACCGGGTCGGGTGGCGGGCACGGGCGATGGCGCCGACACGCCGTAGGGCTCACGAGCCGCGGGCGGTCGGTCCGCCGGGATGCGGTGCGGAACCCCCGGGTCGTCAACCCGCCGGGATGCGGTGCGGAACCCCCCGGCCGTCCCGGTGGATCCCGGCGGCGCCGGGGGCCGCGCCGAATCCGGGTCGGCCGGCGAGGGCGCTGGCATTGGAGACGGCAGACCTTTCCTTGACCGGCGCTATGCCCGGGGCCGGCGGTGCGGGGGCGGCTCCCGCGGCGGGGCGGCCGCGGGAGCGGTCACCGGGTGAGCGCGTCCAGGGCGGCGGTGGCGAAGGCGTGGTCCTGCTCGGGGGCGCCGCCGCCGACACCGAGGGCGCCGATCAGCCGGCCGTCGCGGCGCACGGGGACGCCCCCGGCGATGAACAGCAGCGGCCGGTCCAGGGCGGTCGGCAGCGAGTGGAACGGCCCGTCCGGCCTGACGAGGTCCACCAGGTCGGCGGTCGGGGCGTCCAGCTGGAGGGCGGTGTACGCCTTGCGGGTGCTGGTCTCGCCGGAGATCAGCACGGCCCGGTCGTCGCGGCGGAAGGCCAGCAGGTGGCCGCCGGCGTCGAGGACGGTGATGCTGACGGCGACCCCGGCCGCCTCGGCGGCGGCGCGGGCGGCACCGATCAGGGTCTCGGCGTCGGTGGTGCCGAGCGGGGTGACGGCGGTGGGGTGCACGGCGGGGGTGCTCATGGTGGTGCTTCTCCTGGGAGTCGGGGACGGAGGTCTGGGGGTCGGGGGGGCGGAGGTCGGGGGATCCGGTGATGGACGGGAGGGCTCAGCGGTGGGCCAGGCCCGGGACGGACCCGGCGGCGGAGGCCCCGGCAGCGGTGGGCGCGGTGGTGGACCCGGCGGCAGCGGTCACGGGCGCCGGGGCACGGCGCTCCAGCGCGGCGGACCAGAGCGCGAGGGCGAGGGCCGCGGCTGCCAGGGCGGCGCCGACCCAGTTCGGGGCGGTGTAGCCGAGGCCGGCGGAGATGACCGTCCCGCCGAGCCAGGCCGCGAGCGCGTTGCCCAGGTTGAACGCCCCGATGTTGACGGCGGAGGCCAGCGTGGGCGCGCCGTGGGCCTGGTCCAGCACCCGCTTCTGCAGCGGCGGGACGGTGGCGAACCCGAGGGCGCCGACGAGCAGGATCGTCAGGGCGGCGAGGATCTTGTCGTGCGCCGTGAGGGTGAACACCGCGAGCACGACGGCCAGGCCGCCGAGGGTGGTGTAGAGCAGCGGCATCAGCCTGCGGTCGGCGAACCTGCCGCCGAGGAGGTTGCCGAGGAACATGCCGACGCCGAACAGCACCAGCAGCCAGGTGACCGCGCCGTCGGAGTAGCCGGCGACGTTGGTCATCATCGGGGCGATGTAGGTGATCGCGGCGAACACTCCGCCGAAGCCGAGCACGGTCATCGCCATCGCGAGCAGCACCTGCGGGTTGCGGAACGCCGTCAGCTCACGGCGCAGGTGGGCGCCCTCGGCGCGCGGCAGGGCGGGGACGAGCCTGGCGATGCCCAGCAGGCCGACGACGCCGAGCGCGGCGACCGCGACGAAGGTGGTCCGCCAGCCCACGGCCTGCCCGATGTAGGTGCCGAGCGGCACGCCGACGATGTTGGCGACGGTCAGCCCGGTGAACATGGTGGCGATGGCGCCCGCCTTCCGGTCCGGGGCGACCAGCTCGGCGGCGACCACCGAGCCGATGCCGAAGAACGCGCCGTGGGCCAGCGAGGCGACGATGCGCCCGGCGAGCATCACCCCGAAGCTCGGCGCCAGTGCGGACACCAGGTTCCCGGCGGTGAACAGGCCCATCAGCAGCATCAGCATCGTCTTGCGGCTGATCCTGGTGCCGAGCACCGTCATCAGCGGTGCGCCGACGACCACGCCGATCGCGTAGCCGGTGACGAGCAGACCTGCGGTGGGGATGGACACTCCGTAGTCACCCGCGATCTCGGGCAGCAGGCCCATGACCACGAACTCGGTGGTGCCGATCCCGAAGGCCCCGATGGCCAGGGCGAGGAGCGCGAGAGGCATGGTGCCACCCTCCGTGCGATTGTCAGTGCGCCTTACGTGCTTCGACAATAGTTGCAGACGCGCGATAAATGCAAACGCTGGCTGTCTCCTCTGGCCGATATTTCGGGCCACGGCTTACCCTGGACACCCGCCGCACCCCGGAAGGAGGCCCTGGCATGACCGCCACGGACCCCGCGCTGACCGCCCTCGCCAACGGATGGGGCGCCCTCTACCTGCTGCACGGCAGGATCGAGGCGCACATCGAGCGCGCCCTGCAGTCCGGGCACGACCTGAGCGTGCGCGAGTACTCGCTCCTCGACGTCCTCAGCCGCCAGCACGACGGCGAGGGCGGCCACCTGCAGATGAAGCAGGTCGCCGACGCGGTCGTCCTCAGCCAGAGCGCCACCACCCGCCTGGTCAGCCGCCTCGAGGACCGCGGACTGCTCTCCCGCTACCTCTGCCCCACCGACCGCCGGGGCATCTACACCAACGTCAGCGAAGCCGGCCTGGAGCTCCTCGCCGAGGCCCGGCCCACCAACGACACCGCCCTCCGGGAAGCCCTCGACGAGGCCGCCGGGAACCCCGAACTGGCCCCCCTCGTCGCCGCCGTCGACGCCATGAACGCCCCGCCGGCGCCCCGGCGGCCCTGACCGGGGATCAGCAGCGCCCTCCCTCCGCCGGGGATCCGGACGGAGCAGCAGGCGCGGCGGGCCGGCCCGGGCCCGGGTACGTTCGCGGTGTGCAGCAGATGTCACAGCATGTCAGCAGGCTCGCGGCCGCCGCGGCGTCCACGCTGGTGCTCGCAGCGGGCGCCGCGGGCGCGACGGCCGCCCCGGCCGGCGGCGGTGCCACGGCCTCCACCGCGGCACCCGAGGCCGCCGGCACGGCCGGCGGGGAGCGGCTCGCCCGACCGGCCGTCCAGGTCGCCCCCCTCGCCGGGGCCCCCGCACTGCCCGCCGAACTGACCGGGCGGTCCTGGCTGGTCGCCGACGCCGACACCGGTGAGGTCCTGGCGGCCCTCGACGCCCACCGGCAGCTGCCCCCCGCCAGCACCCTCAAGATGCTCTTCGCCGACACCGTGCTGCCCAAGTTCGACCGCACGCTGGAACACAAGGTCGCCCCCGCCGAACTCGCCAACCTCGGCGCCGGGAGCAGCCTGGTCGGCGTCAAGGAGAACCTCCCCTACCGCGTCGAGGACCTCTGGCGGGGCGTCTTCCTCAGCTCCGGCAACGACGCCGTCCACGTCCTCGCCCACATGAACGGCGGCCTCCAGCAGACCGTCACCGAGATGCAGGACCGCGCCCGGTCGCTGCAGGCCCGCGACACCAGGGTGGTCTCCCCCGACGGCTACGACATGGACGGGCAGGTCTCCTCCGCGTACGACCTCACGCTGTTCGCCCGCGCCGGGCTGCGCAACGCCGACTTCCGCTCCTACTGCGGCACCCGCACCGCCCGCTTCCCCGGCGCGCTGGACAAGCTCACCGGCCAGCGCACCAGCTTCGACATCGCCAACACCGACCGCCTGCTCGGCAAGTACCCCGGGCTGATCGGCGTCAAGAACGGCTACACCACCAACGCCGGCGCCACCTTCACCGGAGCCGCCCAGCGCGGCGGGCGCACCCTGCTGGTCACCGTCATGCACCCCGAGGCCCAGGGCCGGGTCTACGACGAGGCGGCCGCCCTGCTCGACTGGGGCTTCGCCGCAGCCGGCAAGGTCCAGCCCGTCGGACAGCTGGTGGAGGACACCGCGCCCGCCACCGGGCCGGCCCCCGCCGCCGGCTCCGGCTCCGGCACGGGCCCGGGCGGCGCCACCCGGCAACCGCAGGCCGCCGACGACCGCGGCCCCGGCCTCGAACCAGCCGCCTGGACGGCCGCCGCCCTCGGCTCCGCCCTCGCCCTGCTCGCCGCCGGACGGCGCACCGCGGCCCGCCGCCGCGGCCGGCCCGCCACCGCCCCCGGTGCCCCGGCGGCAGCGGTCGCGGTCGCCGCGGCCTCCGCGCCGGCGCTCGCCCTCCGCCGCGGCGGCTGCACCGCGCTCGGCGGCTCCACCGGGGTCGGCGGCCGTGGCCGGCGCCGCCTCGTCCGCCGCGCGCGGGCCCTGGTCGTCACCGCCCGCACCCGCCGGCACCGCTGAACGCCCGGCCGGCCGGCCCGCCGCCCCGCGGCCCGTGCTGACCAGCGGCGATCGGTGCCGACGCCCTACACTCCTGGCCATGACCACGCCCGACCACCTCGCCCGGATCGTCAGCCTCTCCTCCGGGAGCTACCTGCTCGTCACCACCTACAAGAAGGACGGCACCGCCGTGCCGACGCCCGTCTGGGTGGTGCGCGACGGGGAGGCCCTCGGCGTCTGGACCGTCACCGACTCCTGGAAGGTCAAGCGGATCCGCAACCGCGCCGACGTCCTGGTCGGCCCCTGCGACGTCAAGGGCCGGCCGACCGGGGCGCACTACCCGGCCACCGCCGAGATCCTCGGCCCCGAGCGCACCGCCGCCTACCGGACCCTGCTGCGCCAGAAGTACGGGCTGCTCGGCGTGCTCACCCTGCTCGGCAGCCGGCTGCGCCGCGGCGAGCGCGGCACCGTCGGCATCCGGATCACCCTGAGCTGAGGCCGCCGCCATGGGAGAACACGACGGGACGGGCCCGGGCCCGCTGCCGCTGCTGGTGGTGGACGGTGCCAACGTCGTCGGCTCGGTGCCGGACGGGTGGTGGCGGGACCGCCGGGGCGCCGCCGAACGCCTGCGGGACGCCCTGGTGGCCGTCGCCGCGCACGGCCTGCCGGACCGCCCCGGCCCGGTGGAGGTCCTGCTGGTCGTCGAGGGCGCGGCCCGGGGCGTGACCGGCCTGCCCGAGGTGCGGGTGGTCACGGCCGCCGGCAGCGGCGACGACCGGATCGTCGACCTCGTGCGCGCGGCCCGCGCCGAACGGCCTGACCGGGACTGCCTCGTCGTCACCGCCGACCGCGAACTCCGCGCCCGCGTCACCGCCCTGGGCGCCGACGTCACCGGCCCGCGCAGCGTCCGCCGCTGAGGACCGTCCGTGCCCGCCGCTGAGGGCCGTCCGCGCCCGCCGACGCGGACGGCCCGGTGCGTCACTCCGGCTGGGTCGCGTACATGCCCCAGTGGATGGCCTGGTCGGAGGCGGTCACCGTGAACTCGATGTCCCGGCCCGGGCGGGCGGGTATCTCGACCGAGCCGATGCCGGTGGCGTCGACGGGGCACTGCACGGTGAAGTCGGCCGGGGCGAGGCCCGCGACGTGGACCTGCACCGAGCCGCCGCCCCGGCAGCCGACCGTCACGGTGAAGGGCTGCGACGGGTTCACCGAGGCGCTGACCGCCCCGCCGTCGCCGACCCAGTCCGGAATCCAGATCAGGCCGTCCGGCCCGGGGTGCGGCAGGATCTCGCCCGTCCCCATACCGCCCTGGACCGCCGCGGCCGGACCGGCCAGCGCCAGCACCGCCCCCAGCGCACCGGCCGTTCCGGCCAGGATCCGCCTGCTGTTGCGCGTCATCACTGTTCCCCCTGACGTGGTGCATCCCTCCGTGCACCGCTGTTCGGCACACGAAGGGATGCTACGGCGCACCACTGACAGTCCGTCCGGGGACCGGTTCCGGGACCGCCCGCGCCCCGGTGCCGCCGTCAGTAGCTGTAGGCCTTCACCACCACGGGCAGCAGGCGCTGCTGGGCCGGGGTCCGGCTGAACGCGATCGAGGAGGCCTGCTCACCGGCCGGCAGGGCCTCGACGCCGACCATCGCACTGTCCACGGTCTTGCCGCTGGTGTCGGTGAAGTCGACCTGCACCGCGTAGGAGGCCGGGTTCAGGCCCCCGTTCTCGACGGTGACGACGGCCGCGGGCAGCCCGCCGGAGTCGCGCAGCGGCACCTCGTCGACGGTGACCGAGCCGATGGCGTTGCCGCCGCCGGGCAGCGCGGCGAGCACCGTGGCGGCCTTCGCCCCGGTCACCGTCTGCTGGGCGGAGACCGAGGCGGCGAAGGAGGCCGCCGCCGCGGCGGCCGAGGCGTCGGCGGTGGCCGCCGCGGACGGCGACTCGGCGGCCGTCGGGGACGGCGACGGGGTGCCCTCGGCGGCGGCGACCGACTCGGACGGCGCCGGCCCGGAGGCCGTGATCGAGGGGTTGGTCGACGAGCTGCTGCAGGCCGCCAGCACCCCGGCGGCCGCGAGCACCGCCACCAGGGCGGCCGCCCGGCGGCGCGGGCGGCGGGTGGCCGAGGGGCTGGGGAGGCTGTGGAGTTCGCGCACCGGGGTTCTCTCTTCTCGCTCGGCGTTCTACGTCCGGGCGCTGGAGGCCGCGGCCGGAGGGCCCGTTCCCACCCCATGCTTCGTCGCGTTGCCGCGCGACGGCGACAGCTGCGCGCCCGTTCGGGTGGCGGTGCTCCGCCGGCCCGGGGCCCGGCCCGCCGGTGCCGCCCGGAGGGCGTCGGAAGGTACCCGGGGAGGTCAGCCGGCACCGGCACCGGCACGGGCTCCGGCGCCGGAACCGCCCTCGGATGCCGAAAGTCGGAACGTACGGGAACCGACGGCTCCGACCGTCCGACTGCTGGGGGGTGAGTGCGAAGTCGCCGGGTGTCCGGCCGTCGAGTGTGCTGGCGGGGTTCGCCCTGCTGCTGGTGGTGGTGTTCGTGGTGGCCTTCGCGGTGGGGCGCCAGGCGGGGCCGGTGTCGCCCGGGCTGCGGCCCGCGCCGGCGGGTGGCAGCGCGCCCGGGGCGGGTGGGCACGACATGGGCGGGATGCGGTGAGCCCCGTCGCGGGGGCCGGCACCGGGGCCCTGGTGAGCACCGACCTCGCGGTCGGCGGGATGACCTGCGCGGCCTGCGTCGGCCGGGTGGAGAGGCGGCTGGCCCGGATCGACGGGGTGACGGCCGGGGTGAACCTGGCGACCGGGCGCGCACGGGTGCTGCACCCGGCCGGGGTGCCCGTCGCGGAGCTGGTGGCGGCGGTCGAACGGGCCGGCTACACCGCCGAGCCGGTGCCCGAGGGCGTCGGCGTCGGGCTCCCGGCGGAGCAGCCGCGGGAGCGCCTGCGGCTGCTGGTGACGGCCCTGTCGGCCGTCCCGGTGGTGGTGCTGTCGATGGTGCCGGCGCTGCAGTTCACCGCGTGGCAGTGGGTCTGCTTCGCGCTGGCCGTCCCGGTGGTGACCTGGGGGTCGGCGGGGTTCCACCGGCGGGCCTGGCAGGGGCTGCGGCACGCCGCGGCCACCATGGACACCCTGGTCAGCCTGGGGGTGGTGGCCTCCTTCGGCTGGTCGGCCTACGCGCTGCTGTTCGGCGGCGCCGGGGATCCCGGCATGCGGATGCCGTTCTCGCTCACCGCGGACGGCGGCGGCGCGGCGCACGTGTACCTGGAGGCGGCGGTGGGCGTGCCGCTGTTCGTCCTGGCCGGGCGGCTGCTGGAGGGCCGGGTGCGGCGGCGCAGCGGTTCGGCCCTGGCGGCGCTGGCCGGGCTGGGCGCGAAGGAGGTGTGCGTCCGGGCTCCCGGGGGTGCCGAGGAGCGCCTCGTCCCGATCGAACTGCTGATTCCGGGGCAGGAGTTCGTGGTGCGGCCGGGCGAGCGGGTGGCCACCGACGGGGTGGTGGTCGAGGGCGGTTCGGCGCTCGACCTGAGCCTGCTGACCGGGGAGAGCGTGCCGGTCGAGGTCGGCCCCGGGGACGCCGTGGCGGGTGCGACGGTCAACGTCGGCGGCGCGCTGGTGGTGCGGGCGACGGCCGTCGGCGCGGACACCCAGCTGGCCAGGATCACCGCCCTGGTGGCGGAGGCGCAGGCCGGCAAGGCCCGGGCGCAGCGGCTGGCGGACGCGGTGGCCGGGGTCTTCGTGCCCAGCGTGCTGGCCGTGGCGGTCTGCGTGCTGGGCTTCTGGCTAGGCGCGGGCGCGTCCGCGCAGGCGGCGGTGACGGCGGCCGTCGCGGTGCTGGTGGTGGCCTGCCCGTGCGCGCTGGGCCTGGCGACGCCGACGGCGCTGCTGGCGGCGACGGGGCGGGGCGCCGAACTGGGCGTGCTGGTCCGCGGCCCGGAGGTGCTGGAGAGCCTGCGCCGGGTGGACACCGTGGTGCTGGACAAGACCGGGACGCTGACCACCGGGCGGATGGAACTGGCGTCGGTGACGGTGGCCGACGGGCCCGGGGCCGCGTCCGGGGACGCGGTGCTGCGATTGGCCGGCGCGGTCGAGCACCGGTCGGAGCATCCGGTCGGGCGGGCGGTCGCGGCGGCGGCTCGGGAGCGCTGCGGCGCGCTGCCGGCCGTGGACGGGTTCGCGGCCACGGCCGGGCTCGGGGTGTCGGGGGCGGTGGAGGGCCGGTCCGTCCGGGTGGTCCGGCCGGACGCCGCGGGGCCGCTGCCCGAGGTGCTGGCCGCCGCGGTGACGGCGGCCGGGGCGGCGGGCCGGACGGCGGTGCTGGTGGAGCTGGACGGGCGGGCCGCGGCGGTGCTGACCGTCGGTGACACGCTGCGCACGGGCAGCTGGCGCGCCCTGCACCGGCTGCGCGGCCTGGGGCTGGAGACCGTACTGCTGACCGGGGACGGCCCCGGCGCGGCGGAGGCGGTGGCCCGCGAGCTCGGCATCGAGCGGGTGTACTTCTCGGCCTCCCCCGAGCGCAAGGCCGAGGTGGTGGCCGGGTTGCGGGCCGCGGGGCGGACCACCGCGGTGGTCGGCGACGGCGTCAACGACGCGGTGGCGCTGGCCTCGGCGGACCTCGGGGTGGCGCTGGCCTCGGGCACCGACGCCGCGATCGGCGCGGCCGGGCTGACCCTGGTGCGCGGTGACATCGAGGCGGTGGTGGACGCCGTCCGGCTGGCGCGGCGCACGCTGGCGACGATCCGGGTCAACCTGCTCTGGGCCTTCGGCTACAACGTGGTGCTGATCCCGCTGGCGGCGGTCGGGCTGCTCAACCCGATGCTGGCGGCGGTGGCGATGTCGCTGAGCTCGCTGCTGGTCGTCGGCAACAGCCTGCGGCTGCGCACCTGGCAGCCGGGCCGGGGCGCCCCGACGGCCCCCCGCCGGGCGCGGCGCCGCACGGACGGACCGGGCCGATGAGCGGACGGACCGACGGACCGACGGACGGACGGGTGAACGGGTGAACGGGCGACGGATGAGCGGGCGACGGGCGGACGGACGGGTGAACGGGCCGCGGACCAGCGGACGGCGGACGAGCGGGCGCGCCGAGCGCTTCCGGGCGGTCGCGCCCCCGGTCGGCGCGGCGGTGCTGGCGCTCGCCCTGCTGACCGGGTGGACGGCGGTCGGCGGTGCCGGCCGGGCCCGGCCGGTGGAGGCCGGGCCGGGGTGGGTGCTGCTGCCGACCGGCGCCGCCCCGGCGGTGGCGGCCTTCTTCACGGTCCGCAACCCGGGCGACGTCTCGGACGAACTGGTCGGCGCACGCTGGGAGTTCGGCGGTCACGTCACCCTGAAGCGGCATCTGCACCAGGGGGCGGCAGGCCGCTGGGAGCCGGTGGCCGCGCTGCCCGTCCCGGGCCGCGGCGAGCTGGTGATGTCCCCGGAGGACTCCGACCTGCTGATCGCCGACCCGCCGCCGCTGCGGGCCGGCCAGTGGGTGGAGTTCACCCTCTCCTTCCGCCGCAGCCCGGAGCTGCGGCTCAGGGCCCAGGTGCTGCCGCCGGCCTCCCGCCCGCGCTGAGCCCGCGGTCCGTCGCGGGCAGCGGGCCCCGCCGGCTCAGGAGCCGCCGAGCAGCTCGGTGACCGGCCGCCTGGGGGTCGCCGCCCCGGGCGGCCCGTAGCCGACCCGCAGGACGAGCTGGACGTGCCCCGGCCCCTCGGCCGGGTCGCGCAGCGCCCACCGGGTGTCCGGCCACTCGACGGCCTGGTGCCAGACCGTCAGCCGTACGCCGTGCACCGTGGCCAGCAGCCAGACGTGCTGCAGGGCCTGCCCGGTGGCCAGCCAGTCCACCGGCCCGTCGCCGCCGGTGGCGAGGGTGCACAGCTGGGGCAGCGCCTCGAAGCGGCGGGAGGGCTGCGCGGGCCGGTGCGGCGGGCGGCCGGCGAACTCCCGCATCGGGACGCGGGCGTCGTGGTCCTGCGGGCCCAGGGCCTCGTACGGGATGCCGTCCCCGGCGGCGCCGGGAGTGCCGTCGGGCGCGGCGCCCGGCCCGGCGCGCAGCCAGTCGCGGGTCTCGGCCGAGCGGGCCGGGTCGGCGGTGTTGCGGTGCTCGGCCTCGGCGGTGAGCGCCAGCACCCGGCGGACGCCGGCCTCCTCCAGCGGGGCGAGCACCAGGCCCTCCTCCCCGGCGGCGCCGATCAGCTCGCCGAGGACCGCCTCGGGCACGTCGCGCTGGGCGAACGGCTGGCGGCTGGAGTGCCGGGCGGTGATGGCGGGGTAGAGGTCGCGGCCGAACGGGCGCCGGCTGCGGGCCGGGGCGGCGAGGTCGAGGACGGCCAGCAGGGTCGGGTCGGCCTCGTCCGGGAGCAGCCGGACCACCGGGTCGCGGCCGAGCCGCGCGGCGGCGACCCGGAGGTTGAACACGGCGGCGCCGACGGCGATGTGCTGCGCCGCGCCCGTCGGGTCGGCGAGCGGCACCGCGCGGCCGGGGTCGGTGTGCACGGCGAGTCCGTGCCCGTCCGGGGTCGGCGTGAAGCGCCACGGCTGGCTGTTGTGCAGCGACGGCGCCGCGCCGCCCGCGAGGGCGAGCAGCTGCAGGTCCGCCGGGGTGAGGGTCAGGGGGAGGGAGGTGCCGGTCATGGTGATCCACTCCTGGGACGTGTCCGGGGTCCGGCCGTCGCACGGGGACGCGGGAACACTGAACGCGGGACCGCGGGACCGCGTGCCGTGCCGGACCGGAGGTCGCGGCGCGCCCGGCGGGGGCCGTCGGCCCGCCCCGGGGTCCGCCCGCCCGGACGGACGCCGTGACCTCGCTGCTTCCGAGCCTGCGCCGGGGGCGCGGCGGGCGCCAGGGTCCAACGGCCCGTCGTCGCACCCGCCCGTCGGACGGGACGCCGGGCGGGTGCGACGGCGGTCCGGGGCCCGGGCCGGGTGCCCGCCGGTCAGCCGTGCGGGACGACGGCGACCGGCGCCTGCGCGTGGTGCAGCACCGCGTGCGCGACCCGGCCGAGCCGGGGGCCGAACTCGATCGACCGGTGCCGCCGGCCGACGACCACCAGAGCGGCCCCGGCAGAAGCGTCCACCAGGCCGCGGGCGGCCCCCAGCCGGACGTCCTCGACCACCGCGGTGCCGGGGTGCCGCTCGCGTTCCGCGGCCACGGCGAGCGAGAGCAGTTTGGCCTCCAGGGCCTCCAGCTGGGCGATCTCGGTGGCCGGTACGGCACCGCCCGCGTAGCCGAACACCGGCGGGAGGTCCCAGCCGTGCACGGCCCGCACCCGGGCGCCGCGCAGGGCCGCCTCGCGGAAGGCGAAGGCGAGCACCTCGTCCTGCGGGTCCTGCGCGTCGACGCCGACCACGACCTCGGGCCCGTCGCCGCCGCCGGCCGTGCCGGGTTCGCGCACCACGACCACCGGCACGCTGCTGCGGGCGGCGGCGGCCATGCTCACCGAGCCGAGCAGCAGGCCGGTGAAGCCGCCGCGGCCGCGGGAGCCGAGCACCAGCAGATCGGTGTCGGCCGCGGCGGCGACCAGGCCGTCGACCGGCGCGTCCAGCACGCCGTCGGTCCGCACCTCCAGGCCGGGGTGACGCTCGCGGACCTCCCCGGCGGCCGCGGCGAGGACCCGCTGCGCGGCCGCGGGCAGGTCGTCGGGCTCGGCGAAGGCCGATTCGCCGTCGGTCAGCCACGGCCAGGCGTGCACCAGGCGCAGCGGCACGCCGCGCAGCCGGGCCTCCCCGGCGGCCCAGTGGGCGGCGGCGGTGCTCTGCGGCGAGCCGTCGACCCCGGCCAGCACGGCCGGCACCGGGTGCCCGCCACTCTCGTTGACGTACGCGCTCCGCTCACTCACGAGGTCCTCCACTGTGTCGGTCCGGCGGGTCGGCGCCGGGCGGCGGCGCACTGACGGCCCGTCCGCTCCTCCCCCACCCTGGCGGTGCGCGGCGGCCGTCGACAGGGGCCCGAGGACCCCGGGGGACGGGACGAAAGGCCCGCCCGGCGGAGCGTACGGCCGACCCCGGCGTGCGGTGAGCCGACACCCGGGCACTACGGTGAACCGGGCGATCCCGCAGGTGGGACGGCACCCGGGGCAGCGGGTGCGGCGCGCGGGGCGGACACGAGGAGGACACCGGTGGGCGGAGCGGACGGCAGCGCGGCGGGCGGCGGCGCGCGGATGCCCCGGCTGCGCCTGGACGAGCTGCTGGAGGAGCTCCAGTGGCGGATCGACGCGGCGCGCGGGACCAGGGACCGGGTGCACAGCCTGCTGGAGGCGGTGCTCGCGGTCGGCCGGGAGCTGGACCTCGCACAGGCGCTGCACCGCATCGTCGAGGCGGCCGTCGACCTGGTGGACGCCCGCTACGGCGCGCTCGGCGTGATCGGCCCGGACGGGCACACGCTGTCGCAGTTCCTGACGGTGGGGATGTCGGAGGAGGAGATCGCCGAGGTCGGTCCGCCGCCGTCCGGCCGGGGCATCCTGGGCGAGCTGATCCGTGATCCGCAGCCGCTGCGCTGCCCGGTGCTGTCCGAGCACCCGGCCTCGGTGGGCTTCCCGCCGAACCATCCGCCGATGCACACCTTCCTGGGGGTGCCGGTGCGGGTGCACGGCGAGGTGTTCGGCAACCTGTACCTCACGGACAAGCGCGGCGGTCTGGACTTCGACGCCGACGACGAGGCGGTGATCGCCACCCTCGCGGTCGCGGCCGGGGTGGCGATCGACAACGCCCGGCTGTACGAGGAGGCGCAGCTGCGCCAGCGCTGGCTGCGGGCGAGCGCGGAGATCTCCCGCAGCCTGCTGTCGGGGGCGCCGCGGCTGGAGGTGGTGGAGCTGATCGCCCGCCGGGCGCGGGAGATCGCGGGCGCCGACCTGGCGGACGTCTCGGTGGCGGTGGCCGGTCCGCAGGAACCGGCGGCGGAGCTGACGGTGGAGGTGGCGCTGGGCGGGGAGCCGTCGGCGCGGCTGGGGGTGACGGTGCCGGTGGACGGCACGCTGTCGGGCGCCGCGTACGCCTGCGGGTCCCCGGTGACCAGTGACGAACTGGCCTGCGACGCCCGCTACCCGGCCGGGCCGGCGGGGCGGTTCGCGGGGCTGGGCCCGGCGGTCGCGGTGCCGCTGGGCACCGGGGCGGGGTACGGGCGGGGCGTGCTGCTGCTGGCCCGGGCGGCGGGGCAGCCGGGTTTCGGGCCGGACGAGACCGGGCCGCTGCTGGGTTTCGCGGACCAGGCGGCGCTGGCCCTGGAGCTGGCCGAGCGGCGCCGCGACGCCGAGCAGCTGACCCTGCTGGAGGACCGCGACCGGATCGCCCGTGACCTGCACGACCTGGCGATCCAGCGGCTGTTCGCCACCGGCATGACGCTGCAGAGCGCCGGACGGCTGATCGACAGCCCGGCCGCCGCGGACCGGGTGGCCCGGGCGGTGGCGGACCTGGACGAGACCATCAAGATCATCCGTTCGACCATCTTCGGGCTACGCGCGCACAGCGAGCCGGACCGCGGTCTGCGGGCCCGGGCCACTCGGGCCGTCGCCGAGGCGCAGGGGACGCTCGGGTTCGCGCCGCGGCTGAGCATGGAGGGCCTGCTGGACACCGACGTGCCGCAGGAGCTGGCCGAGCACGTGGTGGCCGTGCTCGGCGAGGCGCTCAGCAACGCGGCCCGGCACGCCCGGGCGAGCCGGGTGGAGGTGACGCTGCGGGCGCTGGCGGGGCGGGTGGCGCTGACCGTCTCCGACGACGGGGTGGGGGTCACCGAGGGGGGCCGGCGCAGCGGGCTGCGCAACCTCGCCGAGCGCGCCGAGCGGGTGGGCGGGACGTTCGCGGTCGGGCCGGGCGACGACGGTGGCACCCGGGTGGTCTGGGAGGCCCCGCTGGGCTCCTGACCGTCCGTCGGATGGTCCGGGGGGCGCCGTCGGTACGGTCCGCCGCGGCCCGGCGCGACGTCGTCCTCACCCGAACGACCGAACCGGCCCGGGTGGCTTCACACTTCGAGCACGCCCCCCTCGAACTGCATCCCCAACATCCATTGTCGCAACGCATGTTCGACGGTAGAGTCGCCGTTCGCCGAGCACGGATGAGCATTCGACAGCGTCATTTGGGGCGGGCATGTCAATTAATCGCGACACCCTCCAGGTCACTCCCGACCTGATCGACGCGTTCACGGAAATGGCACGTCGAAATCCCCACCGCCCAGCGGTGGTTCAGCAAGGACGCAGTATCGGTTACGGCCGGCTCGCGGAGCTGGCGAACACCCTGGCCACACGGCTGGGGCCGGACCCGGGCACGGTCGCCGTGCCGGCCGTCCACACGGCCGAAACGGTGGTCGCACTTCTCGGCGTGCTGACCGCCGGGGGCGTGTATTGCCCCGTCGATCCGGCATTCCCGACGGTGCGCCGACAAGCCATGTCGGCGTCCGCGAACTGTCGGGTGCAGGTGGCCGGCCGGGACGCGCCGACCACCCGACTCGACCTCCGATTAGTCGAGTTACCGACGCTCCTGGAATTCCCCGGAGATCCGCCGGGCACCCGCCCGCCGGATCGCGCCGAATACGGCCCGGAACAACCGGCTTACATTCTGTTCACGTCGGGTTCGACCGGGCAGCCGAAACCCGTCGCCACCCCCCGCCGTGCCGCAGCGGCCACGGCCCACGCGCTGCGGGGGCTCTTCCGACTCACCCCCGACGACCGGGTGCTCCAGTTCGCCTCGCTCAACTGGGACACCTGCTTCGAGGAGATCCTCCCGGCGCTCACCGCGGGCGCCACCCTCGTCCTCGACCCCGACGCGCACAGCGGGTCCTTCCCGCGCTTCCTGCGGATGGTCGAGCGCGAGCGGATCACCGTCCTCGACCTGCCGACCGCCTTCTGGCACGAACTCGTCCACCACCTGGTCGACGGTGGCGACCGACTCCCCTCCTGCCTACGCCTGTTGGTGATCGGTGGCGAGGCGGCCAACCCGGCCCGGCTGGCCGACTGGAGCCGGCTGGACACCGGGCGGATCCGACTGCTGAACACCTACGGCTGCACCGAGACCACCCAGATCACCCACGCCGTCGACCTCGCCGGACCGCTCGCACCCGAGCGGCACTGGGACGGCACCGCCCCCGCACCGATCGGCCGCGCCCTGCCGCACGTCGTCGAACGCCTCGACGACAACGGCGAGTTGCTGGTCGGCGGGCCGGGCGTCGCGCTCGGCTACCTCGGCCTGCCCGAGGCGACGGCCGCCCGGTTCACCACCCTCGACGGCGAGCGGTACTTCCGCACCGGCGACCGGGTGAGCCGCGGCCCGGACGGCCTGCTCACCCACCAGGGGCGCCTGGACGGCGAGTTGAAGGTCCGCGGGATCCGGGTCGACCCGGCCGAGATCGAGGCCCAGCTCACCGCGCACCCCGACGTCACCGCCGCGGCCGTCACCGGCACCACCGCGGCCGGCCGCACCACCCTGGTCGCGTACGTGGTGGCCCGCCGCCACGCCTCGGCCGACGGCCTGGACGCCGCGCTGCTCTCCCACCTCAGGGCCCGGGTGCCCGGCCACCTGGTGCCCGGGCGGATCACCGTCGTCCCGCGGCTCGTCCACACCCCGAGCGGCAAGGTCGACCGGGCCGCCTGCCACCTCCGCTACGCCCACGACAGGTCGAAGGAGACCTCCGTTGAGCACTGACCTCACCACCACCGCCACACCAGAGGCCCTGGTGGCCGTCTTCCGCCGCGTCCTGGAACGCGAGGACGTGACGGCCGACTCGGACTTCTTCGAGCTCGGCGGCGACTCCCTGGTCGCCACCCGGGTCCTCAGCGCCGTCGCCCGCGACCACGGCGTGGAACTGACCTTCGAGGAGTTCCTGCAGGCCACCACCCCGGCCGGCCTCGCCCAGAGAATCACGGCCACCGGATGAGCGGGCGCACCGGCCCCTCCGCCGTCGTGGTCGGCGCCGGGATCGCCGGGCTCACCGCAGCCACCGGGCTGGCCGCGCGCGGGTACCGGGTGACCGTCCTGGAGGCCCGCGACCGGGTCGGCGGACGCACCCACGGCATCGAAGCCGCCCCCGGCGCCTGGGTCGACGCCGGCGCCGCCTACCTGGGCGACCGGCACACCGAACTGCTCGCCCTGATGGCCGAGCTGGGCCTCAAGACCACCCCGACCACGATGCTCGGCGCCAGCCGCTTCGCCCTCGACCCCGACCCGTCCGCCGCCCCGGGCCGGGCCGCGACCCGGGACGGCCGGTTCCCGCCGCTCAACGCCGTCGCCCTCGGCGACCTGTTCGAGCAACTGGCCGAACTCACCGCCGCCGTCCACCCGGAGGCCCCCTGGCTGACCCCGGACGCCGAGCGGCTGGACGCCCTCACCGCCGCCGACTGGGCCGAGCAGCAGCTCCGCCACCCGGACGCCCGGCTCTTCTTCCCGCTCTTCCTCGGCGAAATGACCGCCGCCGACCCGGCCGACGTCTCCGTCCTCCACCTCGCCTTCTACCTGCGCTCCGGCGGCGGGCTCCGCTACCTCAACGCCTTCGCCGGCGGCGCCCAGCAGGACCGCATCGCCGGCGGGGCCCACCAGGTGTGCGAACGGCTGGCCGAGCGGCTCGGCCCCCGGGTGCGGCTCGGCGAGCCCGTCCGGGCCGTCCACCAGGACGCCGACGCCGTCACCGCGCACACCGCGCATGGCAGCCACCGGGCGGACGTCGCCGTCCTCGCCCTGCCGCCGTTGCTCGCCGACGCGATCGACTTCCGCCCCGGACTGCCGGTGCCGCGGGCCGGCGACCGCACCGCACGCGGCTGCGCCGTCAAGGTGCACCTGGTCTACCCGGAGCCGGTCTGGCGCGACCACGGCCTCTCCGGCTGGTCGGTGAACGCCCGAGGGCCACTGCTCTCCACCGTCGACGACTCCCCCACCGAGGGCCGGATCGGCGTACTGACCGGCTTCGTCACCGGCGCCGAGGCGCACCGCTTCGCCGCACTCACCGCCCGCCAGCAGCGCGCGGCGGCCGCCGAACAGGCCGCCCAGCTCTTCCCGATGCTGCCCGAACCGACCGACTGCCACGTCACCGACTGGCTCAACGACCCCTACAGCAAGGGCTGTTACGCCGCCCTGCTGGGCCCCGGCGACTGGCCGCGACTCGGCCCCACGCTGACCACCCCGCACGGGCGCGTGCACTGGGCCGGCACCGAGACCAGCACCGCCTACTTCGGGCTGATGGAGGGCGCGATCCGCTCCGCCCACCGCGTCGTCGCCGAGGTCCTCGCCCGCGGCTGACCGCACCGCACCGCGCACCCGCACCACCCCTCCCCACGCACGACCCTCTCCCCACCCGGCGCCGGTTTCACGAGAACCCGCGCCCGGCACCCCACGTCCGGAGACCGCCATGAGCGACCAGAGTTCCATCGCCCCCCTCGCCGCCCGACAGCGGCTGATGACCGAACCCGCCCTCGGGGCCGGCAACTTCCTCGACCACGCGATCGCGGCCAACCCCAACCGCGCCGTGCCGTTCGCCTTCACCCACCGCACCGACCACCGCGGCGAGGTGGTGCTGCGCGGCCACAGCCTGCTCGACCTCGCCGCCCTGCGCGACCGCTATGCCGCCTGGTACCACGCCAACGGGGTGCGCCCCGGCGAGCCGGTGGCCATCGTGGTCGGCGAGGGTCTCGAACCGCTGCTGCACTTCCTGGCGCTGACCGCGCTCGGCGCCGTCCCCGCGCTGGTCAACGACGCCATGCGGCACGACGTGATGGTCCGCTACCTGGACCACGTCGGCGTGGTCGGCGTCGTCGCCGACGACCCCACCCGGCTGGCCGCCGCCTACCGCGAGGCCCCGCAGCGCCGCCCGCGCTTCGTCGCGCTCGCCGCCGAGGTGCAGGCCTTCGACGCCGCGTCCGCCGGGCTGCCCGCCGCGTACCCGTACCGGCACGCCGCGGACGACGTGGTGGCCCTCATCCACTCCTCGGGCACGACCGGCACGCCCAAGTCCACCATGCTGGCCCACCGCCAGTTCTGGGACGGCAAGCAGCCGCGCATGGAGCGCTTCCCCGCCGAGCCCTACGACCGGCTGATGTCGCTGATGCCGCACACCCACGCCGGCGGTCTGAGCTACTTCCTCACCGCCACCCTGCTCGGCCTGCCCACCGTGGTCATGGCCGACTGGCGGCGTGCCGTCGTCGAGCCGGTGATGGAGGCCTTCCAGCCGACGATGGTCGCCTCCTTCCCGCGTACCTTCGTGGAACTCGCCACCGGCGAGCTCCCCGTCCGCGGCGCCGCCCGGGTGCACTCCTGGTTCAACACCGGCGACAGCGCGCACCACGGCCACATCCGGCGGCTGGTGACGCTCGGCGAGCGGCCCGCCGGACTGATCCGGCCCTGGCTGCTGCCGCAGGAGAAGGCCGAGCAACCCGCCCTGCCCGGTTCCCAGTTCGTCGACGGCCTCGGCTCCTCCGAGATGGGCATGGCGCTGTTCGGGCAGGTCACCACCCCGGAGAGCCCCCGCGACGACCGCTGCGTCGGCAGGCCGCTGGAGGTCGTCCTGAAGGCCGCCGTGCTCGACCAGGACGGCGCCGAGGTCCCCGACGGCACCGTCGGCATGCTCGGCGTCGTCACCCCCTCCCGGACCCCGGGCTACTGGAACGACCCGCGGCTGACCGGCAGCTTCGAGCTGGCCGGCTACTGGCTCACCGGCGACCTCGCCCGCCGCGACCCGGACGGCCGCTTCTACCACCTCGACCGCACGGTGGACGTCATCGACACCGCCGACGGCCCGGTGCACAGCCTGCCGATCGAGGAGGTGCTGCTGGCGGATTGCGCCGACCTGGTGCGGGACTGCTCCGTCATCGGCCTGCCCGGCGCCGCGGGCGAGGGCCAACACCCCGTCGCCGTCGTCCAGTTGCAGGCCGGGGCGGCCGACGCCGACACCGAGCGGGTACGGACGGCGGCCAACGAGGCGCTGGCCGGGGCCGGACTGGCCGCACTCGCCGCCGTCCGGATCGCCCGCACCCCGGAGGACTTCCCGCTCGGGCCGACCGGCAAGGTGCTCAAGCGCGAACTGCGGACCCGCCTCGCCGGCCTGCTCACCGCCCCCGCCGGCCAGTAGCCGGCCATGGACCACCCCGAGATCCGCCAGCCGTACCAGTACACGCGCACGCCCCTGGTCGAACCGGACTGGCGGCGGCTGCCGGGCTGGCGCGACGTGACGGACGCCCAGTGGCGCGACCCGCAGTGGCAGCGCTCCCACTCGGTCAAGACGGCCCGCCAGCTGCGGGCCGTCACCGGCCCGCTGCTGACCGACCGGTTCTACGAGGAACTCGCTGCCGACCAGGCGCAGTTCGCCACCATGCCGATGCTGCTGCCGCCGCAGATGCTGAACACCATGGCCCCGGACGCCCCGGACGCCCCGGCGGCCTACACCGAGGCGTTCCTGGCCGACCCGGTGCGCCGCTACATGCTGCCGGTGCGCGCCGACCGGCACCCGCGGTGGCCCAGCCATCCGCGGGCCGAGCGGGACTCCCTCCACGAGGCCGAGATGTGGGCCGTCGAGGGGCTGACGCACCGCTACCCCACCAAGGTGCTGGCCGAGCTGACCGCGACCTGCCCGCAGTACTGCGGGCAGTGCACCCGGATGGACCTGGTCGGCACCTCCACCCCGCAGGTCGCCAAGACCCGGCTGCTGCTGCGCCCCGCCGACCGGCAGGAGCAGATGCTCGACTACCTCAAGCGCACCCCGGCGGTGCGCGACGTCGTGGTCTCCGGCGGCGACCTCGCCAACGTCCCGTGGCCGCGCCTGGAGTCCTTCCTGCTGCGGCTGCTGGACCTCGGCTCCGTCCGGGACATCCGGCTCGCCAGCAAGGCCGTGGTCGGGCTGCCCCAGCACTGGCTGCAGCCCCGGGTGCTGGAGGGCGTGGCCCGGGTCGCCGACCTGGCCGCCCGCCGCGCCGTCAACCTCGCCGTGCACACCCACGCCAACCACGTGCGGTCCGTCACCCCGCTGGTCGCCGAGGCCGCCAGGGCGCTGCTGGACGCGGGCGTCCGGGACGTCCGCAACCAGGGCGTGCTGATGCGCGGCGTCAACGACACCCCGGAGGACCTGCTGGACCTCTGCTTCGCCCTGCAGGGCGAGGCGAACGTCCTGCCGTACTACTTCTACCTCTGCGACGTCATCCCCGGCGCGGAGCACTGGCGGACCCCGCTGCACCGGGCGCAGCACCTCCAGGAGGCGATCATGGGCTACCTGCCCGGCTACGCCACGCCACGCCTGGTCTGCGACGTCCCCGACGTCGGCAAGCGGTGGGTCCACCAGGCGGTCGCCTACGACCGCGAGCGCGGCATCTCGTACTGGACGAAGAACTACCGCACCAGCCTGGACGGCGACGACGGCCCGCAGGCCCCGCTCGACCGGCGCCACCCCTACTTCGACCCGGTGGACACCCTCCCCGAGGCCGGCCGCCGCTGGTGGTCCGGGCAGTCCGCCACACCGCGAGGAGCACGATGAGCACACCCGCCCCGGCCGGCGAACTGCGCCGCCTGTGCTGGATCTTCCCCGACCGGGAGTCCTCCCGGATGGCCGGGATGTGGCACGGCTTCTTCTGGGACCTGTACGCCGAGTGCGCCGCCGACCTCGGGCTGCGCTGGACCAGGCACGCCCCGGAGGCCGTCACGGTAGACGCCACCGGCCCCGGCCGGCCCCGGGTCTACGTCGACGACGAGCCCGTCACCCCCGAGGACACCCTGTTCATCACCGCGCTGTACTCGCTGCCGTACCAGTCGATGGACGTCTTCAACCAGTACGCGCTCTACGCGGTGCTCGAACAGGCCGGCTTCTACCTGCCGTTCCCGCCGCAGGTCTCGCTGATCGGCAACGACAAGCTGGCCACCCTGCTGTTCCTGGCGGGATCCCCCGTGCCGACCATCCCGACCGTGCGGATCGGCACCGGGCGCGACATCAGCAAGCACGTCTACGAGGTCGCGCTCGGGGGCATGACCTACCCGGCCATCGTCAAGCCGGCCGGCTGGTGCGGCGGCGGCGGGATCAACCTGGCCCGCGGCCCCGAGGACATCCGGGGCCTGGCGAGCCTCGCCCAGGGCGGCGACACCACCCTCGTCGTCCAGCCGTACCTCGGCGACGGCACCATCGACTACCGGGTCTACGTCGTCGACGGCCGGCCCCACGCGGTGATGAAGCGGACCCCGGAGGCCGGCTCGCCGGTCGCCAACGCCAGCCGCGGCGGCGCCATGGAGTTCCCGCCCGTGCCGCCCGAACTCGCCGCCGCCACCGCCTGGTTCGCCGAGCGGTTGCCGATCCCGTTCTTCTGCGTCGACTTCCTGTACGACGGCGAGCGGTACTGGTTCTCCGAACTCGAACCGGACGGCGTCATCGCCCCCGACTTCAGCGACCCGGAGCGCACCCTCCAGCGCGACGTCACCCGCGCCCGCTTCACCGCCTATCGCGACGGCCACGCCAAGTGGCTCGCCGACGGCGCCCGCCCGCTGACCCTCGACCCGACCCACCGGACGGACCCCCGATGACCGCCTCCTTCTCCCTGCCCCCCGAGGCCGCCGAGCCCCGGCTGGACGTCGCCCGGCGCACCCTGGAACGGCTGCGCGGCGTCCCCGCGCTGGCCGCCCGCTACGCCTCCTACGTCAACGTGCACACCCTGGAGCGGCTCGCGGCGCTGCCCCCGCTCGCCAAGGACGACCTCAACACCGCCCTCGCCCACCTGGAACCGGCCGCCGAGCACTCCGCCACCTGGCTGTTCCAGAGCGGCGGCAGCACCGGCGCCCCCAAGGTCGGCTACGCGCCCACCGGCTTCTACATGGCCGGCGTGCACGCGCACTGGCAGCCGCTCGACCGCACCGACGTCTTCGCCAACGCCTGGGGCGCCGGCCGGATGTGGGGCGCGCACTACCTCGCCGCCGGGCTCGCCGACCTCTCGGGCTGCCGGATCATCGCGCTCGGCTCCGTCACCCGCGAGGAGTACGGCGACTGGCTGGCCTTCCTGGCCGACCGGGGGGTCACCGCGATCGGCGGCACGCCCAGCGTGCTGCGGCTCTGGTTCGCGCACGCCCGAGCCACCGGCGTCCGGCTCCCCTCGCTGCGCAAGGTGCTCTGGCTCGGCGAGGCCTGGCAGCCCCAGCTCGACGAGGACCTCGCCGTGGTGGCGCCGCAGGCCCGGCGCTGGGGGATGTTCGGCAGCACCGAGACCTGGGTGGTCGGCACCAACACCCCGGACTGCCCGGCCGACACCTTCCACCCGCTGCCCCACCAGCTGGTCCACGTGGACGCCGACGGCCTGCTCGACTTCACCACCCTCGATCCCGAGATGCTCAACCCGGTGCTGCGCTACCGCACCGGCGACGCGGGCGAGTTGACCGCCTGCCCGTGCGGCCGCCCGGGCCCGGCGATGCGGGTGCTGGGCCGGCGCGACAGCGTCGTCCAGGTCCGCGGCCTCGGGCTGGACGTGGACGAGCTGATCACCCGGGCCGAACGCGAGCCCGGCGTCGCCCGCGCCCAGGTGGTGCTCACCGAGCAGCGCGGCCGGGCCACCGGGGTGGACGTCCTGCTGCTCGCCGACGGGCCGGGCGCCGCGCCCGACGCCGAGCGGCTGCGCAAGGAACTGCTCGCCGCCACCTTCACGCTCAGCACCGCCTTCCAGCACGACCCGGAGTCCTTCCGGGTGCGCCCGGTGGACGCGCTGGTCAGCAACGGCCGCACCGGCAAGACCGCGGCCCTGGTCGTCCGGGAGGAGTCGTGACGGCGAAGGCCCCGGCGCCGCCGGGCCGGCCGGCGCCGCTCGGGCGGGGCTTCCAGCTGTTCTGGGCCGGGCAGACCGTCAGCCTGGTCGGCGACAAGGTCACGGTGTTCGTCGTCCCGACCCTGATGATCTTCGTGCTGCACGCCTCGGCCCTCCAGGTCGGCGTCGTCGCGATGGCCCAGTACCTCGGCATCCCGCTGCTCGGCCCGATCGCCGGCGTGCTGGTCGACCGCTGGGACAAGCGTCGGACGATGCTCGCCTGCGACCTGGTCCGGCTGCTCGCGGTCGCGGCGATCCCGCTCGCGTACGCGCTGGACGTGCTCTCCACCCCGCTGCTGTTCGGCTGCGTGGCGGTGATCAGCGGCGCGACCATCTTCTTCAACGTCGGCTACCTGGTCGCCGTCCCGGCCGTGGTGCCCGAGGACGGCATGGTCCGCGCCTACTCCCGGCTGGAGGGCAGCGGCTCGGTCGCCGAGGTCGCCGGGCCGTCCGTCGCGGCCGCCCTGTACGGCGCGCTCGGCGTCGGCGCCCTGCTCGTCGACGCGGCCAGCTACCTGGTCTCCGCGGTCTGCTTCCGCTCCATGCGCCCTTGGGGCGAGCGGACGGTCGAGGAGGGCTCCGTCCGGGAGCGGCTCACCAGGGGCTTCCGGCTCAACTGGGCCGACCCGGTGCTGCGCCGGATCGTCCTGTCCGCCGTCACGCTCAACTCGGGCGGACCGGTCTTCGTCACCGTCCTGCCCGTCCTCGCCTACCGGGGCCTCGGCGTCCAGGTCGGCGTGTTCGGCGCGGCCATGTCCGTCGCGGCACTCGGCGCGCTGGCCGGCGCGGTGGTCGCACCGCGGATCAGCCGGCGCTTCGGCCTCGGCCGGACGATGGCCTGGTCGCTGCTGCTGCACTGCCTGGTCGGCCTCGGCGTGCTGGCCGCGCCCGCGCTGCCGGCCGGTCCGGTGATCGCGGTCACCATGGGCTGCTACGGCTTCTTCATGTCCTGCATCAACGTGTGCAGCGCACCCGCCCGGCAGTCCCGGATGACCTCCCGCAACCAGGGCGTCATGCACGCCGCCTTCCGGACCGTCACCTGGGGCGTGATCCCGCTGGCCGCGCTGGTCGGCGGCCTGGCCGTCAGCCTGCTCACCGGGCCGCTGGGCATCCTGGACGCGGCCCGGGTGGTGATGGCCGGCGGCACCCTGCTGGCCGCCTGCTCCTTCCTCCCGGCGGTCGGCATCCAGCCGCTGCTCGACGCCGCCGCGCCCGCGCCCGCCCCGGCCGACGGGGCCGACGACGCCGACGGGGCCGACGCGCTCGCGGAGAGCGCCCCGTGAGCGCGGCGCCCGGCGGCGCGACCCCCACCGGCGGAGCACCCGGACCGGACCGGCCGGCCGGCGCCCGCGCCGACGGCCGGGTCCTGCTCATCACCGGGACGTCCTCCGGCATCGGCCTGGCCACCGCCGTCGCCGCGGCCCGGGCCGGGTACACCACGGTGGCGACCATGCGCGATCCCGGCCGCGCCGGGGCGCTGCGGGCGGCCGCCGACGCGGCCGGCGTCGCCGTGGAGGTGCGCCGGCTCGACGTCACCGACCCGGGCTCCGTCACCGACTGCCTGGAGGAGGTGCGCCGCACCCACGGACGGCTGGACGCCCTGGTCAACAACGCGGGCGTCGCCAACCACGACCCGACCCTGGAGATGTCCACCGACGCCGCCCTGCGGGCCAACCTGGAGGTCAACTTCTTCGGCGTGGCGACCGTCAGCCGGGCCGCGCTGCCGCTGCTGCGCGCCGCCGGGGGCCGGCTGGTCACCGTCGGCAGCGTGCACGGCGTCGTCGGCCAGCCCTTCAACGAGGCGTACTGCGCCGCCAAGTTCGCCGTCGAGGGGTTCCTGGAGGCGCTGGCCCCGGTCGCGGCCGCCCACGGCGTCCGGGTATCCGTGGTGGTGCCCGGCTTCGTCCCGGACACCCGGTTCGGCATCTTCCCGGACGTCAACCGCGCCACCATCCGGGCCGCGTCCGGCCCGTACGCGCCCACCTTCGCCGGGTACCTGGAGTGGGTGGGCGGCCAGGGCTGGGAGTCGGCCGGCCAGCCGGCCCGGGAGGTCGCCGGAGTCGTGGTGCGCACCCTGCTCGCCGAACGGCCCCCCTTCCGGGTGCCCGCCAACCGCTGGGCCGCCGACTACCTGGCCGCCAAACTCGCCGACCCCGACGGCTCCGCCGTCCAGGACCTCGCCCGGACCTGGCTCGGGCAGCCCGAACACCCCTGCTGAGCAACGGAGTCCACCACCATGTCCGCCAAGCCCCTGCCCGATCTGATCGCCTTCGCCCGGGCGAACTCCCCGTTCTACGCGGAGCTCTACCGCGACCTGCCGGCCTCCCTCGACCGGCTCGACCAGCTCCCCGTCGTCGACCAGGCCGCGTTCTGGGCCGCCAACGCCTGGCCCGACAACCGCGTCCTGACCGGCCCGCTCAGCGACGCCGGCGTCTACAAGACCGGCGGCACCACCGGCGTCCCCAAGTTCTCGCCGTGGACGCGCGAGGAGCACGCCGACTCGGTCACCGCCTTCGGCGCCGGACTGGTCGGGGCCGGCCTGCGGCCCGGACACCGGGTGGCCAACCTGTTCATGGCCGGCGAGCTCTACGGCGGCTTCCTCTACATCGAGCACGCCCTGCACCACGCGCCGGTCGACAACGTCCGGCTGCCGGTCGGCGGCGCCGCCCCGGACGACTACGTCGCCGACCTGATCACCGGCTTCGGCGTCGACGTGCTCGCCGGCGAGCCGATGAAGCTCAGCGCCGTCGCCGACTGCCTGGTCCGGCGCGGGGAGGTCGCCGACCGCGTCGAACTGCTGCTGTTCGGCGGCGACCTGCTCTTCGCCGACCTGCGCCCGATCCTCTCCCGGGCCTTCCCCCGGGCCGCGGTCGCCTCGGTGGGCTACGCCTCCAACGACGCCGGGCTGGTCGGCGCGCCCGTGCCCGGCGACGACGTCCGGGTGCACGAGGCCTTCGCGCACCGCACCGTGGTGGAACTGGTCGACCAGGTCACCGGCGAGGCCATCACCACCCCCGGCACCCCCGGCCGGGTCGTGGTCACCAACCTGTTCCGCACCCTGATGCCGATCCTGCGCTACCCCACCGGCGACCGCGCCGAGTGGGTCGACGCCGACTGCCGGCGCTTCCGCCTGCTCGGCCGCTCCGCCGAGGGCGCCCGGGTCGGCACCGTCGCCATGCCGACCGAGGAGATCCGGTCCGTCCTGCTGGCCGCCGACCCGGACCGGCGGATCGCCGGCATGCAGCTCGTCCAGCGCCGCTGGGGCGGGCGCGACGGCCTGATCATCCGGCTCGGCCACACCGACCGGCCGGCCGCCGAGGAGCTCGCCGAGCTCGCCGACCGGCTGGTGGAGGCCGTCTACACCGCCCGCCCGCTCTACCCCGCCGAGGTCGCGCTGGGCAGCATCCACGACCTCACCGTGGAGTGGGTGCCGCGCTCGGAGCTGGTCACCAACCCGCGCACCGGCAAGCTCCAGCAGGTGCTGGACGAGCGGCCGCGGGCCTGAGACCGGGCGGGCGGGGCAGGGGGCTCGGTGGGGGCCGCGGGCCGCTCAGCCGGTCTGCGGCCGGCCCCCGATCACCACGCTCTGCCCGCGGAACTCGGCGACCACCCCTCCGTCCGCCAGCCGCACCGTCACGTCGTAGACCCCGGAGCGCCCCGACCGCGAGCGCTCCACCGCCTCGGCCACCAGCTCGTCACCCGGCCGCGCCGGGGCCAGGAAGACCACCTGCGCCGCCTGGGCGACCGTCACCGGGCCGTGGCTGTTGCAGGCGAACGCGAACGCGGCGTCGGCCAGCAGGAAGAGGAAGCCGCCGTGCGCCGTGCCGTGCCCGTTCACCATCGTCGCGGACACCGTCATCCGCGCCACCGCCCGCCCGGCGGACACCTCGTCCAGGGCGATCCCCAGCATCCGGCAGGTCCCGTCGCGCTCGTACAGGGCGGCGATCGCGGGGTCGAGCATGGCGCGTGGTCCCTCCGTCGGCGGTGTCGCGGCCCAGCGTAGGGCACCGCCCCCGGACGCCGGACGGGGCCGCCGTCCGGGGGAACCCCGCCGCGCCGCACCGCCGTTCCCCGCCCTGCCCCGGCCCCGCGCCCTAGCCTGCTCGCGTTCCCCGAGCACGAGGACGGCCGATGGCCCACAAGTCACCCCTGACCGCCCCGCAGGACGCCGCCCCGGTGCCGTCGGCGCAGCCGCCGAGCGGGTCCGTGACGGCCCTGCGGATCGCGGCCGCCGTGGCCGGTGCGCTCCCCGCCGTGGTGCTGCGGCTGACCGGGGTGCACCCGGCCCCGGTGACGGGCATGGCGGTGTTCGGCCTCGGCGTGCTGTCGGCGGCGCTGCTGCTGATGTGGGCCGCGGAGACCGCCCGCGCGGACATCTCCGGGCCGCTCGCGCTGGCCCTGCTGGCGTTCATCGCCGTGCTGCCCGAGTACGCGGTCGACCTCTACTTCGCGTACGCGGCGGGCACCCGTCCCGAGTACGCCGCCTACGCGGCCGCCAACATGACCGGCGCCAACCGTCTGCTGGTCGGCGTCGGCTGGCCGCTGGTCGCCCTCGCCGGCTACCTCGCCGCCCGGCGCCGCGGCGTCGAGCCCGGGATCACCCTGCGGGAGCACCGCCGGATCGACACCGCATTCCTCGGCGTCGCCGCCCTGCTCGCCTTCGTGATGCCGCTGACCCGGCAGATCTCCTGGGTGCTGGCGGTCGTGCTGATCGCCTGGTACGCCACCTACCTGTTCCGGGTCGGCCGCTGCAGCGAGACCGACGAGGAGGAACTCGTCGGCGTCCCGGCCCGGTTGGCCGCGCTCCCGCGGCGGCGCCGCCGGGCGACCACCGTCCTGGTCTTCGCGGTGGCCGCGGTCGTGGTCTTCGCCTGCGCCGAGCCGTTCGCCACCTCGCTCGTGGACGCCGGCGCCTCGCTCGGCGTCGACCGCTTCCTGCTGGTGCAGTGGCTGGCCCCGCTCGCCTCCGAGGCGCCCGAGCTGATCGTCGCGGTGGTCTTCGCCTGGCGGCTGCGCGGGGACGACGGCCTCGGCGCGCTGCTCTCCAGCAAGGTCAACCAGTGGACGCTGCTGATCGGCTGCCTCCCGCTCGCCTACCTGGCGGGCGGCGGCGGGGCCTCGCTGCCGCTCGTCGAACGCCAGGTGGACGAGGTGCTGCTGACCGCCGCGCAGACCGTCCTCGCCGTGGTCCTCCTGCTCGACCTGCGCTTCCGCCCGTGGAAGGCCGGGCTGCTCTTCGTGCTGTTCGCCGTCCAGTTCGCCCTCCCCGGCGAGTCCGCCCGGGTCGCGCTCAGCTGGGTGCACCTGGCGCTGGCCGTCCCGCTGCTGGTGGCCCGGCGGCGGCAGCTGCCGCCGACCGTCCGCGCCCTGGCCGGCCGGATCGAGGGCGACCCGCACTGACCGGGCGGGCTCAGGTGCCGGTGCCCAGCCGGGCCGGCGGCCGGGCGTCGCGGCGCAGCGGGGGCAGCCGGCGGCCGGTGACCAGTTCCGGGCGGATCCGGATCCGGACGGCGGCGGGTACGGCCCCGGCGAGGGGGCGGACCTGGGCCCGGCCGAGGACGGTGACGCACCAGCCGGAGCCGTCCGGGCCGTCCAGTTCGTCGGCCTCGAAGGCGATGACGGCGTCGTCCACGGCGCGGGCCAGTTCGGAGCCGGCCGGGGCCGAGAGCAGGATCCCGCCGTCGCCCGGTTCCAGCCGGAAGTGCACCGGCAGCACCGCCGGGAGAGCGCCGACGGTGTAGACCACCCGGCCGACCAGCGCCCGGGCCAGCAGGCCCAGCGCCCGGTCGCGGTCCAGTTCCTGCGGGTCGTGATCGCGGTTCATGCCAGCGATGCTCGCCCGCGCCGGGGCCCGCCCGCGAGGGCCGATGGTCCCGCCCGTGGTCCCCGGTTCCCGGCCGCCGGGCGGGCCGTCAGAACCGCCCGGCACGCAGCGGGGAGTGCAGCGCGGCGGCCTGGGCCTGGCGCAGTTCGGTGGCGATCAGCGCCGCCTGGACGCGCCGTTCCACGCCCAGCTTGGCGAGCAGCCGCGACACGTGGTTCTTGACCGTCTTCTCGGCCAGGTAGAGCCGCTCGCCGATCTGCCGGTTGGTCAGGCCCTCCCCGATCAGGGCGAGCACCTCCTGCTCGCGCTGGGTCAGCGCCGGTCCGGCGGCGACGGGCGGCGCCGGCTCGGCGTCGCTGCGCAGGCGGTTCAGCAGCCGGGTGGCCGCACCGGGGTCGAGCATCGAGCGGCCGGAGGCGACGGTGCGGACGGCGGCGACCAGGTCGGTGCCGCTGATCTGCTTCAGCACGTACCCGGCGGCGCCCGCCATCACGGCGTCCAGCAGGGCCTCCTCGTCGTCGAAGGAGGTCAGCATCAGGCAGGCGAGTGCGGGCATCCGGGAGCGCAGTTCGCGGCAGACCGACACCCCGTCACCGTCGCCCAGCCGGACGTCCAGCACCGCGACGTCGGGGCGCAGCGCGGGCACCCGGACGAGGGCCTGCTCGGCGGTGGCGGCCTCGCCGACCACCTCCAGGTCCGGCTCGCCGTCCAGCAGGTCGTGCACGCCGCGGCGCACCACCTCGTGGTCGTCCAGCAGGAACACCCGCACCGGAGCCGGTGCCCCGGCACCCGCCGTACTGGTCGCCATCACGCCGCTCCACCTTCGTCGAACCCCCGCGCACTCCCGGCGGGGCCCAGGGCATCATCGCCCACCGCGCGGCGGCGGGCACAGGGCCGAAGGGCCCCACCGCCCCGGCGCCTCGTCGCCCCCGCCGCCGGGCGCGGTCACCGGCGCCGGGCGCTGCCCAGACCGGCCAGCAGGAAGGCGAGCGCGACGCCCGCCCCGCTCGCCGCGGCCAGCCCCACCCGGGGCCCGAGCCCGCCGCCGGCGGACAGCAGCACGGCCGCCGCCCCCAGGGAGGCGACGGCCGCGCCGACGAGGAGCCAGCCGGCGAGGGCGGGGGCCGCCGGGCGCCGGGGGTGCGGCGCCGGAGCGGCGTCCAGCGCCGCCCAGCGCGCGACGCTCTCCCGCTGCTCGCCGTGCCGGTCCCAGCGGGCGCGCACCCGCAGCGCGGCGCCGCCGACCAGCCCGGCCAGGGCGGTCTGCGCGGCGGGGCGCCAGTCGGGGAGGACCAGCAGCAGCCCGCCGGCCAGGGCGAGGGCCGCCCACCACAGGACGCAGGCGGCCGCGGCGGTGCGGGTGGAGCGGGGGCGGTCGGGGCCGGCCTGCAGGTCGGCGATGGCGGGCAGGTACCAGACGCAGCCGCTGGCGGTGAGGGCGGCGGTGCCGATGGCGAGGACGGTGTGGTTCATGGGCCCGGCCTTCCGGTTCGCAGGGAGGGTGGGGCCGTCCCCGCCTGCCCGGGGGGCAGCGGCGCGGGCGGGGACGGCGGTCGGGGGGGCGGCCCGGTCAGTCGCCCTCGGGGCGGGCGCGCCGGGTCGCGCCGCGCGGCAGGTCGTACTTGGCCGGGGTGACGCCGGCCAGGTGCTTGGCCGGTTCACCGGTGTTCTCCAGCACGTCCAGGGCCGCGATGTCGGGGTGGTGCAGGTCGAAGGCCGGGGACTCGGAGCGGATCCTCGGCAGGGTGACGAAGTTGTGCCGCGGCGGCGGGCAGGAGGTCGCCCACTCCAGCGAGCGCCCGTAGCCCCACGGGTCGTCCGCCTCGACGCGCTCCCCGTACTTGGCGGTCTTCCAGACGTTGTAGAGGAACGGCAGGATCGACAGGCCGAGCAGGAAGGAGCCGAGGGTGGAGACGGTGTTGAGCGTGGTGAAGCCGTCGGTGGAGAGGTAGTCCGCGTAGCGGCGGGGCATGCCCTCGGCGCCGAGCCAGTGCTGGACGAGGAAGGTGGCGTGGAAGCCGATGGTGAGGGTCCAGAAGGTGATCCGGCCGAGGCGTTCGTCGAGCATCCTGCCGGTCATCTTGGGCCACCAGAAGTGGAAGCCGGCGAACATCGCGTAGACCACGGTGCCGAACAGCGTGTAGTGGAAGTGGGCGACGACGAAGTACGAGTCGGAGACGTGGAAGTCGATCGGCGGGGCGGCGAGCAGCACCCCGGTCAGGCCGCCGAACAGGAAGGTGACCAGGAAGCCGACCGTCCACAGCATCGGCGTCTCGAAGCTCAGCGAGCCCTTCCACATGGTCCCGACCCAGTTGAAGAACTTCACCCCGGTCGGGACGGCGATCAGGAAGGTCATGAAGGAGAAGAAGGGCAGCAGCACCTGCCCGGTGACGTACATGTGGTGCGCCCACACCGTCACCGACAGGCCCGCGATGGCGACGGTGGCGGCGATCAGGCCCGCGTAGCCGAACATCGGCTTGCGGCTGAAGACCGGGATGACCTCGGAGACGATGCCGAAGAAGGGCAGCGCCAGGATGTACACCTCGGGGTGGCCGAAGAACCAGAAGAGGTGCTGCCAGAGCATCGCCCCGCCGTTGGCGGGGTCGAAGACGTGCGCGCCGAACTTGCGGTCCGCCTCGAGGGCGAGCAGCGCGGCGGCGAGCACCGGGAAGACCAGCAGCACCAGCAGCGAGGTGAGCAGCACGTTCCAGCAGAAGATGGACATCCGGAACATCGTCATGCCGGGGGCCCGCATGCAGATGATCGTGGTGATGAAGTTGACGGCGCCGAAGATGCTGCCGAACCCGGAGAGCGTCACGCCCATGATCCACATGTCGGCGCCGACACCGGGCGAGTGCACGGCGTCGGACAGCGGCGCGTAGAGGAACCAGCCGAAGTCCGCGGCGCCCTGCGGGGTGGCGAAGCCGGCCGCGGCGATCAGCGAGCCGAACACGAACAGCCAGAAGGACAGCATGTTCAGCCGGGGGAAGGCGACGTCCGGGGCGCCGATCTGCAGCGGCATGATCCAGTTGGCGAAGCCGGTGAACAGCGGCATCGCGAAGAGCAGCAGCATCACCGAACCGTGCATGGTGAAGGCCTGGTTGAACTGCTCGTTGGAGAGGATCTGGGTGCCCGGGCGGGCGAGTTCGGCGCGCATCACCAGCGCCAGGACGCCGCCGATCAGGAAGAACGCGAACGCCGACACCAGGTACATGGAGCCGATCGTCTTGTGGTCGGTGGTGGTCAGCAGCCTGACCACCGCCGAGCCGGGCCGTTTCGGCCGGACTCCCTTCGACGGTACGGCGGTTGACGGTGGCATGGGGTCGCCCTGTGCCTGGGTGGCGCTCAAGGACGCACTCCTTCGGAACCTCGTGCGAATGGGTGGCGATCCATGATCGGAACGCACCGGCCCGGCGCCCCAGGGCCGTTCGGCCCGCGCACCCGGGGCCGCTCGACCCGCGTTCCGGCCCCCGGACCGGGACCTCCGGTGGCCCCGGCCACTGCCCCGGGCCCCTCGGAGGCCGCTCGCCCCGGCGACGAGCCCCGCTGGAGAACCGCCGGAGCCGACCCGGCACCCGCACCCCCGGAACGCCCGCCGCACCGGCCGGCGCCCGCCTCCGACCGGCCGCCGCGCACCGGGCCCGCCGCCCGCCCGCACGCCTCCCCAGCTGCCCGGACACCGCCCGGCCGGGCAGCTGGCGCCCCCGGCCGCACCGCCGCCCGGGCGCCCGGCCCGTGTGGGCCCGGTGTGGGAACCCCGCCGATTCCGTGCCCTACAGCTCGGGTCGGCCGTCCCGTAGCCTGCGCCCACGCCGCACCACCACCGGTCACGCCCCCGCACGCCCCCGCCCACGCCCCCGGAGGTACGCCGATGCCCCTGGCCCAGCCCGCCGCCCCCGCCCGGGTCCGCTTCACCGTGCTCGGCCCGCTGACCGGCACCGCGGACGGCCGCCCGCTCGCCCTCGGGCCGCTGAAGCAGCGGCTGGTGCTGGCCGTCCTGCTGACCCGGGCCAACACCGCCGTCCCCGTCGACCTGCTCACCGACGCGCTCTGGCCCGAGGAGCCGCCGCGCACCGCCCGCAAGAACCTCCAGGTGTACGTCTGCGCCCTGCGCACCCTGCTCGGACGCGGCGCGGAGCCCGACCGGCTGGTCCACACCGCGGGCGGCTACCAGCTGCGCGTCGCCGAACCCGAGCTCGACCTCCTGCAGTTCCGCGCCCTCGCCCGGGCCGGCCGGGCCGCCGCCGACGGCGGCGCGCTCGCCCCCGCAGCCCGGCTGCTGCGCCAGGCCCTGGACCTGTGGCAGGGCCCGCCGCTCGCCGACCTGCGCTGCTCGCCCGCCGTCGAGGCCGAGGCCGACCGGCTGGAGGGCCGCTGCCTCGGCGTCCACGAGGACTGGGCGGAGGCCGAGCTGGAACTCGGCAACGCCATCGCCGTCGCCGAGGAGCTCGCCGAACTCGCCGACCGCCACCCGCTGCGCGAACGCCTCCAGGCCGCCCGGATGAACGCCCTGCACCGGTCCGGCCGGCAGGCCGAGGCGCTCGCCGTCTACGACACCCACCGCCAGCTGCTCGCCCGCGAGTTGGGCCTGGAGCCGAGTGCCGCACTGACCGCCCGCTACCGCCGGCTGCTCGCCCACGGGCCGGCCCGGCCCGGCGCCGGCCGCCCGGCCCGGCCCACCGGCTCCGGCGGCGCCCTGCTGCCCGCCGACACCGCCGACTTCACCGGGAGATCCGCCGAACTGCGCGACCTGATCGACGAGTCGGGCGGGAGCGGGCGGGTCACGGTGCTCTCCGGGCCGGCCGGCATCGGCAAGACCGCGCTCGCCGTCCACGCCGGCCACCTGCTCGCCGAACGCTTCCCGGACGGCCGGCTGCTGGTGCGGCTGCGCACCGAGGACGGCGCCCCGCGCCCGCTCGCCGAGCTCCTCGCCGAACTCGCCTCCCTCACCGGCCGGTCGGGCCCGTTCCCGACCGATCCCGGCCAGGCCGCCGCGCTCTGGCGCGCCTCCCTGGCCGGGCGCCGGATGCTGCTGATCCTCGACGACGCCCCCGGCGAGGCCCTGGTCCGCGAACTGCTGCCCGGCCACGGCCCCAGCGCCGTCCTCGTCACCTCCCGCAGCCAGCTCGCCGGGCTGGCCTCGGTGCACCGGGTCACCGTCCCGCCCTTCGCCCCCGGCGAGGCCCTCGACCTGCTCGGCCGCATCGTCGGCAGCGGCCGGATCGGCACCGACCGCGCCGCCGCCGCCCGCGTCGTCGAGGCCTGCGGGCTGCTGCCGCTCGCCGTCCGGGTCGCCGGGACCCGCCTGGCGGTGCTGCGCCACCTCCCGCTCGCCGAGTTCGCGGCCCGGCTCGCCGACCCGGCCGGCGCCCTGGACGAGCTCGTCGCCGGGGACGTCACCGTCCGCGCCCGCCTCGACTCCGGCTGGCGCGACCTCGGCGGTCAGGGCCGCCTCGCCCTCGCCCGCCTCGCCGCCCTCCCGCTCGCCCTGCTGTTCACCCTCCCGGAGGCCGCCGCCGCCCTCGGCCGCCCCGAGCGGCTCGCGCTGCGCACCCTGGAGGCGCTCACCGACACCGGAGCCGTCACCTGCCCGACCGCCGAGGTCACCGCCCACGCCGCCCTGTACGCGCTGCCCCGGCTCACCCATCTGCACGCCCGGGAGCACGCGGGCGTGCCGGCCGACGGCCTGGGCTGAGCCCCGGCGGGCGAGGGCGGGCCTCCCCGGTCGGGGAGGCTCAGCCCAGCGTCAGCGCGTCCAGCGGGTCCCCGCCCTCCAGCGCCCACAGGGCCAGCAGCACCCCCGCGGCGCCGGTGTGCAGGTCCGCCGAGAAGCGCCGCAGCCGCATCCCCGGGACGAGCAGCCCCTCCGGCCGCGCCACCAGGTGCCACTGGAGCTTGCGGACCTGTCCGAGCACGTCCTCCCGCGCCGCCGGACCGCCCAGCCGGTCCAGGGCCAGCAGCAGCCCGGCCCGGCCCCGGAACAGCCCCGGCTCGCGGACGAACCCGGGGGCGCACACCCGCCGCACGTCCGCCAGGAAGCCGTCGAACCCGCCGTCCCCCGCCGCCCGGTACTCCCGGGCGACGAGGGCGATGCCGCTGCTCCCCCGGTCCAGGTAGGCCAGCCGCCGCCCCCGGTCGAGGACCTGCACCGACCCGTCCGGCACCCGGACGCACCGGGCCACCGCCCGGGCCAGCGCCTCCCGCCCGGAGGCCAGCAGCCACTCCTCGCCGGTGCGCCGGTACAGCCGCAGCTGCACCAGCGCGATGCCCGCCAGCCCGTACAGCAGACCGGCCGGCAGCGGGTCGGCCGCGGTCTCCGCGTGCAGCGCCGCGTCCAGGGCGCGCGCGTCCCGGAGCGCGTCGGCGAGCCCCGCCCCGTCGCCCAGGGCGTCGGCGAGCCGCAACCGGGCCAGGGCCGCGCCGGCCCGGCCGCCGTACAGGGCGACGGTGGGCGCGGGCCGGGCGCGGCGGGCCCGCTCGGCCAGCTCGGCCGCCGCCTCCTCGCGCCCGACCCGGGCCAGCACCGCGGCGACCCCGAGCGGGCCGTCGTACAGCCCGCCCGCCCCGGGCCGCGGGCCCCGCCGCCGCATCGCGGCGACCAGCCAGTCCGCGTACTCCTGCGGGTGGCCCGCCCCGGTGCGGTGCAGCGCGTGGAGCACGCCGGCCGCGCCGTGCGCAACCCCGGTGCCGCCGTCGGCGAAGCCGGCCGGATCCCCCGGGAACAACCGGTCGAAGCGGTCCGGGGTGGCCCCGGCGTGGATCCCGGCGACCAGCTCGCCGCGCACCCGGGCGAGATCGGGGCCGTCCGCCGCCGCAGGCCCGCGGGCGTGTTCGCAGCGTCCCGCCCGGTCCGCGACGTCGCCGACACGCCCGAGCAGCTCCCGCCCGCGGCGTTCCGTCACCGACTCCACCCGGGTGGCCGTGCCCGGCCGGGGAGGCCCCGCCTCCGGGCCGAGCCCGAACCACGCCCGGGCCCGCCGCTCCAGCGCGGCCAGCTTCCCGGCGTCGCGCTCGGCCAGTTCCATCACGGGCATCAGCAGCACCAGCCAGGTCGCCCAGAGCATGTACCGGTCGGCCTCGGCCCCGTCGAGCCCGGGCGGGGGCTGGATCCCGCCGGCGCCGGCCACCGGCACCCGGCGGCCGGTCAGCTCGTCCGCGTACTCGAAGTCGACGAGCACCACCGAGCCGTCCGGCCGGACGATCACGTTGGCCGGGTGCAGGTCCCCGAACCGCACGCCCCGGGCGTGCAGCGCCGCGAGCGCCCCGCCCAGCCCGGCGACGACCTCCTCGACCCAGGCCGCGTACCCGGCGCGCTGCTCGTCGGTGCAGTCCTGGTGCACCAGCGGGTAGCGCCGGATCGCCTCCGCGAACAGCTGGACGCCCTCGATGTGCTCCTGCACCAGGAAGGTGTGCTCCCAGACCGTCCGGACCTCGCGCAGCCGGGGCACGCAGTCCAGGCCGTCCAGCCGCTCCAGGGCCCACTGCTCGCGCCGCAGCCGGGTGACGGCGTCATCCCCGGCGGCGTCCAGCCCGGCGTGCGGGCGGGCCTCGCGCAGCACCACCCGCTCCCCGGTGGTCCGGTGCTCCCCGAGGTAGATCCCGCCGGCGTTGGAGAACTGCAGCACCTCGACGATCCGGTACGGCAGCTCGCCGCCGGCGGCCTCGCGGGCGGCCAGGTGCGGGCGCAGCTCCGCCGGGGGCTCGACCCAGTCCGGCAGCCGGAACACCGGCTCGCGGCGGTCCGGGACGAGCCGGCCGGAGGGGTCGCGCAGCGCGGGCACCGCCCGTCCGGCCCCGTCCTGGCACCAGAGTTCGACGAAGGCGCCGTAGCGCGCGTACACCGGGGCCGGGCCGATCCGCAGGTCGGTGAGCACGTACGGCCCCCGCCGGCCGGCCAGGGCCTCGGCCAACTCCCGTGCCAGCGAAAGGAACTGGCGCTCCGAGCCGGGGTAGACGGTGACGAACTTGCCGCTGCTCCCGCGCCCCGCGTACTTGCCGTTGGCCACCCGCAGGGCGTCGTCGCTGCGCAGGAACTTGAACGTCACCCGGTGCGCCGTGCAGATCCGGGCCACGGTGGCCAGCGTCTGCTCGGCCTCCTCGGGCACGGTCGAGACGTGGAGCTTCCAGCCCTGTTCGGGCGGGCGCACGCCGTCCGGGCGCAGGGCCGTCCACAGCCCGCGCTGCTCGCGCCGCCACCCGGCGGGCGGTGCGCCGAGCCCGAGGGCGTAGCGGGTGGAGCGGTCGCGCAGCCGGCCCGGGGTGTCGTAGTACGTCGGGTCGGCGAGGCAGTACAGCTGGGTCTCCTGGGCGCCGGCCATGGCGGGCCTCCTCCTCCGATCGCTGGACGGCTGGTACCGGGCGCGCCCACGGGCCCCGGGGGCTCAGGGGATCAGACGGCGGGCAGCAGGGCCGGCCCGCGGCGGACCGGCGGCGCCCAGGTCACCACGGCCGCGCAGAGCGCGATGGCGAGGGCCAGCAGGGCGAAGGTCCGGGTGCCGCCGAAGGCCCCGAGCAGGGCGCCGCCCACCAGCGGGCCGAACGGCTGGACCAGCGTGGAGAGGAAGCCGGCCGCGCTCTGCACCCGGCCGATCCGGTCCGGCGGCGCGGCGAGCAGCATCCCGGACACGAAGCCGATGCTGGCCACCGTGGACAGGCACATGCACACCGCGCAGAGCAGCCCGATCAGCACCGGCTCCCGGGTGAGCACGAGCACCCCGGCGGTGACGGCGGCCGCCCAGCAGCTCAGCGCCACCAGGCTGCCGTCGCGCGCGCCGTGGGCGCCGCCCGGCCACCAGGCCGGGGGTGCGTCCAGCCGCGGGGCGAGCAGCGCGCCGGCCAGCGCCCCGGCCGCGGTGAAGGAGACCACGGTGCCGCCGCCGACTCCGGAGCGTCCGCCGTCCGAGGCGACGGCCAGGGTGGTGAACATCAGCGCGCTGAACGCGAAGTTCATCCCGAGGCCGAAGATCAGCAGCAGGGTGCGCAGATAGGGCTGGTGCCAGATGAAGGACAGCCCGGCGGTCAGCTCGGAGCGGCTGAACACCGCCCCGGCCCGGGAGGCGGGCACCGACCTCGTCCGCATCAGCGCCACGCAGACCGTGGAGAGCAGCAGCCCGACGCCCTCGGCGACGAACGGCAGCACCGGGTGCCAGGCGAACAGCGCCCCGCCGCCGAGCGGACCGATCAACCGGGCCGCGGCGCCGCGCGCCTGCATCCGGGAGGAGGCGGCGCGAACCTGGTCGCGAGGCACCACCGCGCGCAGCAGGCCGCCGGCGGCGGGCCCGTAGGTGCTGGCGATGAGCGCCCCGGCGGCGGCCACCAGCAGGACCAGCGGCAGCGGGGTGCGCCCGTTCAGGACGGCGAGCACCAGCGCGGTGACGGCGAGCAGGCTCCCGACGTCGCAGACCCGCATCAGCCGGCGCCGCTCGATCCGGTCGGCGAGCACGCCGCCGGGCAGCATGGTGAGCAGCAGCGCGCCCACCGACACGGTGCCGATCGCACCGGCCTGGGCGGGCGAGCCGGTGTCCCGCAGGACGAGCAGCGGCAGGGCGATCGAGGCGAGTTGGGAGCCGAGCGAGGCCAGCAGGCCGCCGACCCAGAGCAGCCGGAAGTCCCGGTTGCGGGAGAGCGAGGTGGGCTCCATGGCCGTCCTCCGGGGTGGGGGGGTGGAATCGGGCCGGGGCGGTCCCGTGCCGGCGGAACCGCCCCGGGGGCCTGCGGTCCGGCGTGCCGGCCGGGGGCGGTGGTGCGCCCGCCCCCGTGCCGGGACCACCGGCCTGCCGCGCCTCAGGCGCCGGAGGTCTCGGCGGAGTTGACGTAGCTGATCAGGCTGAAGCAGTTGCCGTCGGCGGCGTCCTGGAGGACCTTCATCGCCTGCAGGTCCAGGATGTTGGCGGCGTGCGCCTCGACCTCGGGGGTCTCCTCGCCGTCCTCGCCGACGATCGGGTCGATGTTCTCGGCCATGGCTGAACTCCCTTCACTGGGTGGATCGGTAGGGGTGCGGCGGGTGGTGGTCCGCCGTGGTGAGGACGTTAGGCCGGCCCGGCTGCGCGGGGCCCGGGAACCGGTACGGCACCGGTATGGCCGCAGGTCGGGGCGGCCGCCGGCGCGTCCGGGGCGGCCGGCCGGCCCTGCCGGGGGGCCCGCGAACCCGCTCCGAGCTGCGGCCATACCGCCGGCCAGGCTCCCTCGAACCGGGCCCGAAGCCCGGCCGGGGAGCCTGGCCCTGCACACCCGCACGCCCGGATCCGACAGCACTCCCGGGTCCGGCGGCACGCCCACGGCCCGGCGGCGTCCACCCCGACGACGCACCCGGATCCGACAGCACTCCCGCACCGCGAGGGACCAGGGCTTGTCTGACAATTCGCGGCGCGGCGGGAATTGTCAGACGAGCCCTAGCGAAGGACTGCCACCATGCCCTGCCCACAATGCGCCCAACTCGCCGGCACGAACGATCAGTTCTGCCCCTCCTGCGGCACCTCCCGGGCCGCCGCCCTCGACCTGGCCGCCGAGGAGCGCAAACTGGTCACGGTGGTCTTCTGCGACCTGGTCGACTCCACCGCGCTGTCCGGCGCGCTCGACCCGGAGACGCTGCGCGAGGTGATCCTGCGCTACTTCGAGCGGATGCACCGCCAGATCGAGTCGCACGGCGGCACATTGGAGAAGTTCATCGGGGACGCGGTGATGGCGGTCTTCGGCGTCCCGGTGATCCGCGAGGACGACGCCCACCGGGCACTGGCGGCCGCCCTGGCCATGCTGGAGGACCTCGAGGACCTCAACACCGAGCTGGACGCCACCCTCGGCGTCCGTCTGGACGTCCGGATCGGCGTCAACACCGGCCAGGTGGTGGCGGGTTCGGACGCGTCGGCGCGCCAGGCACTGATCTCCGGCGAGACGGTGAACATCGCCGCCCGGCTGCAGACCCAGGCCGCGCCCGGCCAGGTGCTGATCGGCCCGCAGACCCTGCGCGCGGCCGGCCCGGCCGCCCAGGTGCACGAGGTGGGCCCGCTGCGGCTCAAGGGCAAGGCCGAGCCGGTCACCGCCTACCGCCTCGTCGGGCTGGACGAGGACGACCCGGAGCTGCTGCGCCGCTTCGACGTCCCACTGGTCGGCCGGGAGCGCGAACTGGCGCTGCTGGACGCCGCGTTGGCACGGGTGGCGGGCGGCCGGGGCGCCGAGCTGCTGCTGGTGGTCGGCGAGGCCGGGATCGGCAAGACCCGGCTGGTGCGCGAGTGGCAGGAGCGGGTGGGCCGGCGTGCCGCCCGCTGCGGCACCGGGCGCTGCCGCAGTTACGGCGAGCAGGGCGTGCTGACCCCGCTGGCCGAGGCCGTCCGGGCCCTGCTGGACGACGGCGCCGGAGCCGCCGCACCCGCCGAGGCGCTGGCCCGGCTGGAGGACGCGGTGGCCCCGGAGGTGGGAGCGGCCGAGTCCCTGGACCGGCTGGCGGCGATCCTGCGCGGGCGCACCGTCGAACGCCCGGCCGTCCTGGTCCTGGACGACTGCCAGTGGGCCGGTCCGGTGCTGCTGGACGCCGCCGAGCGGCTGGTCGCCGCCCTCGGCGCGGCCCCGGTGCTGCTGCTGTGCCTGGCCCGTCCGGAGCTGCCCGCCTCCCGCCCGGAACTGCCGGCCCTGCCGGTCGGCGGTCTGTCTTGGGACGAGTCGGCTCTGCTGGCCGCCCAGCTGACCGAGCTGAGCGCCCACCAGGACACCGTGCCCGGCCGGCTGCTGGAGCGGGCCGAGGGCAACCCGCTGCACCTGGAGGAGCTGCTGGCCGCCCTCACCGAGGCGGACGGCCCTACCCTCGCCGAGGAGCTGCCGCCCACCGGACGGGCACTGCTCAGCGCGCGGATCGACGACCTCGAACGGGACGAGCGCACCACGCTGGACCTCGCCGCCGTGCTCGGCCGGGCCTTCCGCGCCGCCGAACTCGCCGGGCTCGCCCACGGCGGCGCCGACCAGGACGCCTTCGCCGATCCGGAGGACGACGTCTTCACCGGCCCGCTCGACGGCCTGCCCGGCCTGGCCGGCGGCAGCGGCGACGACACCCCGCCGCGGCTGCACGCCGCGCTGCAGCGGTTGGCCGAGCGCCGCCTGGTCGAACCGGCGGGCGACGGCTACCGGTTCAGCAGCGGTCTGGTCCAGGAGTCGGTGTACCAGTCGATGTCCAAGCGCGCCCGCGCCGAGCGCCACGAGCGGGCCGCCGACCTGCCCGCCGTCCGCGCCGCCGGGGGCGCCGCCGTCGGCGACCACCTGGAGCGGGCCCACCGCTACCGGCTCGAACTCGGTCTGCTGGACGCCCGGACGGACGCCCTGCGCACCCGCGCGGCGGCCACCCTCGGCGCCGCCGGCGCCCTGGCCCTGGAGCACGCCGACCTGCCCGCCGCCACCGACCTGCTGGAGCGCGCCGTCCGGCTGCACTACCCCAACGAGCGCGGCGCCGGTCCCGTCCTGCGCCGCCTGGGCGAGGCCCGGCTGGCCCTCGGCCGGGCCGAGGAGGCCCTGCCCGTGCTGGCGCAGGTCCGGGACGCGGCCGCCGACCCGCTGGACGCCGCGCACGCCCGGCTCGCCCTCGCCGCCCGCGGCCTGCCGCCCGGCCCGGAGCAGCCCGCGGCCACCGCCCGCGCGGTGCTGCCGCTGTTCGCCGGCGCCGGGGACGACCTCGGCCAGGCCCGGGCCCGGCTGCGGCTGGCCGAGGAACACCTGCTGGCCGGCCGGCACACCGAGGCCGACCGGCTGCTCGACGAGGCCCTCGGCCACGTCTCCCGCACCGACGCCGAGCTGGACCGGGCCGCGGTGCTGGCCGCGCTGGCCGCCTCGCTGCTGGCCGGCCCCGAGCCCGTCCCGAACGCCACCTTCCGGCTGCGCGCCCTGCTCGCCGAGCACGGCGCCGGCCGGCGGACGGTCCGGGTCGCGCTGGACGGCCCGCTGGCGGTGCTGCTCGCGCTGCGGGACCGCCCCGGCGAGGCCGAGCTGCTGCTCGCCGAGGCCAACGGCCTGGCCGGCGAGCTGTCGCTGGCCGACGCGATGATCTCGCTGCCCGCCCTGACGGCCCAGGCCGCGGCGGCCACCGGCCAGACCAGGCAGGCCCTGGAGCTGCTCGCCGACGCCGCCGAGGTGGCCCGCCGGCTCGGCTCGGCCGCCCCGCTGCCACGGCTCGCCCTCACCACCGCCCGGGTCCTGCTGGACACCGACCGCCCCGGTCAGGCCGCCCGGCACCTGGAGGGCGTCGACGCGACGGCCGCGCCGGCGCCGGTGCTGGCGATCGAACTGGACGCGCTGCTCGGCCGGGTCGCCGCCGCCGCGGGCGAGGCCGGCCCGGCGCTGGAGCTCACCGCGGCCGCCGTGGCCGCCGCCGAGCGCACCGAGTCGCTGCTGCTGCAGGCGCTCACCGCGCTGGACCGCGCCCACGCGCTGCTGCTGCTCGACCGGCCGGCCGAGGCCGCCGCGGCGGCGGCCACCGCCCGGGACCGCTTCGCCGCCAAGGGACACCTGCCGGGCGTGCGGCGGGCCGAGCGGATCGGGGGCGCCCGGTGAACGGCCCGGCCGGCCTCACCTGGAGCCTGCGCGGGCGGTCCGCCGCCGACCTCCCGGTGCTCGCCGACGGCGACGACACCGGGGAGGGCGGCACCCGGGAGGGCGGCACCGGCAAGGGGGTGCGGGTCTGCGTGGTGGACTCCGGGGTCGAACCGGACCACCCGCTGGTCGGCCCGCTGAACGGGTCCTGGGCGGTGCTCAAGGATCCGGTCACCCGGGAGCTGGTGGTCCGCCCCGACGCCGCCGGCGACACCTGCGGCCACGGCACCGCCTGCGCGGGCATCATCCGCCGCACCGCCCCGGACTGCGAGCTGTACAGCGTCCGGGTGCTCGGCGAGCGTTTCACCGGCACCGGAGACATGCTGATCGCCGGGCTGCGCTGGGCCGTCGGGCAGGGCTTCGACGTCGTGAACCTCAGCCTCTCCACCACCCGGACCCGTTTCCTGGAGGAGCTGCACGCGATCGCCGACGACGCCTTCTTCGCCCGCACCGCGATCGTCGCCTCCGCGCACAACACGCAGGTGGAGAGCTATCCGTGGCGCTTCTCCTCGGTCATCTCGGTCGGCAGCCACCAGGAGGACGACCCGGCCCTGCACCTGTACAACCCGGCGCCGCCCGTCGAGTTCTTCGCCCCGGGCCAGAACGTCCGGGTGCCCTGGCTCGGCGGGGCGACCATCCGCACCACCGGCAACAGCTTCGCCACCCCCTACGTCGCCGGGCTGTGCGCCCGCATCCTGTCCGGCCGGCCGAGGCTGACGACCTTCCAGCTGAAGAGCGCGCTCTACCTCACCGCGGCCAACGTCCAGGTCGGCCCCCGCCCGTCCACCCCCCTCACGGAGGCGCCCGATGACCCTCAGCACTGACCCCGCCGTCGACCCGCTGGCCCGCGAGCTGCTGCAGTCCGTGGTGGACGTGGCCCGGGCGATCTTCGGCGCCGAGGCCGGTTCGGTCTGCCTGCTCGACGAGGCCGCCGGCGAGCTGGTCTTCCAGGCCGTCTCGGGGCGCGGGGAGGAGGCCCTGGTGGGCCGGCGCTTCCCGGCCGGGCGCGGGATCGCCGGCTGGGTCGCGGCCTCCGGCGAGCCGATGGTGGTCGACGACCTGGGCGCCAACCGCACCTTCGACCGGGACTTCGCCGAGTCCACCGCCTACGTGCCGAACGCGCTGATGGCGGCGCCGCTGACGCACGGCAGCAGGGTGCTGGGCGTGCTGGAGGTGCTCGACCCGGCCCCGCAGGCCCGGGCCAGCCTGCCCGAACTGGACCTGCTCGCACTGTTCGCCCGGCAGGCCGCCGCCGCGCTGCGGGTGATCGCCGAGCGGGCCCCCGCCCCGGCGGCCGGCCCCGACCGCGCCGCCGCCCTCGGCCTGCTCGCCGACTTGGAGGAGCTGCTGCGCCGACAGCCGTGAGCCGGCCGCCCGGACGCCGTCGGAGCGTCAGTCCCGCGCGGTCAGCCGGGCGACCTCGCCGCGCTCCAGGGCCGCGTACACCGTGCCGTCCGGTCCGACGGCGATCCCGTGCGGTTCGGCGTCCGGGCCGGGCAGCGGGTGGCCGTCGAGCCGGCCGTCGGGGGCGAGCACGCCGATCCGGCCGGCGGCCCACTCGGTGAACCAGAGGCGGCCGTCCGGGCCGCAGGCGATCGCGTGCGGCCGGGCCGCCCGGTCGGCCAGAGGGTACTCGGTGACCTCGCCCTCGACGGTGATCCGGCCGACCAGCCCGCCGCCGATGCCGACGTACCAGAGCGCGCCGTCCGCCCCCGCCGTGATCCCCACCGGTGCGGTGCCCGCGGTGGGCAGCGGGTGGACGGTGACGTCACCGGCGACGCCGATCCGGGCGACGGCGTCCGCCCGGTTGAGCGTGCACCACAGGGCGCCGTCCGGCCCGGCCGTGATCAGCGCCGGGAAGGCCCCGGTGAGCGGCAGCGGGTACGCCGTCAGCTCGCCGTCCACGGTGATCCGCCCGATCCGGTCGGCGTCGGGCTCGGTGAACCAGAGCGCCCCGTCGGGCCCGGCGGCGATCCCGTACGGGCCGGAGCCCTCCCCCGGCAGGGTGTGGGAGCGCGTGGTCCCGTCGACGGCGATCCGGCCGATCCGGCGGTCGCGCATCCGGGTGAACCAGAGCGCGCCGTCCGGGCCCGCCGTGATCACCGACGGGCCGCAGTCGGGTGCGCCGAGGTCGTGGCGCTCGACCGTGCCGTCCGCCGCCAGCCGGGCGATCCGCCCGGAGTGCACCAGCGTGCACCAGACGCCCCCGTCCGGCCCCACCGCGATCCCGTACGGTCCGGCCCCCGCCTCGGCGACGCCGATCAGCTCCGTGGTCCGTGCCATGCCACCCCCTCCAAGTTATTGCGACTATCGTCGCGTTATGAATCCTCGCACGCATCCGGGGGCCACCACAAGCGACTTGCCCCCCTCTCGCCGTCCCCCCTACTCGCCGCCCCCTACTCACCGCCCGCCGAACGGCGGGCCGTGCGCGGCCCCGGCACCCCGCGCAGCACCGAGACGACCCCCACGCCCGCGGCGCAGATCGGCACCGCGAGCGCCACCAGGCCGATGGTGATGAAGGTGGCGTCGATCAGCGCGATCAGTGTGGTGCCGCGCATGAAGCCCGCCATCGCGTCGAAGGCCCGCTCGGCGCAGGCGACCACGGTCCCGGCGCCGCGCTCGGGCAGGTAGGAGCGGATGGCCTCACCGGTGCGGTGGCCGTCCCGCAGGAAGAAGAACACCAGGGCGAGCGCCAGCACCCCGCCGGTGGCGAGCTGGGTGAGCAGGCCGAGCCCGGAGAGCACGCCGCTGGTGAGGGCGGAGAGCAGCGAGTTGGTCTCGCCCTTGGCGTTGTCGAGCGCGCGCTGGACCTTCGCCCCGGACGGCCCGAGCCAGTCGGCGATCCGGCGCCCGGACTCCTGCAGCGAGTCGGCGATCTGCGGGGCGCTGTGCACCAGGGAGTTGACCAGCAGGGCGATCACGCCGCCGACGAACGCGACCAGCACCGCACACGTCAGCCCGGCGGCCAGGCCCCGGCCGACGCCCCGCCGGACCAGCCACGGCACCACCGGGTAGAGCAGCGAGGCCCCGAGCAGCGCCACCACGACGGGCACGGTCGCCGCCCGCAGCTCGACCAGGGCGAAGACCACCAGCGAGGCCACGGCGATCAGCAGGATCACCGCCGCCGACCAGGCCGCCGCCTGCCGCAGCACGGGCGGCAGCATCAGGTACGGCCGGCGCGGGTCCGGCCGGCCGCCCGGGGCCCGGCGCCGGTCCTGACCCTGGCGCTGGTCCTGGTCCTTGCCCCGGTCCCGGTCCCGGTCCGGTACACCGTCTGACGGGCGCTCCACGGACACCGCCACCTCCGCCGGGGGATCGTCGATGAGTCCGAACCGCCCCATCTCAGCAGATGATCAGATGGAATGGCGGTTTTGTCCCCCTGGCGCGCCCCCGACCTCCGGAGCCCCGGACGCACGGAAACGCCCGGGCGGCCCGGCCGGGGATCCGGCCGGGCCGCTCGGGCCTGTCTTCCGACCCGCGTCACGGGGCGGTACCGCCGCGTCGGCGGTCAGTTCATGAAGGTCACGTCCCAGTGGCTGCCCTCGTTGGCGTAGATGTTGCCCGAGGCGGCGGTCCACAGGTCGGCGCCGTCACCGCGGGTGCCGCTGTGGGTGAAGGTGCCGTGGATGTAGTTGGTGAGGCAGCCGGACATGCCGAAGTCCAGCTTGTAGCCGTTGCCGTGGCTGTAGGTGCCGCTGGCGTGGCCGGTCTCGGTGCCGCCCGTGATGTTCAGCGGGCAGCTGCCGATCGAGCGCTTGAGCGCGATGGCGCCGTCCGCCGAGGCGCGGCGCAGCCCGTCGAAGGAGGTGCAGCTGCTGCTGCCGCGGTCGGAGCAGTTGCCCGAGGAGGACCAGGTGATCCCGGCGGACGAGAGCATCGAGGCCGCCTGCGACTGGGTGAGGGTGGTGCCGGTGCCGCCACCGCCACCGGTGCTGCCGCCGCCGGAGAGCAGGGCGCCCCAGGTCGCCGGGCCGACGATGCCGTCGATCGGGTTGAGGCCCGCGGACTGCTGGAAGCCCCGGACCTTCGAGTCCGTGCCGGCGCCGAAGTCGCCGTCCACGGCCAGCCCGGCGCCGTGCGCGTTCAGCTGGACCTGGAGCGCCTTGACGGCGTCGCCCTTGTCGCCCTTGCGGACGGTGACGATCAGCTTGGACCAGGTGTCGGGGCCGACGACGCCGTCCACCGGGCTGAGCCCGGCGGACTGCTGGAAGCCCTTGACCTTGTCCTCGGTGCCGGCGCCGAAGGCACCGTCGGCGCCGGTGGCGAAGCCGTGGGCGGCCAGCAGGTACTGGACGGTGGTGACGTTGTCGCCGCGGTCACCGTTGCGGACGGTGGGCCAGCTCGCGGCCTGCGCGGCGGGCGCGACCAGCAGGGCCGCGAGAATCGCGGCGAACATCGCGGCGACCACGGCCGGGATGCGCTTCATGACGGTTCCTCACTGGGTGTGACGGAGGGGGAGGGAGGGCGGAGCCGTGGGCGGCGGGGGGGGGGGGGCCCCCCCCCCCCCGGCCCCGGGGGGGGCGGGGCGGGGGGCCGGTTTTGCCACCCCCTGGCGGCCAGGTGCGGGGGGGTTGTGGAGGGGGACCCCCGGGTA
>NZ_JBIWPA010000007.1:86013-291882 GCF_044768035.1 Kitasatospora sp. NPDC101176
CGGGGGGGGGGGGGCGGGGGGGGGGGGCGCGGGGGGGGGGGGGGGGGGGGGGGGGGGGGGGGGGGGGGGGGGGGGGGGGGGGGGCCCCCCCCCCCCCCCGGGCCCGGGGGGCGCCTGTCAGGTCGGCAGGTAGTCCCAGCACTTCGCGGCCTGGTCGTGCTCGTTGTGGACGAGGACCTCCAGGATCACGCGGCCGGTGTTGTGGCCGACGATGCCGTCCACGTCGAGCGCGCCGCCCCACTGGTCGCGGTTGGTCGCCTGGAACTGCCGCACCGCGTCCTCGGTGCGCTTGCCCCAGATGCCGTCCGCCTTGAGGCCGGCGTGCACGTTGGAGGCGTTCATCGCCAGCTGGACGCACCAGACGCCCGTCCCGGTGTCGCCGTAGGCGATGTCGCCGGCGGTCGAGTTGGCGCTCGCCGTACCGGCCAGCGCGACGAGGGCCATACCGGCGGAGGCCACCACCACGGCGGCGCGTTTGACGGTCGAGGACATGAGCATGGACGGCTCCTGGAGTGGACTGCGGGGGCCGGGACCGGCCGCCGCCGAACGACACTAGGAGGCCCCGCGGGCGTCCCTCGAGCCCTCGCCGTCCCAGGGACGCCGCCCGCGTCCGGGCTGGGACGGTCCCGCGCCGCGGCGGGCTCCGGCAGGCGGCCGGCGGCGTCCGTCCCGCCCGCCGTCCCCCGGCGTCCCGGGACGCCGCAGGGGCGCCGGGCGGCCGTCCCCGGGACGCGGAGCGCTACCGCTCCCCGTCCACCGGCTCGAAGCGGACCGCCCCGCCGCCGCCCGCGAAGTCCAGCACCCGCTGCGCCTCGGCCCGCGCCGCCTGCTCGTCGGCGGGCCGCAGCGCCGTGAACGGCCGGACGGCCACCTCCTGCCCGCCCGTCAGCCGCCAGGTCCCGGCGACCAGCCCGTCGACCAGCAGGGTGCCGAGCACGATCCCGTTCTGCGTCATCACCCGGCCCCGGTACTCCTCCGGCAGCACCCGGGTGCGGTCGGCGTGCGAGAGCAGCAGGTTGTCGAAGGGGGCGAGCAGCCGCACCGGCGCCGGGGTGTCCGGATCGGGCCGGGGCGCCTCCGGCAGGTCGTGGAGCACCCGGCCGTGCTCGTCGCGGAAGGTGACCAGCCGGGACGCCAGCCGGGTGAGCACCGGGCCGAGCCGGCTGAGACCGGACCACTTCTGCAGGTCGGCCGCGGTGGCCGGGCCGAAGGCGGCGAGGTAGCGCAGGACCAGGTCGTCGAGGGCCGGCGCCCGCTCCAGCGGGCAGCCGAGCCAGGCCTCGGCGGTGGTGTGGGCGGCGGGGCCGCTGCGGTCCCAGATCCCGCGCGGCGGGACCTGGACGAGCGGCAGCAGGCAGCGGGCGGCCTGGGCGAGGGCGGCCGGGTCTCGGTCCGGGCGGGTGGCGGCGAGCAGCGCGCCGAGCTGCTGGAAGGTCCGCGGTTCCGCCTCGACCAGGGCGCGGGCCTCGGCCCCGAGGGCGTCCAGGTCGAGCCCGGCCAGCCGGGCGCCGTAGGTGGAGCGCAGGGCCCGGTCGAGGACGGGCTGGAGCAGCGGGCGCAGCGTCAGGCAGTCTTCGGCGGTGACCAGGTGGATGGTGCCGCGCTGGAGCGCGATCCGCACCGCGGCGCGCTGTTCCAGCAGCGCGGTGAGCCGCTCGGGGGTGAAGCCGTCGATCCGGCTGAGCAGGCCGAGGTAGGGCGGCTGCGGCACCGCCTGGGCCTGGAGCCCGCCGAGGTGGTGGATCAGTTCGGCGGGTTCCCGGCCGGTGCGGGCGAGCAGGTGCTGACGGGCCAGCAGGGCGCGGCCCAGCTGCCGGCCGGTCAGCACGTTCACCGGCGGCCGTCCAGGACGGCGCGCAGCACGTCGATCCGGTTGGTGGTGATGGAGGAGACCCCGCAGTCGCGCAGCCGGCGCATGGTGCGGCGCAGGTCGGCCGTCCAGCTGGAGACCTCCAGCCCGGCGTCCGCCGCGGCCGCGGTGAAGGCGGGGGTGACCAGGCCGAACGGCGGGTTGAGGTAACGCGGGCGCAGGTCGTCGAGCAGGGCCCGGGCGGGCATCCGGGGCTGCTTCCAGGTGAGCGCGATCTCGGCGTCCGGGCTCAGCGCGCGGACGGCGAGCATCGCGGTGGCCGGCCCGCAGAAGGCGACCTGCCGTTCGGCGCCGAGCCCGGCGACGACGGACCAGGTGGCGGCGGCGGGGCCGGGGTCGTCGAGGTCGAGCAGGAGCCGGCGGTCCTCGTGGGCGGCGAGGGCCTTGATCGTCTCGGCGAGGGTGGGGACGGCGAGCGGGCCACGGCGCAGTTCCTCGAGCTGCTCGGCGGTGACCCGGTCGATCGACCGCGGGTCGCCCCAGAGGCGTTCCAGGGTGCGGTCGTGCAGCAGGACGGGCACCCGGTCCCGGGTGAGCTGGACGTCGACCTCGACGGCGTCGGCCCCCGCGGCGAGGGCGGCCTCGACCGAGGCGAGGGTGTTCTCGCGGTGGCGGTACGGGGCGCCGCGGTGGGCCACCGCGAGGACCGGTCGGCGGGCGTCCGGGGCCTGTTCGCGGCCGGCTGCGGGCCGGGCGGCCGCGGCCCGGGCGGGGAGGGCGGCGCGCTGGGTGGTCGGCGGGTGCGGGTGGGTCATCCCGGGCGGGGCCTCTCGTGCGGATCGGTGGGGGCGGGGTCGGTCGCCGGGCTCAGCGCCGTTCGATCATCACGTTGGTGGACTTGATGACGGCCGTGGCGGGTGCGCCGGGGACGAGGTTCAGCTCCTCGGCCGACTCCCGGCTGATCAGCGACACCACCCGGAACGGGCCCGCCTGGACCTCCACCTGGGCGGCGACGTCGCCGAGCACCACGTCGGTGACGATCCCGGGGAAGCGGTTGCGGGCCGAGGACGGCCGGCCCTCGGCCTCGGCGTTCTCGGGCCGGGCCAGTTCGCGGGCGAAGGCGGCGAGGTCGGCGCCGGGGATGATCCGGTGGCCGTGCTCGTCCCGCTGGGCCGCGACCCGCCCGGCGTCCACCCAGCGCCGCATGGTGTCGGCGCTGACGCCGAGCAGCGCCGCGGCCTCGCCGATCCGGTACGGGTTGACCGGCGCCTCGGGCTGGCCCATGTGCGACTCCTGACGCTGACTCCGGAGGGACGGGCCCGGCGTGCGCCGAACCCTCGCCGACATCCTGCCGTACGGCGTGCCGGGCCCGCGAAGCGGCGCCCCCCCCGGAGGGCCGCGGCGGGGGTCTTCGGTCGGACGAGCCCTACGGTTCGCCGAAGAGGTCCCGGCGGACGGCGTCCCCGGCGGTGAGCACGGCGCCGGCGAGGATCGCCCCGCCGCCCGCCGTACCGGCCCGGACCTCGGTGCGCAGCGGGGAGAGCCCGGCCAGCCGCCGTTCGACCCGGCCGGCCAGCTCGGCGCCGCCGGCCCGGCCGATCTCGCCGCCGAGCACCACGCAGCCCGGGTCGAGGACGACGCAGACGCTGGCCGCGCCGATGGCGATCCGCTCGGCCAGGGCGTCCAGGAACGGCCCGCCGGGCTCGCCGGGGCCGAGCGCGGTCAGGGCGGCGCGGACGGCGGCCTCGCCGGCGGGGGCGTTCCCGTCGTCCGGGGCGGGCAGGCCGTGGGCGCGGGCCAGCTCGCAGACGGCGACGCTGCCGACCAGCCCGTGGTAGCCGCCCTCGCTGCTGTCGGCGCTGGGCAGGCCGGTGGTGCCCGGGACGGGCAGGAAGCAGATCTCGCCGGTGCCGCCGGAGAAGCCGCGGCGCAGCCGCCCGTCCAGGATGACGGCGGCGCCGACGCTGTGGCCGAGCCACATCAGCACGAAGGTGTCGCGGTCGCGGGCGGCGCCGATCCGGTACTCGGCCCGGCCGGCGAGGTTGACCTCGTTCTCGAGGATCACCTCGGTGTCGGGCAGCCGTCTCAGTTCGGCGAGGAGTTCGGCGTGCCAAGCGGGGAGCTTGCCGGTGCTCTGCAGCCGCCCGGTGGCGGGGTCGACGAGTCCGGGGGCGCCGACGGCGACGGTGTGCAGCTGCTCGACCCCGGCGCCGCGCGCGGTCTCGCGCAGGGTGCGGACGAGCCGCTCGGCGGTGCCGGGCGCCGCGTCGTCCTCGACGGGGACCTCGGCGGTGGCGAGGGTGCGTCCGGCGAGGTCGGCGACGACCAGGGTGACGCCGCCGGCGCGCACGTCGAAGGCGGCGATGTGGGCGCGGGAGGCGACCAGGGCGTAGAGCCGCGCGTTGGGGCCCCGGCGCTGTTCGCCGCGTTCGCCGACGACGGCCACCAGACCGGTCCGCTGGAGGCGGTCGAGCAGGTCGGCGACGGTCGGCCGGGAGAGGCCGGTGAGGTCGCGCAGCTCGGTCGCGGTGAGGGGGCCCTGTTCGAGGAGCAGGTTGAGCGCCAGCCGGTCGTTGATCGCCCGGGCGGTGCTCGGCGTGGCCGTACGCGCGGTGGTCATGGCAGCTCATCCTTCCAGAGTGTTTCTATCAGGGTCCCTTCCTGATAATTTACCGGAGGGACGAACCACCAGCCGGTCGCGCCGTCCGCCGAACGGCCCCGCCGCCGCCCGGCCCGCACGGCCGGCCCGTAGACCACCCACAGGGCGACGTCGCGCCGCAGTGCGCGACCCGGGAGGGACCCTCGGATGAGCAGCACCGCCACGCCACCACTGGAACAGCCGGCCGCCCGGCGCCGGGCCAGGGCGAGCATCGCCCTGGTCTTCGCCGTGCACGGCGCCGTCAGCGGCAGCTTCGTCACCCGCATCCCGTGGATCCAGGACCGCCTGGACCTCTCCCCCGGCCAGCTCGGCCTGGCCCTGGTGATGCCCGCCATCGGCTCCTCCCTCGCGATGCCGCTGGCCGGCCGGATCACCCATCGCCACGGCGGGCGGGCCGCGGTCCGCGGCCTGCTCTCGCTCTGGTGCCTGGCGCTCGCCCTGCCCGCCCTCGCGCCCTCGCTGCCGGTACTCTGCGCCGTCCTGCTGCTGTACGGCGCCACCGCCGGGATGGCCGACGTCGCCATGAACGCCCAGGGCGTGGAGATCGAGCAGCGGCTCGGCCGCTCGATCATGTCCGGACTGCACGGGATGTGGAGCGCGGGCGGCCTGCTGGCCTCCGCCTTCGGCATCCTCGCCGCCCACCTGGCGCTCGACGCCCGGCTCCAGCTGGCCGTCACCGCGCTCGCCCTGCTCGCCCTGGCCCAGCCGGTCTGCCGGGGCCTGCCGGACCTGCGCGCCGCCGCGGGGGCGGAGGCGCCGCCGCGCTTCGCCCTGCCCCCGCGCAGCTCGCTGGTGATCGGGCTGGTCGGCTTCTGCGCCGTCTTCGCCGAGGGCGCCTCGATGGACTGGAGCGGTGTCTACCTGCGGGACGTCACCGGCGCCTCGGCCACCCTCGCGGCCGCCTCGTACACTGCCTTCTCGCTCACCATGGCCGTGAGCCGGCTCGCCGGGGACGCGGTGATCCGCCGCCTCGGCGCCGTCCGCACCACCCGGCTCGGCGGCGCCGTCGCCACCGCCGGCGGCCTGCTGGTGGTGGCCGCCGACCGCCCCGCGCTGGCCATCCCGGGCTTCGCGCTGCTCGGCGTCGGCATCGCGGTCACCGTGCCGCTGGCCTTCGCGGCGGCCGGGCGGATCGGCGGCAACCCCAGCCAGGCCATCGCGGGCGTCGCGACCGTCACCTACACCTCGGGCCTGATCGCCCCGGCCGTCATCGGCGCCCTCGCCCAGGCCACCTCGCTGACCGTCTCCTTCGGCCTGGTCACCGCGCTCGCCCTCGCCCTGCTGCTGAGCGCCGGCGCTCTGCGCCGGGCCGAGCAGCACGCCGACGGCCGGGGCACCGCGCACGCACCGGCCGACCGGAGCCGTCCCGGCACGACGGCCACCGACCCGGAGTCGACGGGGAGCCCCACCGGCGGGAGCCTCACCGCCAGGTGAGCCGGCGACGCCGGGAGTGCCCGGTCCGGGCACCACCGACCACCGCGCGGCCGGGCGGCACGGCCGCGCCTCCGTCGGCCCGGCACGGCCCCGCCTGGCCGGGCGGGCGGCCGGGCGGCCCCGCCCACGGGTTAGGCTCGGCCGGTGCCAGCTCCCGTGACAGACCCGCCCGCCACCGCGGCCGAGGAACTCCCCCCGGCCGCCGCCGCCCGTTCGCCGTGGTGGCGGTTCGCGCTGCTGGTGGCGCTGCTGGCCGCCGCGGCCGGTTCGCTGCTGCTCTGGAGCCCGACGGCACTGCTCGACGGCGGGCTCGCCGACCGGATGCCCGGGTACTGGTTCGCGCCGCTGTTCGCCACCGTCTACGCGGTGGGCACCCTCGCCTTCGTCCCCCGGCCCGCACTGAACGCCGCCGCCGGGCTGCTGCTCGGCATCCAGCAGGGCGTGCTGCTCGCGGTGCTCGGCACCACGCTGGGGGCCGCGATGGCCTTCGCGCTCGGCCGCGGTCTCGGGCGGGACGCGCTGCGGCCGTACCTGCGCGGGCGGGTGCTCGGACCGCTCGACCGGCGCTTCACCGAGCAGGGCTTCCGCAGCGTGCTGGTGCTGCGGCTGCTGCCGGGCATGCCGTTCCAGGCGGCCAACTACGGCGCGGCCTTCTCCGGCGTCCGCTTCCTGCCGTTCCTGTCGGCCACCGCGATCGGCGTGGTGCCGACCACCGCGGTGTACGTGACGGCCGCCGCCAGCGCGGGCGAACCCGGCTCCGCGGCCTTCCTGGTGTCGGCGGGCGTGATCGCCCTGCTGGTGCTGGGCAGCGCGGTCGGGCTCTGGCGGGCCGCCGCCGCCCGCCGCCGGTCCCGGGCGGCCTGACGCCCGCCGCCCCGACGCCCGCCCGGGAATTCGCTCGCCCCCGCCCGCGCGGGGGGCCAGGATGGCCCGCATGACCGAACTCTCCCCGCGGATAGACCCGCCGATGGCCGCCGACGAGACCGCCATGCTCACCGCCTGGCTCGACTACCACCGCAGCACCCTCGCCCTGAAGTGCGAGGGCCTGAGCGACGACCAGCTGCGGCTGCGCTCCGTCCCGCCGTCCACGCTCTCGCTGCTCGGCCTCGTCCGGCACATGGCCGAGGTGGAGCGCCACTGGTTCCAGGGCGTGCTGTCCGGCGAGGAGTTCACCACCGGCCACTACTGGACGGAGGCCGACCCGGACGGCGACTTCGACCACGTCGACACCGCGGACGTGGCGGCCGACTTCGCCGTGTGGCGCGCCGAGGTGGCCGCGGCCCGCCGGGTGAGCGCCGGCCTGTCGCTGGACACCGTGGGCAAGCGGCCGCGCCACGGGCAGGAGGTGACGCTCCGGTGGATCCTCGTCCACATGATCGAGGAGTACGCCCGGCACAACGGTCACGCCGATCTGCTGCGCGAACTGGTGGACGGCGCCACCGGCGAGTGAAATCGTTTCCGCATTGTTGACAGAAAGTCAATTGGGCGGTGACCGCGACCGATATGGTCTACGCGCGCAACCGTACGGCGCCCGGCCGCGTCGCTGATGTTGCCCGGGTTCGCCCGGGTTTCCGGCGCGGCACGACTCGTACGGGGGTCGCGAGCGGGCACGGGACCGGTGAACAGTGCGATACTCGGACAGTTCCGACGAGTGGATGACGTGTCAAAAATGGGCACCCACCCCCGGGGGACCAGGACGGGACGAGGCAGGGAGGCGCGGCATGGGAGCACTTCGCGACGAGCACCACAACGGGTGGCTGATGCCCTCGGGACACTACCCGGCCGCGGTGTACGAGGACGAGTGGGTCGAGCAGGAGACGGTCTCGTCCGTCCCCGCCCCCGCGAAGATCGTCTCCCTGCGGCCGACCGGTTTCGAGGCGGCGCGGACGGTCGGTGAGCACATCCGGGCGAGCATCCCGGTGGTCATGGACCTCACCGAGATGGACGAGGCCGAGGCCAAGCGGATGGTGGACTTCGCCTCCGGGCTGGTCTTCGGCACCCAGGGCGGCATCGAGCGGATCGCCCGCCGGGTCTTCCTGCTCACCCCGGCCGAGGTCGAGGTCATGGTGATCGACCGCCCGCTCGACGAGACCGGGTTCTACAACCAGAGCTGACCGCAGCCGGAACCGACCGCGGCCAGAGCTGACCGGGCCGCACGGCCCCGCAGGACCCCGACCGGGGACGGCACCCGCCGTCCCCGGTTTTTTCACGTCCGGCCGCCGCCGACGCATGCAGCATTCGAGACACAGATCTTAAGTATGAGACATACATGTCTCAGATGACCTACACTCGACTCATGGCCACCGATCGTGACACCGTCCTGGAAGCCGCCGTCGGCGTGCTCTCCCGACGCCCCACCGCCCACCTGGACGAGATCGCGCGCGCCGCCGGCATCAGCCGGGCCACCCTGCACCGGCTCTTCCCCGGCCGCGAGGCCCTGATCCGCGAGATCGGCCTGCTCGGCCTGCGCCGCTTCGCCGCCGCGCTGGACACCGCGGCCGTCGAGGACGGCGACAGCGCGGCGGCGCTGCGCCGCCTGGTGGACGCCGCCGTCCCGGACGCCTCGCTCTGCGCCTTCCTGGCCGGCGAGAACCAGCTCTACGACGACGACAGCATCAACGACCTCTGGGAGGTCCAGATCGCCCGGCTGCACGCGCTCTTCCTGCGCGGCCAGCAGCAGGGCGTGTTCCGCATCGAGCTGAGCGCCGCCTGGCTGAGCGAGGCCTTCTTCGACCTCGTCGCGGGCATCGGCTGGTCCATCCAGGACGGCCGCCTCGCCCCGCGCGACGCCGCCTTCTCGCTCGCCGAGCTGTTCCTCGGCGGTGCGCTGCGCCGCTCCGACGCCCCCGCGCCCCCGGCACCCCTGCCACCCGCACCCCTTCCCCCTGCGCCCACCACCCCTTCGCACCACCCCGCCCCGGACCGGAAACCGGACACCGATACGCCATGAGCAGCACCGTCCACACCGGCACCACCCTGCAGAGCACTCCCCGCCAGCGCTGGACCGGCCTCGCCGTCCTCGTCCTGGCCGTCACCGTGGTCGCGGTCGACGCGACCGTCCTCTCCCTCGCCCTCCCCTCCATCAGCGAGACGCTGCGCCCCAGCGGCACCCAGCTCCTCTGGATCGGCGACGCCTACTCCTTCGTGCTGGCCGGCCTGCTGGTCAGCATGGGCGCGCTGAGCGACCGGATAGGCCGCAAGCGGCTGCTGCTGACCGGCTCCGCCGCCTTCGGCGCCGCCTCGCTGCTGGCCGCCTACGCGCCCACCTCCGGCTGGCTGATCCTGGCCCGCGCGCTGCTCGGCGTGGCCGGGGCGACGATCATGCCGTCCACCCTGTCGCTGATCCGCAGCCTCTTCCCGGACCACCGGGAGCGGGCCACCGCGATCGGCATCTGGGGCGCGGCCGCCACCGCGGGCGCCGCACTCGGACCGGTGGTCGGCGGGGTGCTGCTGGAGCACTTCTGGTGGGGCTCGGTGTTCCTGCTGAACATCCCGATCCTGGTCCTGCTGCTGGTCACCGGCGCCTGGCTGCTGCCGGAGTCCAGGGACCCGAAGCCGGGCCGCTGGGACGTGCTGAGCGTCGTGCTGTCGATGGCCGGCGTGATCGGCGTCGTCTACGCCGTCAAGGAGGCCGCCGCGCACGGGGTGGCCCGCTGGGACGTCCCGGTCACCTTCCTGCTCGGCGCCGCCGCGCTGACCCTGTTCGTCCGCCGTCAGCTGCGGCTGGAGACCCCGCTGCTGGACGTCCGGCTCTTCCGCGACCGGCGGTTCACCGCCGCCGCGCTGGCCTCGCTGATCTCCCTGATCGGACTCTCCGGCGTGGTCTTCGTGACCTCGCAGTACCTCCAGCTGGTCCGCGGCTACGAACCGCTGCGGGCGGGCCTGGCGGAGCTGCCGGCCTTCGTCGGCTCGGTGGTAGGCGGGCTGCTGACCGCCCGGCTGGCCCGGCGCTTCGGCGCCCGCTCGGCGCTGACCTCCTGCCTGCTCGCGATGGGCCTCGGCGTCGGTGCGCTCGGCTGGATCCAGCAGGACACCACCTACCTGCTGCTGGCCGCCTCCTTCCTGCTGGTCGGCACCGCCGAGGGGGTCGTCTACACCCTCGGCGCCGACCTGGTGCTGAACGCCGCGCCCGCCGACAAGGCCGGCGCCGCCTCGGCGGTCTCGGAGACCGCGTACGAGCTGGGCACCGCGCTCGGCATCGCGCTGGTCGGCTCGGTGGTCGGCTCGATCTACGCGAGCGGGCTGACCGTGCCGGCCGGGACGGACCCGGCGCTCGCGGCGCGGGCCGGCGAGTCGCTGGGCTCGGCGGTCGAGACCACGCAGGGCCTGCCGCCGGCTGTCGCGGAGCCGCTGCTGGCGAGCGCCCGGGAGTCCTTCGTGCACGGCATGAACAGCGCCGGCCTGCTGGCGGCCGCGCTGCTGACCGGCGCGGCGGTGATGGCCTGGCGGCTGCTGCGGCGCCTGCCCGCCCAGCCGGCGGCCGATCCCGTCCCGGTCCCCGCTCCGGCAGCCGCGCCGACGGCGGCCCCGGCGGCAGCTCCGGCGGCGGAGAAGCTGGACGCCTGATCGGGCCGGACCGTTCCCCCGTTCCCCCGCGCCGCCGGCGCGGAGGTGCGGGGGAACGTCGTTCCCGGGGCTCGGGGACGGGCGGCTACACCGTCCCGAAGGGCAGCTCCAGCTCCGCCCAGACCACCTTGCCGTCCCGGGTCAGCCGGCTGCCCCAGCGCTGGGCCAGCTCGCTCACCAGGAACATCCCGCGCCCGCCCTCGTCCTGCTCCGCGAACGGGCGCAGCTGCGGGGTCTGCCCGCCCGCGTCGGAGACCTCCACGGTGAGCACGCGGTCGCGGAACAGCCGGAGCCGGCGCGGCGCCCCGGCGTGCAGCAGGGCGTTCGTCACCAGTTCGCTGACCAGCAGTTCGGCGTAGTCGGAGAGCGCGGACAGGCCCCAGGCGTCCAGGGTGGCGCGGGTGAAGCGGCGGGCCTTGCCGGGCAGCCGGCCGCCACCGGTGAGCGGGAGGGTCGCGATCCGGTCGGCGGGCAGCGGCAGCACCCTGGCCATGATCATCGCGATGTCGTCGTCGGTGCCGTCGGTGACCAGCGCGGCGAGGACGGCGTCGGCGCTCTCCTCCAGCGTCCGGCCTGGCCCGGCGAGGGTGCGGGCCAGCAGGTCGATGCCGTCGTCGAGGTCCTGGCCCCGCCGCTCGACCAGGCCGTCGGTGTAGAGGGTCACCATGCCGCCCTCGGGGAGGGTGAACTCGGTGGACTCGAAGGCCACCCCACCGACGCCCAGCGGCACGCCGGGCGGGACCTCGACCCGCCGGGCGGTGCCGTCCGGGCCGACCCACACCGGCGGCAGGTGGCCGGCCGAGGCGACCTGCACGGTGCGGTCCAACGGGTCGTAGACCGCGCAGATGCAGGTGGCGAACTGGCCCTCGCCGATCCCCGAGGCGGTCTCGTCCAGTCGGGTGAGGACCTGCTCCGGGGGCATGTCGAGGGTGGCCAGCGTCCGGGCGACGGTGCGCAGCTGGCCCATCGTGGCGGCCGCCCGGATGCCGTGGCCCATCACGTCCCCGACCACCAGCGCCACCCGGCCGCAGGACAGCGGGACGACGTCGAACCAGTCGCCGCCGACCTCGCTGACCACGCTGCTCGGCAGGTAGCGGTAGGCGATCTCCAGACCGAGGGTGCGGTGGATCTCCTGCGGCAGCAGGCTGCGCTGCAGGGTCAGCGCCGTCTCCCGCTCGCGCCGGTACAGCCGGGCGTTGTCGATCGCCAGGGCGGTGCGGGCGACCAGCTCCTCGGCCAGTGCGACGTCCGCGTCGCTGAACGGCTCGGAATTGCGCATCCGGATGAACTCCGAGCCGCCCAGCACCATGCCTCGGGCGGTCAGCGGCACCATCAGGTACGAGTGGATGCCGGCCGCCATGCCGGGGGCCACCCGGTCCTCGCTGGAGACCAGGCCGCGCAGCACCTCCTCGGTCACCTTGGCGCGCACCAGCGGGCGGCCGCTGCGCAGGCACTGGGTGTAGCTGCGGTCGGGGGCGTACTCGGAGGTCTCCCCGACGACGTCGACGGCGTGCACGAGGCCCGACTCGTAGGACTCGCCGACCGCGACGGCGCGCAGGGTGATCGTCCGGTCGGCGGGGATGGCGCTGGGCTCGGCCCCGCGCAGCACCGGCTCCAGCAGGTCGACGGTCGCGAAGTCGGCGAACCGGGGGACGACGGCCTCGATGAGCTCCTCGGCGGTGCGCTGGAGGTCGAGGGTGGTGCCGATCCGGGCGGTCGCCTCGGCGATGGTGGCCAGGCGCTCCTGGGCCCGGGCGGCCCGGGCCTCCGCCTGGAAGCGTTCGGTGACGTCGATGATCGAGGAGCAGACGCCGAAGACCCGGCCGGTGGAGTCCTCCAGCCGGAAGTAGGAGGCCGACCAGGCGTGGTCCCGTCTCGGGTCGCCGGGGACGCGGCCGTGCGAACGGGCGTCGACCACGGGCCTGCCGGTCTTCAGCACCTGTCGCATCGTCTGCTCGATCTCGGCGGTGTTGATGCCGGGCAGCACCGCGGATATCCGGCGGCCGAGGTGGGCGGCGGCCGGGACGCCGTTCATCCGGGCCAGCGCCTCGTTGATCCGCACGTAGCGCAGGTCGGTGTCGTAGACGGCCATGCCGATCGGTGAGCGGCCGAAGATGCCGTCGAGGACGGCGAGGTCGGCCTCGACGGCGTGCAGGGCCCGCGAGTCGGAGGCGGTCGCGAGCAGCAGCAGGGTGCCGCCGGGGCCGGCGATCGGGTAGGTGCGGAACTCCAGGTCGACCTTGTGGCCGTCCCGGTGACGGACCGGGAACACGCCGGACCAGCCGGTGCCCCCCATGATGCGTTCGAACAGCGCGAGCACCTCGGGGCGGTCCCCGCCGTCCGTGAGCAGCTGGGCGGCGTAGCTGCCGACGGCCTCCTCCGCGGTGTAGCCGAGGAGCTCCTCGGCGTCCTCGCTCCAGTGCAGGATCAGACCGTCGCCCTGCAGCAGGGCCGTCGCGAGCGGCACGAGTCGGTGGCCGTCGGGGCGTACGGGGGCACCGCCGGGTGCGGGGCCGGCGGCAGCGGTCGCGTCCCACTCGTGTCCGTGCATGATCAGGCAGCACCCCGGTTCGGCTCGTGCCCGGCCGGGCGGCCTCGCGGTCCGTGCCGGCCGGGGTTCTTCTCCAGACTGCACGGACATCGGCCGCCCGGCGACCCCTTGGTCAGGGCTCGTCCGGCCGCTCCGGTCGTACGGGCGTCATGGGCGTACCGGCCGCAGCGTACTCTCCAGAACGCCCGCCCACTGCCGGATCACTCCGGATCGTCGGCCGCTGTCGTCGGTGAGCAGGTTGGCCAGGCCCAGCCCGCGGGCGAGGTCCAGGGTGGCCTGCACGGATTCGCGCACGCCGGGGCGCTTCTCGTCGGCGTCCAGGAACTCGACGGCGGCCCGGTGGGCCTCCCGGCCGACGTGTCCCTCCAGCGCGATGATCCGCTCGCGCAGCGCCTCCTCGGTGGCCGCGGCCGTCCACAGGTGGAGGGCGGCGCGGAACAGCGGGCCGGTGTAGAGGCGCACGATCATGTCGACGACCGCCCGGGTCCGGTCGGGGCCGGCGGCCGGCAGCTCGTCCGCGTGGGCGCGGACGGCCGCCAGCCGCTCGGCGGTGACGTGCTCGACGGCCGCGGTGAACAGGTCCTCGCGGGTCGGGAAGTGGTGCTGGGCGGCGCCCCGGGAGACGCCGGCCCGCTCGGCCACCACGCCGACGGTGGAGCCGTGCCAGCCGAGCTCGGCCAGGCAGTCCACGGCCGCCGCGAGCAGCCGGGCCCGGGTGGCGCGGCTGCGGTCCTGCTGGGGGGTGCGGGCGGCGGGGTGGCTGGTCATGGCGGGTGGCGGTTCCTGTTCCGGTGGGGGCGCGGCGGGCCGGCCGGGAGCGCCGGGCCGCTCGGCGGGCCCGGCGCGGCCCGCGGGTCGATCTTCACAGACGGGGGCCCGCCCGCCGCTTCCGGGGGCGCCGCCCTCCTCCGGCGGGGTCAGTGCGCGGCCTCGGGTGCCGCCGGGCGGGCGCCGTCGGGGCCGCCCGTGCGGGGTGCCACGACGGCGCCGGCCGTGCGGGCGGCCTCCCGGTCGCGCAGTTCGCGGCGCAGGATCTTGCCGGCCGGGGACTTGGGGACGGCCTCGACGAACTCCACCGCGCGGACCTTCTTGTACGGGGCCACCCGTTCGGCCACGTAGGCGCCGACCTCCTCGGCGCTCAGCACCCCGCCGGGGGCGCGGACCACGAAGGCCTTGGGGCACTCCGTGCCGTCGGCGTCCCGGACGCCGATGACGGCGGCGTCGGCGATCTGCGGGTGTCCGAGCAGCACCGCCTCCAGCTCGGCGGGGGCGACCTGATAGCCCTTGTACTTGATCAGCTCCTTCACCCGGTCGACGATGTACAGGTAACCGCGCTCGTCGACGTAGCCGACGTCGCCGGTGTGCAGCCAGCCCTCGGCGTCGATCACGGCCGCGGTGTCGGAGGGGCGGCCGAAGTAGCCCCGCATCACCTGCGGGCCGCGGATCAGCAGCTCGCCCTGCGCGCCGGGCCCGAGGTCCGGGTCGGAGCCGTCCAGGGCGGCGACGCGCAGCTCGGTGGAGGGGACCATCCGGCCCACCGAACCCGGCGCCGGCGCCGGGTCGTGCGGGGAGACCACGTGGGTGACCGGGGAGAGCTCCGTCATCCCGTAGCCCTGGAGCAGGTGCGGCAGGCCGAGCCGGCGGGCGCAGGCGTCGGCGAGGTCCGGGTCCAGCGGGGCGGCCGCGCACAGCAGGTACTCGACCGAGGAGAGGTCGAAGCGGTCCACGGCGGGGTGCTTGGCCAGGGCGAGCGCGATCGGCGGGGCGACCACCAGGGCCTGCACCCGCTGCTCCTCGACGGTGCGGCAGAACTGCTCCAGGTCGAAGCGGGGCAGCACGACCACGGTGGCGCCGCAGCGCAACGGCTGGTTGAGCAGCGCGGCCAGGCCGTAGATGTGGAAGAACGGCAGCACGGCGAGCACCCGCTCGCCCTCGGCGGGCCGGTAGAGCGCGTCGCACTGGGCGAGGTTGGTGGCGATCGAGCGGTGCGTGAGCATCACGCCCTTGGGCAGTCCGGTGGTGCCGCTGGAGTAGGGGAGCACGGCGACGTCCCGGCCCGGGTCCACGGTGATGGCGGGGACGGGGCCGGTGGCGGCCAGCAGGTCGGCCAGCGAGCGGTGGCCCTCGGCGCCGTCCAGGACGACCACCTCCGGCCCGGCACCGCCGGGGCCCGCCAGCAGGTCGACGGCCTTGCGGGCGGTCGGCAGGAACGGGGAGACGGTGATCAGCCACCGGGCGCCGCTGTCGCGGAGCTGGCCCGCCAGCTCGGTGGCGGTGGCGAGCGAGGAGACGGTGGTGACAGTGGCGCCGGCCCGCGTGGCGCCGTAGAAGGCCAGCGGGTAGCCGATCGTGTTGGGGCTGAACAGCGCCACCACGTCTCCCTGGCGCACCCCCGCGCCCGCCAGTCCGGCGGCCACCCGTTCGACCCCGGCGGCCAGCCGCGCGTAGCTCACGCACTCGCCGGTGACGCCGTCGACCAGGGCCGGGCGCTCGCCGTACCGGGCCGCGTCGCCGAGGACCGCGTCATGGATCGGCAGGTCGACCACGGGGACGTCGGGGAACTCGCTACGGAAGACCAAGGTGTGCCTCCACAAAGGTAGTTGACGCAGGATCGAGGGCCGGCGGCGGATCGGACGGGCGGCCGGCCGGGGGCGCGTTCAGGAGCATACGGACAGCGACGGGACGTTGCGCCATTGTGAGGAACGAAGGGCGGAGCGCGCGTGGCACGTTTGCCGCCGGGGGCGCCCGGGCCGACGGTGTTGCACCACGGCCGCCCGCCCCCGGACGCGGCCCCGGCACCTGGAGCCCCCACCGTGAGTCCCACCTCCCCTCGCCTGCGGTCGGCCCGCCGGCTGCTCGCCGCCACCGCGGCGGCCGCCGCCCTCACCCTGGGCGGCGCGCCCGTCGCGCTGGCCGCTCCCGGTGACAACGGCGACGTGAAGATCCACAACGACACCACGCCGGTGAACGACACCCGCGACGAGCCCAAGGTCTGCCGGTTCTACCTGGACGCCTTCAACTTCGACACCGTGCAGCTGGTGTCCTGGACCATCTCGCAACAGCCGCCGACCGGCAGCGCCCTGGTGCTGTCCGGGTCGATCCTGCTGACCACCGGAGCCGGCGCGACGCCGAACTACAGCCTGCCGGACGGGCACTACAAGCTCGAATGGACGTTCGTCGGCGAGAACGGCAACGCGAAGCAGAAGGTCTTCGACGTGTCCTGCGCCAGCAGCTCGCCCTCTCCGTCACCGTCTCCGTCGCCCTCCCCGTCGCCGTCCTCCTCGCCGTCCTCGTCGCCGTCCTCGTCGCCGTCCTCCTCGCCGTCGCCGGTCGGCCAGAGCACCAGCCCCTCCCCGAGCGCCTCGCCGTCGCCCGGCGCCTCCCCCGGCTCCTCGCCGAGCGCCTCCCCCGGCGGCCCGCCGAGCGCCTCGCCCACCGGCCCGGTCGGCGGGGTCGGCACCGGTGGCGGCGGCGCGTCCGATGCCAACAGCGCCCAGGTGCTCGGCGGGGCGGCCGTGATCGCCGGCGCGGTCGGCCTCGGCGTCCGCGCGCTGCGCCGCCGCACCGGACGCGACGCCGAGTCCTGACCTGCCCGCCGACGGCCGCCGGCCGGGGCCGTCGCCGGCTCCGGCGGACGGCGGGCGGTGGGCGGTGTTCCCGTGGCCGCCCGCCGCCCGCGGTGCGGGCCTGCCTCAGTAGGACTTCGGCAGGCCGAGGGTGTGCTGGGCCACGTAGTTGAGCACCATCTCCCGGCTGACCGGAGCGACCCGGCCCACCCGGGTGGCCGTCAGCAGCGCCCCCAGCCCGTACTCCTGGGTCAGACCGTTGCCGCCGAGGGTCTGCACCGCCTGGTCGACCGTCCGGGCGGCCGCCTCGCCGGCCGCGTACTTGGCCATGTTGGCGGCCTCCCCGGCCGCCACGTCCTCGCCCGCGTCGTAGAGCAGCCCGGCCTTCTGGGTCATCAGCCGGGCCAGCTCGATCTCCACCGCGCACTGGGCCAGCGGGTGGGCCAGGCCCTGGTGGGCGCCGATCGGGGTGGACCAGACGGTGCGGGTCCGCGCGTACTCGACGGCCTTGCGCAGGGCCTGCCGGGCCAGGCCGAGCGAGAAGGCCGCGGTCAGCACGCGTTCGGGGTTGAGGCCCGCGAAGAGCTGGAGCAGGCCGGCGTTCTCGTCCCCGACCAGCGCCTCGGCGGGCAGCCGGACGTCGTCCAGGAAGACCTGGAACTGCTTCTCGGGCGCGACCAGTTCCATCGGGATCGCCCGGTACTCGAAGCCGGGGGTGTCGCGCGGGACGACGAACAGGCAGGGCTTGAGCCGGCCGGTGCGGGCGTCCTCCGTCCGGGCCACGAACAGCACCGCGTCGCAGTGGTCGATGCCGGAGACGAAGACCTTGCGGCCGGTCAGCAGCCAGTCCTCGCCGTCCCGCCGGGCGACGGTGGAGATCCGGTGCGCGTTGGAGCCGGCGTCCGGCTCGGTGATGCCGAAGGCCATCCGGCGGCTGCCGTCGGACAGGCCCGGCAGCCACTGCCGCTTCTGCTGCTCGGTGCCGTACCGGGCGATCACCGTGCCGCAGATCGCCGGGGAGACGATGAGCAGCAGCAGCGGGCAGCCGGCCGTGCCCAACTCCTCCAGCACGATGGCCAGATCGGTGATGCCGCCGCCCCCGCCGCCGTACTCGGCGGGCAGGTTCACCCCGAGGTAGCCGGCTTTGGCGGCGTCGGCCCACAGCTCCTCGGCGGGTTCGCCCGCCCGGGCCTTGGCGAGGTAGTAGGCGGAGCCGTAGCGGCCGCCGAGATCGGCGACGGCCTGGCGCAGCGCCCGGCGTTCGGGGGTCTCGATGAGCTGACTGCCGATGGTGGACATGCGGGGTCCTTCCTGGCTCGGGCGGTGCTCAGGCTGTGGTCCGGCGGGTGCGGGCCGCGCTCCGGTCGTGCCGCGGCCGCGGTCCGCCGGTCAGGCGGGGGTCTGCACGACGGCCAGCAGGGTGCCGAGTTCGACCTGCTGGCCGGGGGTGGCGCGGAGTTCGACGAGGACGCCGTCGGCGGGGGCGGTGACGCGGTGCTCCATCTTCATCGCCTCCAGGAAGAGCAGCGGCTGGCCGGCGGTGACGGTGTCGCCGACGGCGGCCGCGGTGCGCACGACGGTGCCCGGCATCGGGGCGAGCAGGGCGCCCGGGTCGGTCCGGGCAACCGGGTCGGGGAAGCGGGGCAGGGCGGTCAGTGCGGTGGCGCCGTCCGGGCCGTCGACGAAGACCCGGTCGCCGTGGCGGGCGACGCGGTAGCCGCGCCGGACGGCCCCCTCGCGCAGGACGACCTGCTCGGGCGTGGCGTCGACCAGCTCCGTCCCCGGGTGCCCGTCGGCCCGCAGGCCGTCCCTGTTCAGCCGGTAGCGGACCTCCCGCTCGGTGCCGTCCTCGGCCCGGTAGCGCTTGAGCTGGGGCTGCGAGGGCAGGTTGCGCCAGCCCGGGGGCAGCGCGCCGTGCGGCCCGGTGCGGCGGCGGGCGGCCGCGTCGGCGAGCGCCGCGGCCAGGGCGGCGCGGGCGGTCCGGGCGGGGTCGCCGCCGTCGGGGGCGGCGAGGTCGTCGGCGTGCTCGGTCAGGAAGCCGGTGTGCAACCGGGCCGCCAGGAAGGCCGGGTGGCGCAGCGCACGGACCAGCAACTCCCGGTTGGTGGCCGGGCCGTGGATCCGGGCGCGGGTGAGCGCGTCGGCCAGCAGGCGGGCCGCGGCCGCCCGGTTCGGCGCCCAGGCGATCACCTTGGCGAGCATCGCGTCGTAGTGCGGGGTGATCTCCTGGCCGGCCGCCACGCCGCAGTCCAGCCGGACCCCACGGCCGGTGAACTCCTGGTGCGGGCCGTCGAGTTCGAGCCGGTGCAGGGTGCCGGTGGCAGGCTGCCAGTCCTTGGCCGGGTCCTCGGCGTAGAGCCGGGCCTCGATCGCCCAGCCGGTGGACGGCGGCGGGACCGGACCGGGCAGCGACTCCCCCTCCGCGACGGCGAGTTGCAGCGCCACCAGGTCCAGGCCGCTGACCGCCTCGGTGACGGGGTGCTCCACCTGCAGCCTGGTGTTCATCTCCAGGAAGTGGAACCGGCCGTCCTCGGCGAGCAGGAACTCGGCGGTGCCCGCACCGGTGTAGCCGATCGCCCGGGCGGCACTGACCGCCGCCGCGTGCAGCCCGGCCCGGACGGCCTCCGGCAGGCCCGGCGCCGGCGCCTCCTCGATCACCTTCTGGTGCCGCCGCTGCAGCGAGCAGTCGCGGTCGCCGACCGCCCAGACGGTGCCGTGCGCGTCGGCCAGCAGCTGGACCTCGACGTGCCGGCCGGTGGGCAGGTAGCGCTCGCAGAACACCTCGTCCGAGCCGAAGGCCTTGGCCGCCTCGGCCCGGGCGGCCGCCAGCTGGTCGGGCAGCTCGGCCAGGGTGCGCACCACCCGCATGCCGCGGCCGCCGCCGCCGGCCGCCGCCTTGACCAGCACCGGCAGGTCGGCCTCGGTCGGCGCCTCCAGGGCGCCCAGGACGGGCACGCCGGCCGCGGCCATCAGCCGCTTGGCGGCCGTCTTGGATCCCATCGCGGCGATCGCGGCCGGCGGCGGGCCGACCCAGACCAGCCCGGCGTCCAGCACCGCCTGTGCGAACTCCGCGTTCTCCGAGAGGAATCCGTACCCGGGGTGGACGGCGTCCGCCCCCGCCTCCAGGGCCGCGCGGACGATCAGGTCGGCCCGCAGGTAGGTGTCGGCGGGCGCGGCGCCCGGCAGCCGCACGGCCGCGTCGGCCTCGCGCACGTGCGGGGCGTCGGCGTCCGGGTCGGAGTGGACGGCGGTGGTCGCTATGCCGAGCGCGCGGCAGGTCCGGAAGACCCGTCGGGCGATCTCCCCGCGGTTGGCGACCAGCAGGTTGGTGATCATGTCGTCTCGTCCCCTCACATCCGGAAGACGCCGTAGCCGCGCGCGCCCTCGACCGGCGCGTTGTGGATCGCGGACAGGCACAGGCCCAGCACGGTGCGGGTGTCCCGCGGGTCGATCACGCCGTCGTCGTAGAGCCGACCGGACAGGAACGCCGGCAGCGACTCGGCCTCGATCTGCTGCTCGACCATCGCGCGGATCGCCGCGTCGGCGTCCTCGTCGTACGGCTGCCCCTTGGCGGCGGCCGACTGCCGGGCGACGATCGACAGCACCCCGGCGAGCTGCTGCGGGCCCATCACCGCGGACTTGGCGCTCGGCCAGGCGAACAGGAAGCGCGGCTCGTAGGCCCGGCCGCACATGCCGTAGTGGCCGGCCCCGTAGGAGGCGCCGATCAGCACCGACAGGTGCGGGACCCGCGAGTTGGACACCGCGTTGATCATCATCGCGCCGTGCTTGATGATGCCGCCCTGCTCGTAGTCCTTGCCGACCATGTAGCCGGTGGTGTTGTGCAGGAACAGCAGCGGGACGTTCCGCTGGTTCGCCAACTGGATGAACTGGGCGGCCTTCTGCGACTCCGCGCTGAACAGCACGCCCTGGGCGTTGGCCAGCACCCCGACGGGGTAGCCGTGCAGCCTGGCCCAGCCGGTGGCCAGGCTGGTGCCGTAGAGCGGCTTGAACTCGTCGAAGTCGGAGCCGTCCACGATCCGCGCGATCACCTCGCGCGGGTCGAAGGGCACCTTGAGGTCGCCCGGGACGATGCCCAGCAGCTCCTCCTCGTCGTACTTCGGCGGCTCGGCGAGGCGGTCCGGTGCCGGGCCGGGCTTGCGGTGGTCCAGCCGGGCGACGATCCGGCGGGCCAGCCGCAGCGCGTCCGCCTCGTCCACCGCGAAGTGGTCGGCCAGGCCCGAGGTGCGGGCGTGCATCTCCGCTCCGCCGAGCGACTCGTCGTCGGCCTCCTCACCGGTGGCCATCTTCACCAGCGGCGGGCCGCCGAGGAACACCTTCGCCCGCTCCCGCACCAGCACGGTGTGGTCGGACATGCCCGGGACGTACGCCCCGCCGGCCGTCGAGTTGCCGAACACCACGGCCACGGTGGGCACTCCGGCGGCGGAGAGCCGGGTCAGGTCGCGGAACAGCGCGCCGCCCGGGATGAAGATCTCCTTCTGGCTGGGCAGGTCGGCGCCGCCCGACTCGACCAGGTTCACCAGCGGAAGGCGGTTGGCGAGCGCGATCTCGTTGGCGCGCAGCGCCTTGCGCAGCGTCCACGGGTTGCTGGCGCCGCCGCGCACCGTGGGGTCGTTGGCGGTGATCACGCACTCCACGCCCTCGACCACCCCGATCCCGGTGACCAGCGCCGCGCCCACCGGGTACTCGCTGCCCCAGGCGGCCAGCGGGGAGAGCTCCAGGAACGGCGAGTCCGGATCGACCAGCAGCTCGATCCGCTCGCGCGGCAACAGCTTGCCGCGGGCGCGGTGGCGGTCCACGTACTTCGGCCCGCCACCGGCCAGCGCCTTGGCGTGCTCGGCGTCCAGGCCGGCCAGCTTGTCGAGCATCGCGGCGCGGTGCTCGGCGTACTCGGGCCCGGCCGGGTCGACGCGGGTGGGCAGCACGGTCACAGCAGGACCTCCGGGATGTCGAGGTGGCGGGAGCGCAGCCACTCCCCGAGGGCCTTGGCCTGCGGGTCGAAGCGGTGCTGGGCGGCGACGCCCTCGCCGAGGAGCCCGGTAAGGGTGAAGTTGACCGCGCGCAGGTTCGGCAACAGGTGCCGGGCCACCGGCAACTCCGCCGTCTCGGGCAGCAGTTCGCGGAGCATCTCGACGGTCAGGGTGTGCGCGAGCCAGCGCCAGCCGTCCTCGGAACGGGCCCAGACGCCCAGGTTGGCGTCACCGCCCTTGTCGCCGCTGCGGGCGCCGAGCACCAGGCCGAGCGGGGCGCGGCGGACCGGGCCCGCCGGGAGGGGCTGGGGGAGCGCCGCCGGCTCCTGCTCCGCTTCCGTCCGCGCTTCCGTCCGTGCTTCCGGGAGTGCTCCCGCCTCCGCCCCCGCTTCCGTCCCGACTTCCGTCCCCGCCTCCGGGAGCGCCGGCCGGGCCGTCACGGGCGCGGGCGGGACGGTGACCCGGCGGCCGTCCGGCAGCACCGCGGTGTGCCCGACGGCCTTGGCGTCCACGAACGCGGCGGTGAACACCCCGTACGGGGCGCCCGGCCCGGGCGGGGCGGTCAGATGGAACCCCGGGTAGCCGGACAGGCCCAACTCCACGGCGGCCTTGCCCAGTTCGCGCCCCACCCGGGCCGGTTCCGGATCGCGGGCGGTCAGCCGCAGCAGCGCGGAGGCCGTCTCCTCGGTCGGGGCGTCCGGGTGGTCGGTGCGGGCGAGGGTCCAGCGCAGTTCGGCGGGCCGGGCGGCCGGCGCCAGCGCGGCGGCGAACTGCCGCCGCACCAGGTCGGCCTTGGCCTCGACGTCCAGACCGGTGAGGACGAACACCACCTCGTTGCGGTGCCCGCCGAGCCGGTTGAGGCCCACCTTGAGCGTGGCCGGGGGCGCCTCGCCGCGGACCCCGTCGATCCGCACCCGGTCCGGGCCCTCCTCGGTGAGCCGCACCGAGTCCAGCCGGGCGGTGACGTCCGGGCCCGGATAGCGCACCCCGCCGGTCTCGTACAGGAGTTGGGCCGTCACCGTGCCGGCGGTGACGGCGCCACCGGTGCCCGGATGCTTGGTGATCACGCTGGAGCCGTCGGCGTGCAGCTCGGCGATCGGGAAGCCGGGGCGGGTGACGTCGTGCTCGCGGAAGAAGGCGTAGTTCCCGCCGGTGGCCTGGGCGCCGCACTCCAGGACGTGACCGGCCACCACCGCTCCGGCGAGGGCGTCCAGGTCGTCCGCCGTCCAGCCGAAGTGGGCGATCGCCGGGCCCGCGACCAGCGCGGCGTCGGTGACCCGCCCGGTGACCACCACGTCCGCACCCGCCTCCAGGCAGGCCGCGATGCCGAAGGCGCCGAGGTAGGCGTTGGCCGCCAGCAGGCCGTCGGGGAGGCCGAGTTCGCTCTGCTGCGGGAGCAGGTCGTCCCCCTCGACGTGGGCGACCGTCGCCGCGATTCCCTGACGCTGCACCAGTTTCCGCAACTCGCGGGCGAGCCCGGCGGGTTGGAGTCCGCCCGCGTTCACCACGATCTTCACGCCGCGCTCGCGCGCCAGCCCGAGGCACTCCTCCATCTGGCGCAGGAACGTCCGGGCGTACCCGAGCGAGGGGTCCTTCATGCGGTCCCTGGCGAGGATCAGCATGGTCAGCTCGGCGAGGTAGTCCCCGGTGAGCACGTCCAGCGGCCCGCCAGTGAGCATCTCGCGCACCGCATCGAAGCGGTCCCCGTAGAAGCCCGAGGCGTTGCCGATCCGCAGTACCGAGCGTGCGCGCGCCAAAGCGCCTCCCCTGCCGGCGGGTTGGCGGCGCTCCCGCACGAGCGCCGTCGGGCAGCAGCGTGGCACCGGCCGGAGAAAAAAGCAATCATGCCTGCTTGTTTTCCGCCGCCTCCTCCCGCCCTCCGCGCGACCGCCGCGGGCCGGGCGAACCGGCCCGGGCGGCCGCGTGGGTGGGGACCGCCGTGCACGTCACCAGGGCACGACGCCGGCGTCGTCGAAGAACCGGCCGGTCGGGCCGTCGTCGGGCAGGGTCGCGAGGGTGATGGCGATGGCCGCGCCCTGTGCGGGGGTGCGCACGCCGCGGAAACCGTTGAGGTCGGTCGCGACGTAGCCGGGGCAGCCGGCGTTGATCAGGACGTTCGTGCCGCTCAACTCCCGGGCGTACTGGAGGGTGACGGCGTTCAGGAACGTCTTCGACGGCGAGTACGCCGCGGCCACCGGGCCCGCCGTCCGCTCCGCGTCCGGCCCCGACTGCCGGGTGAGGGAGCCGACGCTGCTGGACATGTTCACGATCCGCGGTGAGGCGGAGCGGCGCAGCAGCGGCATCATCGCGTTGGTGACGCGGATGACGCCGATCACGTTGGTCTCCACGACCGTACGGACGGTGGCGGGGTCGACCCGGGTCGGCTCCTGCGGCATTCCGCCCGCGATGGCGGCGTTGTTGACGAGCACGTCGAGGCGCCCGGCCCGATCCTCGATCAGCCGTGCGGCGGCGGTCGCGCTCGCGTCGTCGGTGACGTCCAGCGGCACGCCGAACGCGTCGACGCCGGCCGCGCGCAGCCCCTCCACCGCGGCCCCGCGGCGCCGATCGTCGCGGGCGCCGACGCCGACGCTCCAGCCGAGGGCGCCCAGGCCCGCGGCGATCTCGTAGCCGATCCCCTTGTTCGCGCCGGTGACCAGCGCGATCGTTCGTTCGCTCATGGAGACCATGCTGCTCCCGGACCCCGGCCGGGGTCCAAGACCGATCGGGTGGGCATCGATACCCTCCAGGTATCGATCCGGAGTACCGTGGCCGGATGGAGACCAGGGAACTGCGCTACTTCGTGGCCGTCGCCGAGGAGTTGCACTTCGGGCGCGCCGCGCAGCGGCTCGGGATCGCGCAGCCGCCGCTGTCACGGGCGATCCGGCAGCTCGAACGCCGGCTCGGGGCGACGCTGCTGGACCGGACCAGCCGCACCGTCACGCTCACCGAAGCCGGCTCGGTGCTGCTGACCGAGGGCCGGGCGGCCCTCGACGCGGTCGAAGCGGCCGAGCGCCGGACCCGCCGCGCCGCCCTTCCCCCGGCCGGCCGCCCCGGCCTGGTCCTGGTCACGAAGGCCAGTGCGTCCCGCGAACTGCTGGCGGAGCTGCTGGACGCCTACGCCGCCGAACCCGGCGCCGCCCCCGTCGAGGTCCTCCTGTGCGGTCCGGCCGAGCAGGAACGACTCCTGCGCGAGGGCCGGGCCGACGTGGCGCTGCTGCACCGGCCGTACGACTCGACGGCCGGGTTCCACACCGAGGAACTCGGCACGGAGGGCCAGGTCGTGGTCCTGCCGGCCGGGCATCCGCTCACCGTCCGGCCCCATGTGCACATGGCCGACATCACCGGGCTGCCCGGCCTGCCCCTGCCGCGCTGGCCCGCCCCCGACGGCAGCTACCCGCCCGGGCCCGGCCCGCAGGTCCGCGACCACGCGCAGCTGCTGCAGCTCGTCGCGCTCGGCCGTGCCTGCGCGGTCTCACCGGAGTCGTGCCGGGCCCGACTGCACGGTGACCTCGCCGCCGTCCCCGTACTGGACGCGCCGAAGGTCACCACGGTGATCGCCTGGCCGCCGCACAGTCGGTCCCGAGCCGTCGCCGACCTCGTCCGGACGGCGACCCGCCTCCGGTAGTTCCCGGTGGTTCCCCCATGCCTCAACCGAGGTGGGCCGGCTCGGCTGCCCGGGCCGGAGCGAGGCGCGTGGCGGCCCGGCGGTGCAGCCGCCGGGCCGCCACCGCGGCCGGCGGTCGCCGGTGCGGAACCCCGTTGCCCGCCGTCGGGGCCCGTGAGAGCATCGGGGTCCAACGGTCCGTCTCCTGCCGTCCACGCCCCGCGGGGTGAAGGGCGGAGTGCGGGCCATTGCCATGTCCGCGGTCGTGGGAGATCCACACCGCCCGCGCACGACAGGGACCGTTCGATGCACACGACAGAGCCGGCGGAAGCCCGCATCGAGGACTCGGGGACCGTCCTGGTCGCACCCCCGGAGCTGCAGGACCACGAGGTGCTCAGGGGGTTCTTCGGGTCCACGATCACGCCGGAGGAGCTCGCCGCGGGCGCGGCCGACCTCGCGGGGAGGACCGTCTATCTCTGCGGCGACGTGTCGGGAACCAGCCGTCACCGGCTGCGCGCGGCCGCCCGGGTGTTCGTCGTCCGGGAGCTGTCGCACGGCTGCCGCGGGGACGCCGACGCACCGTGGACGCCCGTCGGCCTCGGCCGGGTCCCCGTCCGCGTGCACGGCGTCGGCGTGTACTACCCGCGCTTCTTCGAGCCCGACGCCGACCACTTCGGACGGATCCGTGCCGAGCACGCGTTCCAGTCCCTGACCGAGTCCACCAAGCCCGGAACGGCCCACCGCAGCGGGATCTACCTGACGCCCGTCACCCAGGACCGGGACGAACTGCACTTCCGGCTGCTCCGGTGCTCCACGAACCTCTCCGGGCCGACGGAGAACTTCCGCCCGACCGACACGCACATCGTCGAGGCGCTGAACCGCGAGGCCGCCGACGTCTTCCGCGGCCAGGCACCGCTGAACCACGTCCTCGCGCAGATCTACCACAACACCCGTGCCACGGCGGAGCGCAGGCAGTCCAAGGCCAGGATCTCGTCCCACGCCGACAAGACCAAGGACATGCCCGTCAACGGCATCATGGCCTTCTGCACCTTCTACGACCGGCTGGACCGGCTGCAGCCCCTGCCCGACGACGCCTTCGACCACGGCGTGAAGGGCACCAGCGGGCTGACCAGGCTCCACTTCCGCCTCAAGGAGCAGGCCGGCGGGCCGGACGGGCCGGCGCTCCCCCCGCAGTTCACCCTCACCCTCCACCCCGGCTCCGTGTTCTTCATGCCGCTGTCCACCAACCGCCTGTACACCCACGAGATCCGGCCCTCGGCGCTGGACGCCGAGCTGCTCCCGACCCGGCTGGGCTACGTGGTGCGCTGTTCGAGCACCGAAGCCGTCCACCGGGACGGCCGGACGTTCCTCAAGACGCCCGGGGGCCCGGTGCCGCTGGAGCCGTCCACCCCGGCCGGAATGGACGAGCTGCGCCGGCTGTACGCCGAGGAGAACCGCACCTCGGCCTTCGTCGACTACGGCCAGGAGTTCCTCTTCAGCATGAACACGGGAGACTACGGTGCCCCCAACCTCTAGCCTCCCGGACGGGATCCTCTCCTGCACGCTCCCCGCGGAGGAGGACCTCTTCGCGGAGCTGTCCGCGTCGGCCCGGCTGGAGGACCTGGGGAAGGGCCGGCGCGGCGCCACGCTCACCAGGGTCGACGAGTCGGGCGGTGTGCCGCTCGTCCGCACCACCACGCGCTACGTCGGCCCGGCGCAGCGGTTCCGGGCCGTGCACGAGCGGCTGGCCCGGCGGATCCGGGAACACGCGGACCTCCCGGTGGACTTCGACAACGCCCTCGTCGAGTGCTACACGAACGCCTACCGGACCATGGGCGGCCACTCCGACCAGGCCCTCGACCTGGCCGACGGGTCGTTCGTCGCCGTCCTCTCCTGCTACCGCCACCCCGACGCGGGCCCGCCGAGGAAGCTGGTCTTCGAGTCGAAGGGGCCCGGGGGCGAGAGGTTCGAGGTCCCGCTCACCCACCACGGTGTCGTCGCGTTCTCCGTCGACGCGAACCGTCGGCTCAGGCACCGGATCGTCCTGGACGCGCCCGCCGGGGCGGCGGACAACCAGTGGCTGGGCGTGACCTTCCGGACCTCGAGGACCTCGCTGCGGTTCCGGGACGGGCATCCGTACCTCCCGCAGGGGGCGCGCCTCGTTCAGGCCGACGAGGAGCAGCAGCGCGAGTTCTACCGGCTGCGGCGCCGCGAGAACCTGGAGACGGACTTCGTCTACCCCCCGCTGACGTACACCGTCAGCGGGAGCGATCTGCTGCCGCCCGTCTGAACTGCGGCCCCTGACCGCCGGTTTCGCCCGGCCGGGCCGCCGGGGCCCACCCCTCAGCCGGTGGGCCCGGGAGCCGGGCGGCGGTCCAGGACGGCTTCGACGATCCTCATCAGCCGCTCGCCCGCGCGCTCGACGCTCCCGTTCTGGACGCTCACCTGGGCCCCTTCGAGGAGGAAGGTGAGCTCCGCCGCCGCGTCCTGCGGATCGGGCAGCCCGGCCCGGACGCACAGGTCGGTGAGCCGGCGCAGCTGACGCACCTTGTGGGCCTCGATCAGCCGGCGCGCCGGGTGGGTGCGGTCGGGCAGCTCCGCCACGGAGTTGATGAACGGGCAGCCGCGGTGGGAGATCCCGGGGAGTCCGTCGGCGATGAACCGGGCCAGTCCGAGGATCTGCGCCCGGGGGTCGTCGGGGTGGGCCTGCGCCAGCCGGTCGAACGCGGCGGTGTAGTCGGCCGCGACGATCCGCAGCCACTCCTCGACCAGCGCGTCCTTGGTGGCGAAGTGGCGGTAGAGCGCCATCTTGGTGGTCTCGGCCCGGTCGGCGATCGCCTGGACGCCCACCGCCCTGATCCCCTCGCGCGAGAAGAGCTCCTCCGCCGCGTCGAGGATCCGCTCCCGGGGCGGCAGTTTGGCCACCCTGCTCTGTCTGCCGGCCCTGTCCATGTTCGCCGTTCGATCCCTCGTCGGTCCGGTGGGGCGGGGCGTTGTGGTGCCCCGGCGGCAATGTTACGGTACCGGCCAGTCCCATGCGATACCGATCGGTATCGTGAGATACCCAACGGTCTCAGTCCCGATCCCGATCCCGACCGACCGACCCGATCCCGACCGACCCCGATCCCGGCACCATCACCTCCCGAACGGACCCGAATGAAGCTCTCCGAGTACGTGACCCACGACGGCGTCGGCCTGGCCGACCTGGTGGCCCGCGGCCAGGTGACCGCCGCCGAACTCGCCGCCACCGCACAGCGGGCGGCCGACCTGGTGAACCCGCTCATCAACGCCGTCGTCGAGACCTGGCCCGCGGACGACACCCCGGCCCCGGGCAGCACGCCACTGGCCGGCGTGCCCTTCCTGATCAAGGACCTCGCCGTCACCATGGCCGGCAGGCGGACGGAACTGGGCAGCCGGATCGCCGCGGGCCACGTCGCCGCGGCCGACTCCGCGCTGATGACCCGCCTCCGCCGCGCCGGGCTGGTGACGCTCGGACGCACCGCCACCCCCGAGTTCGCCTACAGCACCACCACCGAAGGCGTCCTGTACGGCCCCACCCGCAACCCCTGGGACCCGACCCGCAGCCCCGGCGGCTCCAGCGGCGGCTCGGGAGCCGCCGTCGCCGCGGGCATCGTCCCGATCGCCCACGCCACCGACGCCGCGGGCTCCATCCGCGTCCCCGCCGCCGCCAACGGCCTGTTCGGCCTGAAGCCCACCCGCGGCCGGATCTCCATGGGCCCCGACACCGACGAGGTCTTCAACGGGCTCGCCGTCCACGGCGTCCTCAGCCGCTCGGTGCGCGACAGCGCCACCCTGCTGGACCTCGTCCACGGCCCCGAGGCCGGTGACCCGTACACCGCGCCCCGGCCGGAACGGCCCTACGCCGAGGAGGTCGCCCGTGACCCCGGCAGCCTGCGGATCGGCCTCCTCACCCGGCCCTGGGGCGGTCGCGCCGTCGACGGCGCCGTCGTCGAGGCCACGCTGCGCTCGGCACGGCTCGCCGAGTCCCTGGGGCACCGGGTGGAGGAGGTCAGGGTCGACCTCGGCGTCGACTGGGAGGAGTTCGTCCTGGCCAACGCCCGGCTCTGGAGCACCAACCTGGTGACGTGGATCGACGACTTCGCCGCGGCCTTCGACCGGCCCGTCGACCCCACCACCCTGGAACCCGAGATGCTGGCCGCCTACACCTTCGGCCGGCGGGTCAGCGGCACCGAGTTCGTCCGCGCGCTCGCGATGCGCAACGACGTGGCGCGCGCGATCGGCCGCCGCTTCACCGACCACGACCTGCTGCTCACCCCGGCCCTGCCCGAACCGCCCGTCCCCCTGGGCACCTACGCCGACGGGGCCGAGGGGGCCGACGGCCTCGGCTGGACCGCACAGCTCCTCCACCGCTCGCCCTTCACCGCCCCGTTCAACGTCGCGGGCACCCCCGCGATGTCCGTCCCCCTGGAGAGCGACCCGGCCACCGGCCTGCCGCTCGGCGTCCAGTTCGCCGCCGGGTACGGGCGCGAGGACCTCCTCTTCCGGCTCGCCGGACAGCTGGAACGAGCGGCCCCCTGGGCCGGGCGGACCCCGGGCGTGTGGGCGGGCACGGCCCACGACGCCTGACCGCACGGGCGGCGGGCTCCCGGGGGCGACCGAGGCACCGACGGCCGAAATCCGTTTGACCGGGCCGGGCCGCGGCGGTGCACTGTGGCGGGACACCACAGGCCGTGGTGCCGGCACCCCGGGGAGACAGCGCAGCGATGGAGATCCGTCCCACCACCGAACAGGACCGCGATGTCTTCGTCGACACGCTCCACGCCGCGTTCGGGTTCTTCCCCGAGCGCCCCGTCGAGCCCGGGCACGGGGGCTGGTGGGCGGCGTACGAGATGGACCGCGGCCTGTTCGCGGTGGAGGCGGACGGTCGCCCCGTCGCCACCGCCGGCGCGTACTCCTTCGAACTCACCCTGCCCGGCGGCGCCATCGTCCCCGTCTCCGGGGTGACGGCCGTCGGCGTGCTGCCCTCGCACCGGCGTCGCGGCGTGCTCACCGCGATGATGCGCCGCCAGCTCGCCGACCTGCGGGCCCGCGGGGAGGTCCTGTCGGTCCTGACGGCCTCCGAGGCCACCATCTACGGCCGGTTCGGCTACGGCTGCGCGACGTACACGGAACAGCTGACGGTGCCGCACCACCGGGCCGTCCTCGCCCCGTCCAGGGCGCGCGGCCGGGCCGGCGGCGCGGCGGGCGGCGCGGACGCCGGATCCGTCGAGGTGCTGCCGCGCTCCGCCTGCGGGGACGTCCTGGAGGCGGTGTACGACCGCTACCGCCGCGCGCAGCCCGGCGCGCTGTCCCGACCGCACCGCTGGTGGCAGCTGGGCGCGGGGAAGCCCCCGATCGCCCCGGCGAAGCGCCACGTCGCCGTGCACCGCGATGCGGACGGCGTCCCGGACGGCTACGCCAGCTACCTGGTCGGCGACGGCCGCGTCCTGACGGTCGACGAGACGATCGCCGCCGACGACGCCGTCCACACGGCGCTGGCCCGGTTCGTGCTCGGGCACGACCTGGTGTCCGAGGTCGTGTTCAAGCACGTCCCGCCCGCGCACCCGCTGCGCTGGCAGCTCGCGGACTACGCAGCCGGCCAGCCGGGCAAGCACACCGACTGGCTCTGGGTGCGGCTGCTGGACGTGCCGCGCGCCCTGACCGCCCGCGGCTGGCCGACCGACGGCGAGCTCGTCCTCGACGTCGACGACCCGTTCCTGGGCGAGCACGGCCGCCACCTGCTCACCGCCCGCCGCGGCCGGGCCACCTGCGTGCCGACCGACCGCGAGCCCGACCTCTCCCTGGACGTCCGCGACCTGGGCGCGGTCTACCTCGGCGGCACCGCCCCCAGCACCCTGGTGCGCGCCGGGCACGTGCTCGAACACCGGCCGGGCGCCGCCGACCTCGCCGACGCCCTCTTCCGTGCCGAGCGCCCGCCGCACTGCCTGCACTGGTTCTGACCCCGCGGGTGCCACCGGGTCCTCCCGGTGCGCGGCCGGGCCGCCGGCGGTCAGTCCAGCGGGAGGACCATCTCCAGGATCCGGGCCCGCGGGTCCAGCGTGTAGGGCTTCGCGGCGCCGGTGTGGGTGAAGCCGCGGCGCAGGTAGAAGGCCGCGGCGCGGTCGTTCGCCTCGTGGACGCCGAGCAGCATCCGCTTCGCGCCGCCCTCGGTGCGGGCCCAGTCGGTGATCGCGTCCAGGAGGGCGTCGGTGGCGCCGTGCTCGCGGCCGCGGTGCGCGGGGGCCGTCCAGACGCCGATCAGGACGACGGTGGCGGGCTGCTCCTCCTCGGGGACGGCCAGCATCGTGCCGACCCACGCGCCGTCATCGTCCACCGCGACCAGGCCGACCCGGTCCGGTTGCGCCAGCCCGGCCGCGCGGGCCCGCCAGTCGGCCTCGCCCAGCGAGAGGGCGGCCTCGTGGGTCTCGCCGAAGGCCATCGGGAAGTCGAGCAGCTGGGCCAGCCGCACCTCCCGCAGGCGCTGCCAGTCCTCGACCCCGATCCGTTCGATCCGGTACCGCATCCGCTCGATCCCCCGTGGCCCGTTGCCGTGGTCGGCGGTGGTCGCCGCCGACCACGGCAGGATAGCCCGGGGTCAGTCCGGGCCTGCCGGGAAGGGGTGCCCGGTCACGGCGGGCCGGGCGGGGTGCCCGGTCACGGCTTGATGCGGACCACCTGCGGGTCGTGGTCGCTCGCCTGCTCGGCGAACTCGGCGTTGATGTGCACCACGTCGTACTTGGCGTAGCCGACCTCGGGGCTGACCAGGATGTGGTCGAGCACCTGCGAGTTGCCCTGGTAGACGTAGGAGTACTGCTCGGTCTCCGGCAGCTCGTTGACCAGGTCGCGCAGCACGCCGTCCTTGGTGAGGGCGGTCAGCGCGGGCGAGAACTGGTAGTCGTTGAAGTCGCCGAGGGAGACGACGCGCGCCTCCTTGTCGGCGGCCAGCAGCTTGGCGACGAAGGCCTGCTCGATGGTGGCCTGCTTGACGCGCTGCACCTCGGAGCTGCGGGCCGGGGCCTGGAAGCGGCTGTCGATGCCCTGGTCGCCGCCCTTGCTGTTGAAGTGGTTGGCGATCACGAAGACCTTCTGGCCGCGGAAGCTGAACTGCCCGACCAGCGGCTTGCGGCTGTTCGTCCACGCCTCGTCGTTCGGCTCGATCCGGCCGGGCGAGGCGGTCAGCGCGGTGTCGGCGCCGGTGCCGGCCACGCCGACGGCGGTGGTGGCGGTGCCGCCGGCGATGTCCGTGAAGGAGACCCGCTGCGGGTTGAAGAGGAAGACCTGACGGATGTTGCCGCCGGGCTCGCCGCCGTCCTTGCCGTCCTGCGGGTCGATCGAGCGCCAGTCGTAGGCCGGGCCGCCGGCCGCCTTGATCGCGGCGATGAACTTGGCGACGGTCTGGCTCGCGTCGACCGTGCCGTCGCTCTTGCTGCCGTTGTCGTCCTGGATCTCCTCCAGGGCGACGACGTCGGGCGAGCGCAGGTTGGTGACGACGCCCCGGGCGAGCTCGGCGAACTTGGAGTCCGGGTTGCCGGGGGCCAGGTTCTCCACGTTGTAGGTGGCGAGGGTGAGTTCGCGGTCGCTCGCCTTCGCGGTGACCTCGCGCTGGAGGTGGTTGTCCTGCAGCGCGCCCATCGTGCCGGCGACGAGGGTGTAGCCGCCGAACTGGTTGTAGTCCAGCGGGCCGCTGGTGGTGCCCGTCAGCACGTCGCCCACGTTGGCGACCGGGAAGGGCTGCTGGGAGACGGCGGCCTGCTGCTGCACCATCAGCCGGCCGACGTTCGGCTCGGCGTACGACTCGTAGAGCACGCCGCCGCGCTTGCTGCGCTGGTCCTGCTTGTCGGCGGCGACCCACAGCTCGTTGTACTTGTCCGTGGCCTGGACGACCCGGACGTCCTCGACCTCGACGAGCATGCCCTCGAGCGACTCGTAGAAGTCCAGCGCATACTTCTCCGGGTTGAGCGCCACCTGGTCGATGCTGCCGTCGGCGCCCGCCGCGGGGGCGTAGGTGCCGGGGATGTTGCGGGTGTCCACGACCACCGGGGCCGGCAGCGGGTTGCCGGAGGAGACCACGGTGACGGCGGGGCCGGTGATCTCGGTGACGGACTGCGAGCCGCCCGAGAAGCTCGGGTAGTACTCGGTGACCTTGCCGCTGACGAGGACGGAGTCGCCGACCTTCACGGTCGGGTTGCCGCCGGTGAAGACGAAGACGCCCTCGCTGGTGGCCGGGTCGGCGTCGGGGTTCGGGTCCTGGATCCAGAAGCCCTTGGAACTGCCGTACGCGCGAACGCCGGTGACGATGCCGGGCACGCCGGTGACGGGCTTGCCGGCCTGCGGGGATATCCGGGTGGTGCCCTGGACGTCGTGGATGCGCAGCGGCCCGGCCTCGGTCGGCGCCGCCGGGCCGGCGGCGAAGGCGGCCGGGAGCGGGACGAGCACCAGCGAGGCGGCCAGACCGGCCGGCAGGATCGCGGCGCGCAGCAGGGCCCGGCGGGGACGGGGGGCGGGAGCGGCGGTGGTCACCGGAGCATGACTCCTAGCTCGTCGCGCGGCATGTGGGTTCGGCGCGACGGTCGGGGGTGGCACGGGGGCCGGCGCGCGTGGGGCCGCCGGTTCGTGACGGAGGGTCGGGCGGATGCGCGCACAACGTGCGCTACCCGCGTAGAGAGAGCAGGAGTCGGTCACCCGCCCCCCGCAGCGACCCAAAGATACGCGCGTAGAAAATGACGCGACAAGACCTTGACGGTGAACTTTCGCACTCCTCACAGCGGCCGATCGGGACAATCCGGCCTCCTGTGACGATCCGGACGCCACCGCGACGGCCCCGGCCACCCGGCCCCGGCCACCGGCCGGCCGGGATTTCCTGACCACCGATCAGCATCCGCCCGGAGCCGCTACCCTCGCTTCCCAGGGGCGGAACTGAGGGGAAGACACACGTGCGGTTCGTTTTCGTTCACGGCACTGGCGTCCGGCGCGAGCGCCACGACCTCCTGTTCGGCCTCGTCGCCGAGCGACTGGGCCGGCGGTTCCCGACGGCGGCCGTCGACTCCTGTTACTGGGGCGACGAACACGGGGCGAGCCTCGCCCACGCCGGTGCCTCGGTGCCCGGCTTCCCGCCGTCCGGCCCGGCCGGACACCCGGGCACCACGGCCACCCCGCCCGACCCCGCGACGGCCGAGTGGCAGTTGCTGCTCGTCGACCCGCTGTACGAGCTGCGCCTGATCGCCGCGCTCGGACCGGAGCAGGCCGGCCGGGGGATGCCCGGCGTCCGCGCGGCCGGGTTCCAGACCGCCGACCTGCTCGCCGCACTCCCCCGGCACCCGGAGGCCGGGAGCGAACTCGCCCTGCTCCTGCACGCCACCGGCCTCGACGGCTCGTACCCGTCCGCGCTGGACACCGTGGGCGCGTCGGAGGAGTTCCGGGGCGCGTGCGAGGCCACCACCGCGGCCGCCGCCGGCGATCTGGTCGCGGCCGCCGGCCGGGCCGTCGTCGCCCGACTGCTCTTCCTGCACGCGGAGTCGACCCTCTGCACCGGAGCCGAGCGGGACCGCCTCGTCGAGCTCCTGACGAGCGCCCTCGGCGGCACCGGCCGCGGAGTGGTCGGCAGGGCGGCCAGGCTCCTCGGCACGACGGCGCTGCGGATGACCCCGCAACCGTGGCTCGACCACGGCCGGAGCCGCCTCACCGCGGGCTCCGTCCCGGTGCTGGGCGACATCCTGCGCTACCAGGCCAAGGGTGGACCGCTGCGCGACACCCTGGCCGCGCACGTCACCGCCTCCGACGGTCCCACCGTGCTGATCGGCCACAGCCTGGGCGGTGTCGCCCTCGTCGACCTGCTCGCCCTCGCCGCCCTCCGCGGGAAGCCGCTGGGCGACGTCCGCCTGCTGGTGACGGTCGGCTCGCAGGCCCCGTTCCTGCACGAGCTCGGCGCCCTCACCGGGCTGCCCACGGGCGCTCCCCTGCCGACCGGCTTCCCCCGCTGGCTGAACGTCTTCGACCGGAACGACCTGCTCGCCTTCCGGGCGCGGCCGGTCTTCGCCGGGGCGGACCAGGTCGTCGACCACGAGATCGACAGCCGCCAGCCGTTCCCGGTCTGCCACAGCGCCTACTGGAAGATCGACGACGTGTACGACCGGATCGCCGAGGAGACCAAGGCCCTGCGGTGACCGGACCGTTCGACGCACTGCCGGAGTTCCCGCCGCACCGGGTGCACGCCCTCGTCGTGGGCGTCGAGACCTATGACACCGGCCCCGACTGGGACCTTCCGGGCGCGGGGCGGGACGCCTCCCGGATCGCCGACTGGCTCACCCGGTGCGCTGGCCTGCCGGCCGCCAACGTCCGGCTGCTGCTGTCGGCCCCGGCCGGCCGCCACGCGCCCGCCGGGGCGCCGCTTCCCGCCGACGGCACGCACCCCGTCGAGGCCGCCACGGAGGCCAACGTCCTGCACTTGCTCTTCCGTGAACTCCCCGCCCGGGACGGCGACCTGCTGTGGATCTACTGGGCCGGCCACGGGTTCCTGGACGGCACCGACCGGCTGATGCTCCCCTACGCCGACGCCACCGAGCAGCGGACGAGCCACCTCAACCTCGGCTCCGCGCTGCGCTGGTGGCGGTCCGGCAGCGCGCCACCGGGCCGCTTCCGCCACCAGGTCGCGATCGCCGACGCCTGCCGGATCGACGAGCGGCTGCTGTCCGCGTGCACCTTCGGGACCACGGAGTACGGCGGCGCGACCACCGACCCCGACCGGCGCCAGTTCGTGCTGTACGCGAGCCGGGCGGCCGAGCAGGCGCGGAACGACGCCGAACGGGGCTCCGGACGGTTCACCGAGAGCCTGCTCGGGAAGTTCGCCGGCCGCGGCCTCGACGAGGTCGTCCACGGGCTGCCCGGCATCGCGCGCGCCGTCCAGGCCGACTTCGCGCTGAGCCGGGCCGCCGGCGCCGGCGGCCAGCACCCCGAGTTCCTGGTCGACCGGGGATGGGACGGGTCCCCGGTCTTCGGCGACCGGTGGACGGCCCCGCGCCCGTCCGCCGAGGCCGCCCGCCTCGACCAGCAGGCCTGGAACGAACTCGGCGCCCTCCTCGCGGGGCGCCGGCTCCCCGACCACACCTACGACGCCTACCGCTGGGCCTTCGAGGTCGGGGGCTGCGTCGCCCCGGCGTCCCGGGCCCTGCCCTCCACCCAGCTGCTCGACATCGTCCGCGACCTCGACCAGCGCCACGGCAACCCCGCCCGCCCGCACCTGGTGGCGGCCTTCCTCCGGCACCTGGCGGCCTGGAGCGACGACCGGCCGTGGGCCCGGCGCGCGGACTCCTGGATCGACGGCACCGTGACGAGGACGCGCACCCCGGCGGTCCCGCCGGCGCCGCCGCGGCCCACCGAGGGGCCGGAGCTGCACGTGAAGCTGACCGAGGACAGCCTGGCCGGTGACCGGTACTGGGTCCGGATGTGGTTCCACGAGGCCGCGGCCGGGTTCCGCAGCCTCTGGGAGTCCGACCGCCCGTTGCCCCTGGCGGAGATCCGCGACCACCTCACCGAGCAGCTTCGATCGCTGATCGCCTCCTCGGGCCGGACGGGCGTCCCGATCGGCCGGATCGAGTTCGACGTCCCCTACCCGCTGCTCAGCGAGGCCTTCGAAGCCTGGCGGCTACCGCTCGGCCGCCCCGGCCGCCCGCCCCGCGAACTCGGCGACCACTACGAGGTCGTCCTGCGCTGCCCGGACGAGCGGGTGGGGACCTCCGCCGAGTCGTGGCGGCAGAAGTGGCGCTGGTTCAAGATCCACGGCGGCGAGCAGTCGGCCGCGGTCCACCGGGTCCGCGACCAGGACGTCTGCGAGGAGCTCGGGCCGTTCCTCCAGAAGGAGCCGTCGCCGGTGGCCGTGCTCGCCGAGGTCTCCGAACCGTACGTCGACGGCACCCTGGAGGCCGTCCTCGACGCGGGGGTGCCCATCGCCGTCTGGCCGCGGCCGGGGGTCCGCCCCGCCCCCGGCGCCGACGCCCCCGACGGCGGCGACGGCACCTCGCTGACCTGCCGCGACGTCCGCGAGCTCCCCCTGACCGTCCGCAGCCGGCGCCGGTGGCCGGACGGCCGCCCGCTCGCCCTCCTGTGGGACGACCCGGACCGGATACCCGAACAGCGCTTCGCGGGCGTGACGCCCCGCACGGACGAGAGGACGAGCGAGCGGTGAACGACTGGTGGATCTACCAGGGCGAGGGGACAGCCCGGGAGAGGCTCGACCGGCTGGCCGGGCGGCAGCCCCCGTGGCGTACCTACAACGGCGTCCCCGACCCCGACCAGCCCCCGCCGGACACCACGGGCGAGGCCTGGCGGGACACCGTGCGCCGCGGGACCGGCTACGTGCCGGACCGCGCCGAGACCGAGGCCGTCAACACCGCGTTGTACCTGCGCCGGCCGCTCCTGGTCACCGGGAAGCCGGGCGTCGGCAAGTCGACACTGGCGCACGGCATCGCCGCCGACCTGGGCCTCGGCCCCGTCCTGCACTGGCCGGTGACCAGCCGGAGCAGCCTGCGCGACGGCCTCTACCACTACGACGCGATCGGCCGGCTGCACGACGCCAACCTGCGTCACCTGGGCGCGGGCAGTCCGGAGCGGGCGCCGGACCCGGCCGCCGACACCCCGCCCGGAGCGGGCGACATCGCCCGGTACCTGCGCCTCGGCCCGCTCGGGACGGCCCTCCTCCCGGCGGACACGCCACGGGTCCTGCTCGTCGACGAGATCGACAAGAGCGACATCGACCTGCCGGGCGACCTCCTCACAGTCCTCGAGGAGGGGTCGTTCGAGATCCCGGAGCTCGCCCGGGTCGCCGCCGACCGGCCGCGGGCACGCGTCGGCACCCACGACGACCCCACGGTCACCGCGCTGGTCGAGAACGGGCGGGTCCGCTGCCGCGCGTTCCCGGTCGTCCTCTTCACCAGCAACGGCGAGCGGGACTTCCCGCCGCCGTTCCTGCGCCGCTGCATCCAGCTCCACCTGGAGCCGCCGGACGAGGCCAAGCTCACCCGCATCCTCTGCCAGCGGCTCGGCCTGGAACCCGCCGAGGGCCGGGAACACGCCGACCTGGTCCGGGAGTTCCTCAAGCGGCGGCGCGACGGCGATCTCGCCACCGACCAGCTGCTCAACGCCGTCCAGCTCCGCCTCAGCGGCGCCTGGACGAGCCCCGAAGACCGCTCGCGCTTCCTCGACACCGTGCTCCAGCGGCTGAACGGGCCCGTGACGCCATGACGGGCGCCTCGTGATCGACGGTCTGCTCCGGGCGCTCCGGGCAGCGGGGGCCGAGGCCGGCCCCGAGGAGCTGGCCGACGTCCTCTGGCTCGCCACGATGATCGACGGCACCGTGACCGGCCTCCCGGGCGCCGCCCCCGTCGACGGCGCCGCGGGCGCGGCGGACGAGCCGCGACACCGGGACCAGGAGCCCGCCGCGGCGCCCGCCGGACTCCTCTACCGCGACGATCCGGAGAACCGGGCCCGCACCGGGGCGGAGCACGCCGGCGATCCGGTCCTGGTCCGCCGGGCCGCCGCGCTGGACGACGCCCTCGGCGTGATGCGGGCCCTGCGACCGCTCGCCCGCGCGACGGTCCACTCGGGCCGGCCCGAGCTCGACGAGCCGGCCACCGTCGACGCCACCGTCGAACGGCGGGTGCCGACGCCCGTCCTGCGTCCGGCCCGGGAGCGCTGGCTGGACCTCGCCGTCGTCGTGGACGGCCACCCCACCATGGTGCTCTGGCACGACGTGGTGACCGAACTCGTCCGGGCCCTCCGGCAGACCGGGGTCTTCCGTACCGTCCGCACCTGGCACCTCGGCGGAACCGGCGCCGACGGGCCACCGACCGTCTCCCGGACACCCGGCGGCCCGCCGAGCAGCCCCGCTCTCGTTCGGGACCCCTCGGGGCGCCGGCTGATCCTCGTCCTCTCCGACCTGACGGGCCCGGGCTGGGCCGGCCCCGGCCTGGCCGCGGTGCTGAGCCAGTGGGCGACCGGCGGCCCGGTCGCGATCGTGGACGTCCTGCCGCGCCGCCTCTGGGACCGCGGCGCCGTCCGCCCCGAGGGCCGCCTCGTCCGCACCCCTCGCCCGGGAGCCCCCAACGGGACCTGGCAGAAGGCCGAACAGGGCCGCCGCCGGGCCAGCGGCCGCACCGGGCCGGACGACCGGGTACCGGTCCCCGTCGTCTCCCCGACGCCGTCCTCCGTCGCGGCACTGGCCTCGCTCGTCGCCGGCAGCGGCCGGTGGACCCGCACCGCCTGCCTGCTCGTCGGGCGGCCTGACGGCGCCGCCGACCCCGCTCCCCCGGCCGAGGACCCGTGGCCGCCCACCGCGGACGACGCGCTGCGGCGCTTCGACTCCGCGGCCTCGCCCGTCGCCCGGCGGCTGGCCGGCTACCTGGCCGCCGTACCCCTCACCCTGCCCGTGATGACCCTGGTGCGGCGGGCCATGCTCCCCGGCTCCGACCACGGGCACCTGGCCGAGGTGGCACTCGGGGGCCTCTTCGTCCCCTGGTCAGACCTGCCGCCCGGCACCGACCTGAGCGGGTACGCGTTCCGGTTCCGCCCCGGCGTCCGGGAGGCACTCATCGGGGGCCAGAGCCGCCAGGACATCACGGCGGTGCAGGAGTTGGTCCGGCGGGAGGTGTCCGCGCACCTCGACCGGTCCCCCATCGTGGCGGGTGAGTTCCCCGCCGTCGAGGTCCGCCCGGACGACCCGGAGGCGGATCCCGTCGACCCCGAGGCCACCGGGACCCGCCAGGTGGACCCGGAGGACACCGGGACCCGCCCCGTCGACCCCGACGAGCTCCCGTTCGGGCAGACGACGCCCGCGGGCGCGGCGGCCGGGGAGGATGCGGACGAGCTCCCGGAGATCCTCATCCTCGCGCTCGACATCCGCGGCTTCGGCGGGATGGAGGCGACCCGGCAGGTGTCGGCTCACCGGACGACCGCCTCGATCACCGACCAGGTGCTCACGACGCTCGGAGTCCCCCTGGACGAGCTGATCATCGAGAACACCGGCGACGGCTTCATCATCCTGCTGACCGGCGACCTCCCGCCCGGTCGGCTCGTGGCGGGGCTCGTCGAGGGCTTCGGCCGCATCCTCGACAGCCACAACCAGCGCTCACCCCGACACTTCCTCGCCCTCCGCCTGGCCGTCCACCTCGGCGCGGTCACGCTCTCCTCGACGGGCATGAGCGGTGACGCCCTGATCACCACCGTCCGGATCCTCGACCAGGTCGGCCGGCCGGCCGTACACGGCTCCGAGCCCCGGGCGTTCGAATTCGGGCTCTCGGACGACGTGTTCGTCGAGGCATCGGCCGATCACGGGTCACGTCGGGCCTTCGGTCAGCTCCGGTCGGTGCCCTTCACCACCAAGGAGGGCCAGGACCTCCTCCTCTGGACGCTCCCGCCGCCGCGTGCCACGGCCGACCCCGGGCCCCCGAAGACGTTCGCCGAGCTCCTGGACAGGCTCGACGGGCTGCCGCTGATCGAGTTCACCGGAGACCGGCGCGCCACCGAGGCCCTCGACCGCACCGGCCGCTCCCTGAAGCACGTCCGGACCGCCTGGGACGGCCTGGTGGCCCTCCAGGAGTACGCGGAGGAAGCCGTCCGCGGCCTGGTGCCCGGTGACTTCACCCGGTGGTGCGAGCACACCCCGCCAGGTCGTCAGGCCTTCCCCCCGGGGAAAGTAGCCCGTGCCGACCGGCGCATCACCATGGGCGTCTCCGAGAAGACCTACCTCGGCAGGCTGCTCCCCCTCCCCCGGCACGTCCTCCCGGAGGGCCACGCGCCGATGGCCCACCTCAGACTCGGTACCGGGGCGAACGGCTTCCGGATCTACTTCTACGACGACTGCTCGGGATCCGGGCGCGTCTACATCGGCTACATCGGCCCCCACCTGACGGGGCACTGAACCGTCCGCGACCGCGCGGCCCCGGGTCAGCCCGCCTCGATGCGGGCCACGACGTGCTCGCACAGCTCGTGGGTGCGCAGCGCGTCGTGGGCGTCGAGGGTCTTGCCGGTGCGGACGGCGTCCAGGAAGGCGAGGACGACCTGCTCGATGCCGCGCTGGCGGGCCACCGGGACCCAGTCGCCGCGGCGGCGGACGGTGGGCTGGCCGCGGTGGTCGATCACCTCGGCGAGGTTGTGCACCTCGCGCAGGGAGTCGCCGCCGGAGACCTCCAGGACCTCCTCGGTGGAGCCGGAGCGGCGGTTCATGATGCCGAGCGCGGTGAAGCCGTCCCCGGCGAGGGTGAGGACGACGTGGTCGACCAGGCCGTCGCGCACGCGGGAGCGGACGTCGACGTGCTCGATCTCACCGGGGAGGAGGAAGCGCAGGGTGTCGACGACGTGGATGAAGTCGTCGAAGACGAGCGTGCGGGCCGCCTCCGGGAGGCCCTCGCGGTTCTTCCGCAGCACGATCAGATCGCGCGGGCGCTCCAGGGCCTGGGAGTAGCCGGGCGCGTGGCGCCGGTTGAAGCCGACCATCAGCGAGCGGCCCGTCCGGTCGGCGAGGTCGACCAGCCGGCGGGCGCCGTCGAGGGTGTAGTCGAGCGGCTTGTCGACGTAGACGTCGACGCCGGCCGTGAGCAGCTGCTCGACGATCGGCACGTGCTGGTCGGTGGCGGCGTGCACGAAGGCGGCCCGGATCCCGCTGCCGATCAGCTCGTCGAGACCGGTGAACCGGGCCTGCGCCGGGACCCGGTACTCGTCACCGATCCGGTCCAGCTTCGCCCCGTCCCGGGTCATCAGCCGCAGGTCCAGCCCCGGCAGCCGACCCAGCACCGGCAGGTACGCCTTCTGCGCGATGTCACCGAGCCCGATGACCCCGATCGGAAGGAGGCCGTCGGAAACTGAGCTCGAACTCATCGGATTTCTCCCCAGGCAGGTGCCGTCACCATCGCCCCCACCCTATTCACCGGCCCCCGCCCCCCACCAACCCACGGCCTGCGCTGCGCAGGCACCGGGGCCCGGCCTCCGGGGTGGACGGGGCGTCACCGGCTCCCCCGGGGTGCGGCGGCCGGGGTGTCGAGGTGGGCGGCGAAGGCGGCGGCGTCGGTCTCGGCGCCGAAGTGGTGGATCACGTGCTCGCGGACGTGGTCCTGCTGGACGCGGGTGAAGGCCGCGCACGCGTCGTGGACGACGTGGGCGCCGTACCCGCGGTCGTGGGCTTCGCGCAGGGTCGACTCGACGCACACGTGGGTGGCGAAGCCCGCCAGGTAGAGGTCGGTGACGCCGAGGCGGCGCAGGATCAGGTCGAGGTCGGAGGATCCGGCGAAGGCGCTGGCGCCCGCGCGGCCGCGCACCACCGGCTCACCGGGAGCCGGGTGGAAGCCGTCGGCGAACTCCACGCCGGGGCTGCCCAGGATCCAGGTGCCGGCCGCGGGGATCGCCGCGCGCAGGCCGAGGCGCGCCGGGGTCCAGCTCTGCAGCTCCGGCGCGCCGGGGGTGAGGAGGAGCGGCACGTGCACGACGGGCACGCCGTGCGCACGGGCGGCGGCCAGCGCGGCGGCGGCGCCGCGCACCGCGGTGTCGAGCAGGTCGCGGTCCTCGACGAGGTGGTTGAGGCGGCCGTGCTCGGGGTCGAGCCACTCGCGCTGGAACTCGATGAGGACGAGGGCGGCGTTCGGGCGTGCGGACGTGACGGTCACGGGTCGGGCTCCTCGCACAGAAATCTCCAACTGACGAGTTGGAGGTTAGCGCGAACGCGACCCACTTCCAACCGGCCGGTTGGAAATGGGTCGCGAGCGGCCGGACCGCGAGGGGTCGGCGCGCGAGGGGTCAGAGGGCGAGCCTGCGGACCATGTCCACGACGGCGGCCCTCCGGCCGGCCGGATCCTCCTCGGCCGTCCGGCCGGTGATCATCCGGGCCAGCTGCGGGGCGGTGAACTGCCACCCGGCCAGCGCCACGACGGCGTACAGCAGCTCCTCGGGCGGCAGCGGGGCGACGGCCCGTGCGGACCGCACCTCCTCCGGGCGCGCGCGGCAGACGGCGGCGACCTTCTCGGCGTAGTGGGCGGCCCGCAGCTCCTCACCCGCGACCGGCGAGGCGGAATCGCCGCACAGGGCCTCCCACTGCAGCAGGCGCAGCAGGTGCGGATGGGCGAGGTGGTAGTCGAACACCCGCCCCGCGTACTCCGGCAGGTCCAGCGCCCGCCCGGTCGCGTCCTCCATCGGCACAGCGGCCGCGAGCTGCTCCAGCTCACGCTGGACGACGGCGGCGAAGAGCTGCCGCTTGCCGCCGAAGTAGGGGTAGATCCGTTCCTTGTTGATCCCGGCCGCGGCCGCGATGCGATCGATCCGCGCGCCCTCGGGCCCGTGCGCGGCGAACTCGTCCACGGCGGCGTCGAGCAGCAGCGCCTTCGTCCTAGCGGTGTCCCATGCCATGCGGCCAGGATACGGAGCACCCAACCGGCCGGTTGGAATCGGGAGGTCCGGCCCGGCTCGCGCTCGGTCCGCGGCGCCCTAGCCGTTCGGCGGCGTGTCCGTCGGGGTCTGGGAGAGGGTGAACCAGGTCGTCTTGCCCTCGACGGCAGGGCGCACGCCCCAGCTGTCGGCGAGGGCGTTGACCAGGAACAGGCCGCGGCCGGACTCGGCGTCCTTCTCGGCCAGCCGGGGGTGCGGTACCTGCGGGCTGCGGTCGGCGATCTCCACGGCGAGTTCGCAGGTGTGCCGGTAGAGGCTCAGCCGGACGGGGCCCTCGGCGTGCTGGACGGCGTTGGCCACCAGCTCGGAGGTGAGGAGTTGGGCGTCCGCGGCCCGGTCGGACCCGCCCCAGGAGGCGATCACCTTGCCGACGAAGGACCGGGCCTCGGGCACGGAGGCGGTGATGGCCGGCAGGTCGATCGCGGCGGAGGCGAGGGGCGCCCTCGGCAGCCGGGCCAACAGCAGGGTGACGTCGTCGTCGTGCTGGGCGGCGTCCGGGAGCACGAGGCCGAGGACGTGGTCGGCGGCGGCCTCCAGGTCGTCGCCGCCGGTGAGGGCACCGCCCAGGATCGCGGTCAGGTCGGTCAGGCGCTGCTCGATGTCGCTTCCAGGGGTCTCGATCAGGCCGTCGGTGTAGAGGGCGAGCGTGGTGCCGGGCGGCAGGACGACGGAGTTCTGCTGGTGCGGCACGCCGCCGACGCCGAGCGGGGCGCTCACCGGGGCGTCCAGCCCCCGGACCGGTTCGCCGGGGGCGGTGACCAGCACGGGCAGGTGGCCGGCCGAACAGACCGTCACCTCCCGGGTGTCCGGGGCGATGACGAGGTAGCAGCAGGTGACGATCTGGTCGGGGACGTCCAGGCCGGCGACGAAGGTGTCCAGGGCCTGCATCAGCCGCCACGGCTCCAGCCCGACCGCGGCCAGCGCGTGGGCGGCGGAGCGCAGTTGGCCCATGACGGCGGCCGCCTCCAGGCCGCGGCCCATGACGTCACCGATCATGATCCCCACCCGGCCGGCGCCGAGCGGGATGAGGTCGAACCAGTCGCCGCCCACGCCGGCGCCCTGGGTGGCGGGCCGGTACCGGTGGGCGGTGGCGAGGCCGGGGATGGCGGGGGGCGTGCCCATCAGGCTGCGCTGGAGGGTGAGCGCGATGTGCCGCTGCTGCTCGTAGAGCGCGGTGAGTTCGGCCTCCACCCGCTTGAGGTCGCTGATGTCGCGGATGATGGCGCACGCACCGGTGACGAGGCCGTCGGCGCTGCGGGTGGGCCAGAGCGTGACGTCGACGTCCAGCAGCCGGCCCAGCCGGGTGGCCCGCAGGGTGCCGAAGTGCTCGGCCTTCTCCCCGCCGCGCAGCCGGTCCAGGACGGCACCGACCTCGTCGCGCCGGTTCGGCGGCGCCAGCAGGCTGACGTGGCAGCCGACGGCCTCGGCGGACGTGTACCCGTAGAGCCGGTGGGCGGCGGCGTTCCAGTAGGTGATGTCGCCGTCGAGGGTGATGGCGAGGATGGCGTCCTGGGAGGACTCGACCAGCCCGGCGAGTTCGTTGATCCGCTGCTCCGCGGCCTTCCGTTCACTGACGTCGCGAACGGCCGCGGAGACCAGCGGGCCGTCGACGGTCTCCAGCGGGCTGAGGCTGATCTCGACGGGGAACTCGGTGCCGTCCTTGCGCAGTCCGTGCAGTTCCAACCCGGCGCCCATGGGCCTCAGTTGGCGGTTGGCAGCGTAGTGCTCGCGGTGCCGGACGTGGTGCGCGTGGAACCGGCCGGGCACCAGCAGTTCGACCGGCCGCCCGAGGAGCTCCTCGCGCCGGTAGCCGAACAGCGCCTCCGTCTGGGCGTTGACGAGCCTGATCGTCCCGGTGTCGTCGACGATGACCATCGCGTCGGGCGCGGCCTCCAGCAGCCCCCGGCACCGTTCCTCGGCGATCTCCGATGTGCCCCTGCCGGTTCTGGCCGGATCGTCCGCCGTCCCGCCCGCCTGTGTCATGCCGACCTCAGCTGCCTCAGTGGTGGTGGTAATTTCGGGCAATCCCACCGCACTTCCGGCTGTTTCGAGACAGGGTGTCGCGTACTGGCACCGAATCGTCCGAACCTGTGCGCACGGTGTCGGAACCCGACCGAACCGGGCAGGAGGTGGCGTTCCGGGCACCGGCGTCACCGGGGCCACCGGCCGGCGACCGGCGACACCTCGGGAAGCCACCGCCACCCCGCTGTGCCACGATGAGAAAGGTGCACCGCTCCCGGAGGTCGTGGAGGTCGCCATGCACGTCGAGACGCGCCACCAGCCGGGATTCGCGGTGGCCCGCTGCGTTCTCGCCGCGGGCGAGTCACTCGTGGGGCAGTCCGGTTCGATGTACCGGTCCAGCCCCGGCCTGGAGATCGAGGCGATGGCCCAGGGAGGCGTGCTGGCCAGCCTCAAGCGGGCCGCCCTCGGCGGCAGTTCGCTGTTCCTCACCCGCTACACGGCGCAGTCGGCGCAGGGCTGGGTGGATCTGGTGCACCAGTTGCCGGGGGACGTCGCCGGCCTGGAGGTCACGGCCGACCACCCCGTCCAGGTCACCCAGGGGAACTGGCTCGGGTGCTCCTCCGGGGTGGCGCCGCAGACGAAGTGGGCAGGCATGCAGAACCTGCTGGGCGGGGAGGGCGGGTTCGTGCTGCGCATGGAAGGCGCGGGGACGGTGGTGCTCGGGTGTTACGGGGCGCTGGACGCCGTCGAACTCGGGCCCGGCGAACAGCTCACCGTCGCCGCCGGGCACATCGTCGGCTACGACGCCGACGTGACGCTCGCCGTGCGGCGCATGGCGCGGGGGCGCACCATCCGCTCCCTGAAGACCGGACAGTTCCTGGTGTGCGACCTGACCGGCCCGGGCCGCGTCCTGCTGCAGACCCGCAGCCCGAACGAGATGGTCTCCTACATCCAGGAGAACCTCCCCAAGCCCGCCGCACCCGGCAATGACGGCGGGCAGAACGACTGAGCGGCCGGTCAGCGACCCGCCAGGTCGGGGAAGTGCACGCCGGTGAGCTCCTCCGAGACGTCCCAGAGCCGGCGGGCCGCGGCGTCGTCGAGGGCGCGCGGGCTGAGCCGGGCCGGGGCGGGGTAGCCGCGCAGCTCGCCGCGCCCGCCGGGGCCGGTGTAGCTGGCGCCGGGCAGGGGCTGGGTGGCCGCGTACAGGGACGGCAGCGCACCCCGCTCCTCGGACTGGGCGATCACGCGGTTGGCGATCGCCATCATGAGGCGCTGCCCGGCGCCGGCGGTGCGGCTCTGGAGGTTGGTGGCGGCGTAGCCCGGGTGGGCGGCGTGTGCGGTCACGGGCGAGGCGGCCGCGGTGAGCCGCCGCTGGAGCTCGCGCGTGAACAGCAGGTTGGCCAGCTTCGACTGCTGGTAGGCCCGCCAGGGGCTGTAGGACTTCCGCGAGTCGAGGTCGTCGAAGTCGATGTCGACGCCCGGCCTGCGGTGCGCGTTGGAGGCCACGGTGACGACGCGGCCGGTGATGTGCGGCAGCAGCAGGTTGGTCAGGGCGAACGGGCCGAGGTGGTTGGTGCCGAACTGCATCTCGAAGCCGTCGGCGGTACGGGCCTCGGGGATCGCCATGACGCCGGCGTTGTTCACCAGGACGTCGAGCGGGCCCTGCCAGCCGGCGGCGAACGCGTGCACCGAGGAGAGGTCCGCCAGGTCGAGCCGGCGCACCTCGGTGCTGCCGGAGAGGGTCCTGGCGAGGGCCTCGCCCCGGCCGGTGTCCCGGACGGCCAGCACCACGTGGGCGCCCGCTGCGGCGAGTTCCCGGGCGGTGACCGCTCCGAGCCCGCTGGTGGCGCCGGTCACGACGACGGTCCGGTCGGTCTGCGGGGGGAGGTCCGCAGCGGTCCAGGTCTGGGGGTGTGCGCTCATGCCGCCAGGCTGCCACTCCACTCCAATGTTGTCAACGACAACATTGGAGTGGCGGGCCCCGCGGGCGACGCGGACAGGGGCCGCCGCCCGGCCCTGTCCGCCGAATCCCCATAGACTGACCGGGAGGTACCGAGGCCTCCCCCGTTCGGGGGCCCGGACCGGACCGGCCCCGCCGTTGCGGAGGTGCGAGGTGCCCGGAGAGACGAAGTCGCAGCGGATCCGTGCCGCCCGCACCGCCGCGGCCGCCACGGTTCGGCGGTTCCCCTTCACCGTCGCGGTGTGCGCGGTGATCCTGGTGACCGGACTGGCGGTCGGCGGCCTGTGGCACCCGGTGTCCGACCGCTCCTGGTACCCGGACGTGGCTTACGGACTGCCGTCGTTCGAGGCGGGCCGCTGGTGGACCCCGGTGACCGGCGCCGTGCTGTGCGCCACCCCCGTCGACTACCTGCTGGTACTGCTCGGGGCGGCGCTGCTGGTCGGGCTGGCGGAGTCGCGGCTCGGCACCCGGTGGGCCGCAGCGGTCACCGTCGCCGGTCAGCTCGGCGCCGTCCTGCTGGCCGCGCTGCTCCTGCTGGTGCTGCGCCGGACCGGCTGGTCCTGGGCCGTCGAACAGTCGCACGCCCTGGACGTCGGCCTCTCGGCGGGCGCGCTGTGCGCCGGGGCGGTGGTGTCGGCGGCCCTGGCCTCGCCGTGGCGCCAGCGACTGCGCCTGGGCCTGATCGCCTACGTCGGGGTGTGGCTGCTCTACGTCGGCGGTCTGGTCGAGCTGGAGCACGCGCTCGCCGTCGCCGGCGGCCTGCTGGCCACGCACTGGCTGAGGGTGCCCGGCGCGCATCCGACCTCCGGCCACCTCAGCCGCCGGGAGTGGCGGCTGCTGGCGGTGGCCGGGCTGGTGCTGATCGCGACAATCCTGGTGGTGGTCCGGCTGTCGCCGAGCCGCGGCCCGCTCGGCGACACCGCGGGGCAGGGCGGATCGGGCTGGAACGTCCTGGTCTCGGTGGCCCTGATCGCGCTGCTGGTCAACGGGCTGCGCCAGGGGCGCCGGCTCTCCTGGCAGTGGACGGTGCTGCTCTGTCTGGTCAACGCCCTGCTGGGCCTGGTCGTGGCCGTGGTGTACGTGATCGGGAAGATCCTCGGCGAGCAGGTGACCGTCACCGGTGCGGCCGTCTTCGTCCCGACCGCCGTGCTGTGGACGGCGGAGCTGCTGGTCCTGCTCGTCGGCCGGGAGGCGTTCCAGGCGCGGCGGCCGCACCGCTGGCTGCCGCACCGTTCCGGGGCCGGCCGCACCGCGCCCGCCGGCACCGTGGCGGGCGGCACCGTGGCGGGCGGCTCCCCCGGCGCCGGCCGGCCGGCCCCCGCGGCCGAGGCCGCTCCGCAGGAGCAGGCCGCGGACCTGCTGATGCGCCGGGGCGGCGGCAACCTGTCCTGGATGACCACCTGGCCGGACAACTCCTACTTCTTCACCCGGGGCGGCGGCCCGTCCGGGAACGGACCGCCCCGGGATGTCCCGTCCCGGACCGGCCCCGCCGGGGACGCGTCCACCGGGAACGCACCCGCCGGGGGCGCCCCGGCCGGGACCGACGGCGACGGTGAGGGGTACATCGCCTACCGGACGCACGCGGGCGTGGCGGTCGCGCTCGGCGACCCGGTCGGCGCCGCACCGGGCCGGGCCGCGACGATCACCGGCTTCGCCGAGATGTGCGACCGCGCGGGCCTGGTCCCCTGCCTGTTCTCGGCCGGCGAGGAGACCGCGGCCGTCACCGACCTCCTGGGCTGGCGGGCCGCCCAGGTGGCCGAGGACACCGTGATCGAGCTGCCGGACCTGGAGTTCCGCGGCAAGGCCTGGCAGGACGTGCGCACCGCGCTCAACCGCGCCAAGAAGGAGGGCGTCGAGTTCCGCCTGGTCGCCCTGGCCGACCAGCCCCGGCAGATCCAGTCCCAGGTCCGGGGCATCTCCGAGGAGTGGGTCGGCGACAAGGGCCTGCCGGAGATGGGCTTCACCCTCGGCGGGGTGGAGGAGGCGCTGGACCCCCGGATGCGGGTCGGCCTCGCGATGGACGCCGACGACCACATCCACGGCGTGACGTCCTGGATGCCCGTGTACGGCGAGGACGCCGCGCCGCGCGGCTGGACGCTGGACATGATGCGCCGCCGGGACGGCTTCCGCCCGGTCGTCGAGTTCATGATCGCCTCCAGCTGCCTGGCCCTGCGCGAGGACGGCGCCCGCTTCCTCTCGCTGTCCGGCGCTCCGCTGGCCCGCACCGGCACCGCCGACAGCCCCACCGTCCTGGACCGGATCCTCGACCAGCTGGGCGGCGCCATGGAGCCCTACTACGGCTTCCGCTCCCTGCACGCCTTCAAGGCGAAGTTCCAGCCCCGCTACGAGCCGATGTACCTGCTCTACCGCGACGAGGCGGACCTGCCCCGGATCGGCCTGTCCCTGCTGCGCTGCTACCTCCCCTCGGCCTCGGTGCGCGACCTGCTCAAGGTGCCCGCGCACCGGGCCTGAGCCCGCAACGAGCCCGAGCCCGCACCGGGGCCCGCGGCTCGCCGCGGTCAGCGGCCGGCGGCCCCTGGCCCGCCGGACAGGGCCGCGCGGACGGCGCGGACGGCGTCCTGGCCGGCCCGCAGCTGCGCCTCCCTCGTCCCGGCCCCGATGTGGGGGGTGGCCAGCACGGTGTCGAGGCCCACCAGGGGCGAGCCGAGCGGCGGTTCGATCTCGAAGACGTCCAGGGCGGCGCCCGCGATCCGCTGCTCCTTGAGGGCCAGGGCGAGCGCGGCCTCGTCGACGATGCCGCCGCGCGAGGTGTTCACCACCAGCAATCCGGGCTTGGCCAGGCGCAGTTCGGCGTCGCCGACGATGCCCACCGTCTCCGGGGTGCGCGGCAGGTGGACGGTGAGGACGTCGGCGTTGCGCATCAGCTCGTCCAGCGGGACGGCGTGCGCGCCGTGTTCGGCGGCGGCCTCGGCGCTCACGTAGGGGTCGTGGCACTCGATCCGCATGTCGAAGGCGGCCAGCCGGCGGGCCACCAGGCGGCCGATCCGGCCGAACCCGAGGATGCCGACGGTCTTGCCGGCGAGTTCGGTCCCGCCGAACGCGGCGCGCTGCCACTCGCCGGCCCTGACCGAGGCGGTGGCCGCCGGGATCCGGCGCAGCGAGGCGATGATCAGGCCGACGACGAGCTCGGCCACGCTGGTGGTGTTGGACTCCGGCGCGTTGGCGACGGCCACGCCGGCCGCGGCCGCGGCCGCGGTGTCGACGTTGTCGAGCCCGACTCCCGCCCGGGCGACGATCCGCAGCCGGGGTGCGGCCTCGATCACCTCCCGGTCGACCCGGGTGGCGCTGCGGATGATCAGAGCGTCGGCGGCCGGGACGGCCGCCAGCAGGGCAGCGCGGTCCGCCCCGACGCAGTGCCGGACGTCGAACCCGGGGCCCAGCCCGGCGACGGTCTCGGCGGGCAGGGGGTCGGCGATGAGGACGACGGGCTGGTCCACGGTGTTCGGTTCTCCCATCGGTCAGGCGTGGCGGGCGAGGTCGTGGAAGAAGTTCTCGACCGGGGCGACGAGGCCGCGCTGCCGGGCCTCGCGGTACACGGTGCTGCCGACCGCGAGGTCGAGGACGCCGAGGCCGAACGGGGAGAACACCAGCGGCCGGTCGGTGCCCGGCCGGACCTTGCCGGTCAGCACGTCGTACAGCGTGCCGTCGATGAACTCGCGGTTGCCGGTGCGCTGTTCGGCCAGGTGCGGGGAGGTGTCGGCCTTCAGGCAGTGCTCGACGTCGTCCACGATGTTGGTGGAGCCGAGGATGATCTCGGGCGACAGGTCGCGCAGCGAGATGTGCAGCACGGTGGGGTTGTGCGCGAACCAGGAGAGCTCCTGGACGTGCGGGGTGCCGGCCGTGGTGGCGAAGACGACCAGGTCGGAGCTGCGGATCGCCTCTTCGGCGGTCGGGACGACGGCGATCTCCGCGGTGCGGCCCTGGCCGGCCAGGTAGGACCGGAAGCCCTCGGCGTAGCGCTCGTCGGTGTCGAAGATGCTGATCCGGTCGAACTCGAACCCGGTGCCGTTCAGGTACTTCTCGATGTACCGGGCGATCAGGCCGGTGCCGAAGAAGGTCACGGTGCGGGGGCGGGTGCGTCCGGCGTGCAGCTCCGCGGCGGCCAGCGCGGCCGAGGCGGCGGTGCGGGTCGCGGAGATGATGGAGCTCTCCAGGCAGGCGAACGGGTAGCCGGTCTCGTGGTCGTTGAGGATGAGCACGGCGGAGGCGCGCGGCAGGCCGGTGGTGATGTTGCCGGGGAAGCTGGAGATCCACTTGATGCCGTCGACGCCGAAGTCGCCGCCGAGCGAGGCCGGGAGGGCGATGATCCGGGAGTCGGGCCGGTCGGGGAAGCGCAGGAAGTAGCTCGGCGGGTTGACGCTCTGCTGCTCGCCGTGGGCGACGTAGGCACGGCGCACCAGGTCGACGATCGCCTGCGGGTCGTCGAGGACCTCGTTGACGACGTCGCCGCCGATGACGGAGAACTGCGGTGCTGAGGACATGGGTTGCTCCTTGGGGATGCGGGGAAATCAGGGGGTAGGGGTGGGGCGGACGGGATTCGGCCCGGGGGCGCGGCTCACCGGCCGGTCATGCGATGTCCACCCGGAGGGCGCCGACGACCTCGTCGGCGATCGCGTTGACCTCGGCGGCGCTGGACGCGGCCAGCATCACGAAGCCGAGCCGGGTCGCGTTGTCCAGCGCGCTCTCGACCTCGTCGCCCGGGGCGACGAACCAGGTGCTGCCGATCACCGCGGGAGAGTCCGGCACCTCGCCGATCCGCGTGACGGTGCCGGCGCGGTCGGGGGCCAGGAAGCGGATCGCAGCGGCCCCGGAGCGCTCGCCGACGACGGTGGGCTCCTCGCCCAGCGCGACCTGGACGTAGGCGCGGGCCTCGCTGACGCCGGTGGCGTGGCGGACCAGCTTGAGGATGTGGTCGCCCGGCGGCCGGGCCCCGACCTCGATGACCTTGGCTCCGCCGCCGGGCAGGAGCTTGAGTTCCGCGTGGGCGACGCCGTTGCGGAATCCGAGCGCGACGAGCGCCCGTTCGGCGGCGCCGACGAGGGCGCCGCGGGAGGTCCCGTCGAGGTCGGCCGGTGTGGTGTGTCCGGTCTCGGCGCGGGTGGCACCGGTGGTGGTGAACTTCTCGGTGACGGCGAGGTGGTGGAACCGCCCTTCGAAGACGATCGTCTCGACGCTGAACTCCCGCCCCTCGACGTACTCCTGGATGACCACGGTGGTTTCGAGGGCGATACGGTGCGGGATCTCGTACGGCTGGCTCCGGGCCAGCCGGTAGGCCTCGGCGAGGCCGTCGGCGGCCGCGACGACGGTGACGCCCACCGATCCGGCGTTCTCCGCGGGCTTCACCACCAGCGGGAAGGCGAGCCCCAGGTCGGCGATGCGGTCGAGCACGGTGTCGAGCGAGTCGACCACCAGGGTGCGGGGTGCGGGCACGCCGCCCGCCTCGAAGGCGAGGCTCATCAGGCGCTTGTTGCGGCAGGCGTCGGCGAGTGCCGGGTCGTTGCCGGGCAGCCCGGCTTCGGCCGCCACCCTGGTCGCGACCGGCGAGAGGAACTCCCAGCCGCAGATGACGCCCGAGACGCCGTTGTCGGCGCAGTAGCCGGCCAGCTGGGCGACGGCCGCGTCCGGCGCCGAGAAGTCCGTCAGCACCACGCCCGCGATCTTCGCCACCAGCTCGGGCCGGTACTTCTCGTAGAGGTCCTCGTGCGTCGCGACGTGGACCTCCGCACCGTGTTCCCGGGCGGCGTCGATGAGGTCCTCACCCGCCACTCCGTTGCCTTCGATCAGCAGCAGCCTCTTCATGGTCGGCCTTCCTTCGGGGTTCGGGCGGGGAGCGGGGGGACGCGCGGGTCGAGGCCGATCAGGGCCGCCGGCACCAGCAGGTTGAGGGCCACCAGGCACACCCAGGGCCAGACCGGCCCGCGGGCCATCAGGGTGGAGAACAGGACGGGAGCCGTGGCTCCGCCGAGGCTCCAGGACGACTGGATCAGGGCCAGGTACCGCCCGCGGAGCCGCTCCGGCGCCACGGCCACGGCGGCGTCCGCCATGAGCGGGGACTGCAGCATCTCCGCCAGCGTGTAGACCAGGACGGCCAGCAGGAGGCCGGGCAGCACCGCCCCTTCGGGTGCGGCGACCAGGGCGCCGCAGACGCCGAACGCCAGGGCGTACAGCAGCGCGGCGCAGCCGATCACCCGGGTCCGCGCGAAGCGCTCGGCCCATCCCGTCACGGCGGTCTGCAGCACGGTGATGCCGACGGTGTTGCAGGTCAGCAGCAGACCCGCCGTCCAGGCGGACTGGTGCAGCGCCTCGACGAGGAAGACGGCGAGGAGCACGTTCAGGACCAGCGCGGCGAGCACGAAGACCAGGTTGACCGCCACCAGGCGCAGGAAGCGCCCGTCCCGGAGGACCGTCAGGTAGCCGCCCGTCGCGGCCGGCTCGGTGACCGGGTCGGTGACCGGCTCCGCCGGCCGCTCGCCCCGCGGGGGCCGCCAGGTGGCGATGAGGGCCGCCGAGGCCAGGAAGCTGGCGATGTTCGCCACCACCAGCCACCGTACGGAGCCGACCCCGCCGAGCCCGACGGCGAAGGCCGACACGGCTCCGCCCAGGCCGATCCCCGCGTTGCGCAGCGCCCGGACCAGGCCGAACCAGCGGGTGCGCTCGCCCGGTCCCGCCGCCAGTGCGACGAGCGAACCGCTGCAGGTCCAGTAGGTGTTGATGCCGGTCTGGACGACCAGGCCGGCCGCGACGACCTGCCAGAACGAGTGCGCGGCCAGGCACCCGGCGAAGCCGAGCGCCGAGACGCAGTTCCCGAGCACCGCCACGCGGCGCGGGTCGAAGGTGTCCACCAGCGTGCCGACCAGGGCCGGCACCGGGAGGGCGAGGACGTGCGTCAGGGTCAGCGCCAGGCCCACCCGGCTCAGGGGGAGGCCGGTCCGGTCCAGGAAGTAGAGCACCTCGAAGGCCAGGAACAGCCCGTTCCCCGTGCTGTCCGCGGCCGCGGCGGCGAGCAGCCGGCCGTGCCCGGCGATCGACGGCAGGCCCCAGCGGCCCGGGCGGCCGGCGGCGGCCCCGGCGGCGGGGGCGCCCCCGGCGGTTCGGGTCAACGCGGCGTCCCGTCGCCGAGCCAGGTGACGCCGGTGCCGTTCTCCCGCGGCAGGACGGGGCGCCCGAGCTCCACCCGGACGCCCCGGGCGACGTCACGGTCCAGCAGGAGCGCGCCGTCCAGGTCGACGTGGTCGAGCAGGGGCAGCAGTTGGGCGATGGCGGAGATGCCGACGGTCGATTCGACCATGCAGCCGGCCATGACCGTGAGGCCGCACTCGCGCGCCTTCGCGATCATCCGGCGGGCGGGCGTCAGTCCGCCGCACTTGGTCAGCTTGATGTTCACCCCGTGGAAGGCCCCGGCGCAGCGCTCGACGTCGTCCTCGGTGAGGCAGCTCTCGTCCGCGATCACCGGGAGTTCGGACTCCCGGTGGACCCGGCGCTGGTCCTCCCACCGGCCGACCGGGAGCGGCTGTTCGATGAACTCCACTCCCAGAGGGCCGAGTTGTGCCGCGTTCCGGATGGCCTGGTCGGCCGTCCAACCGGTGTTGGCGTCGACGCGGAAGACCGCGTCGGAGTGGCGGCGCAGGGCTCGGACCACCTCGATGTCGTCGGGCGTCCCGAGCTTGATCTTGTAGATCGGCCAGCCGGAGAACTCCTCCATCTTGGCGATCATGCGCTCGACGGTGTCGATGCCTATCGAGTAGTCGCTGGTCGGGAGCCGGTCCGCGGTCAGTCCCCAGAGGCGCCAGACCGGCTCGCCGAGGCGCTTGCCCCACAGGTCGTGGGCGGCCTGGTCCAGGGCGCAGAGCGAGAAGCTGTTGCCGAGCAGCTTCGACATCCGGTCCCAGAAGTCCGCCGGATCGTCGATCCGGTCCGCCTCGATCACCCGCCGGGCCCGCTCCAGCGGCTCCCGCACCTCGGCCAGCGACAACCCGAAGAAGGTGAAGCCGGCGGCCTCCCCGAAGCCGCGGTGCTCGCCGTCCCGCAGTTCGACGATCAGGCTCTGCTGCACGGCGACGGTGGCGTGCACGGTGCCGAACGGATGCCGCAGCGGCAGGTCCACCTCGTGCAGTACCAGTTCCATTGCTCCTCCTTGTCGTTGCCCGGACGGGCCGCCACGCGGGCGGCCCGTCCGTCGATGCGCCGGTCCGTCGGTCCGTCAGGTGGAGCGGACGGTCGCCGCGATCCAGGACCTCAGCTCGGCCTCCTCCTCCGGCGAGTCCGCCGTGAAGATCACGTGGCCCAGCCGGCAGCGGAGGTCGCGGGCCGGGGGGACGGGGGTACCGGGCTGGTAGTACGTCCGCAGTTCGACCACCCGGGGGTGCCGTTCCACCTCCTCCAGGCCGTCGGCCCGGTGGAAGACCTCCAGGCCGGGCTCGGTGAGGAAGTGCACCCCGGCGTAGCGCGCGACGGGCTGCCCGGTGGCGTCGGCCGGCTCCCGGTCGAGGCCGGCGTGCGCGGCGACGACGATGTGCCGCATCGACACGCCGGTGGCGAGGTGGATGAGTTCGGCGATCCGGTCGCCGGCGAGCCGGGCGCCGACCTCGATCAGGACGGGCCCGTCCGCGGTGATCCGCACCTCGGCGTGGAAGAGGCCCAGGTTGATGCCGAGGGCGGTGACGGCGTCCGCGGTGTAGGCGACGACCGCGGCCCGGGCGGCGGGCGCGAGGTCCGCCTGGACGACGTGGCCGAGTTCGACGAAGTACGGCTCGGCGCCGAGCAGTTTACGGGTCACCGAGACGACGGTGACCTCGCCGCGGTGGACGTACCCCTCGACCGAGTACTCCGGCCCGTCGAGGTACTCCTCCAGCAGGGCCCGGCCGTCCTCCGGCTGGTCGAAGACGTACTGGGCGTCCTCGGCGATCGCCCGGTAGGCGGCGCGCAGCTGCTCGTCGTCGTCGACCCGGCTGACCTGGATGCTGCCGGATCCGGCAGCCGGCTTGAGGACGCAGGGGTAGCCCACCGCGGCGGCCGCGCCGGCGAGTTCGGCGGCGTCGGACACCGGCGCGTAGCGCGGGATGCGCAGTCCGGCCTTCTCCAGGATCGCCCGCATCCTGGTCTTGTCCCGGACGGCCTCGGCGGTGTCCAGCGGAAGGCCGGGCAGGCCGAGCAGGTGGGCGATCCGGGCGGCCGCGTCCGTGTAGAACTCCGAGCCGGAGATGACGCCGCTCAGCGGCGACCGCGCGTGCTCCCGGGCGGCCGCCTCGGCGAGCGCCTCGGGGTCGTTGGTGTCCACGGCGACGAGCAGGTCGACGTCCTGGCGGGCCGCCTCGGGGACCACCCGGTCACCGGCGTCGTGCGAGAACACCAGGGTGGCGAGGCCGAGTTCGCGGGCGGTGGCGAGCAGGGTCAGCCCGGAGGACATCGGTTCGAGCACCAGCAGCCGCCCCGCGGGGGCGGGCTCGGGCCGTGCTTGGGCGTCGTGCATGGGGTGGTCCTCCGGCTGGTCGGTGCGGGGCATCAGGGCGATGAGCTGTCGAAGGCTCATCAGGCGGCTCGGGCGGGCGGCTCGGCGGGGGCCAGCGGGGACTCGCTGATGCCGTGCAGCACGTGCCGGATCGCTCCGGCGAGGGTCAGCTCGCGCTTCTCCATCCGGCTCTCGTGGGCGTCGTCGATGTGCGTCTGCCGGTGCCAGAAGGCCAGGTGCCAGGCGTGGTCGGCGGGGACGACGTGGTGCAGGTCGTGCGCCGGCAGGTCGGAGGCGAGGACGCCGAAGCGGGCCGGGGTCTGGACGAGGACCGTGCGGAGCAGCCAGCGCCCCCACTGGCAGAGCCGCCGCAGGGCGGGCGCGTCGCGTTCGGGCAGCGGCTCCAGGCAGAACCGGCCCCAGGTGCGGGCCACGTAGTCGGCGCGGCTGGCGGGCGGCCCGTCGAAGGCCAGGTAGGGGTGCTCGGAGATGGTCTGGAACAGCGCCGACCAGTGGAAGAGCACGAACCACGGGATGACGAACGCGGCGGTGAACTCGGCCCCGTCCATCAGGACGCCGAGGGCGACCAGCAGGGCGACCCAGACCGTCGAGGCGATCCGCCTGGTCCAGGTGGCGGTGACGAAGTTCGTCCGGACGCGGTAGAGCAGCGAGGGCAGGTGGAGCCGGGGCGACAGCGGCATCCAGCGCAGCCGCGCGCGCATCTCCTCGACCGGGGTGCCGGGGCGGAAACCCAGGTAGACGAGGTAGCCGGCGTCGGGGTCGGTGAGCGTGGTGAAGACCTTGCGGCTGTGGTGCTTGCGGACGTGGTCCTCGAAGATGTCCTCGTAGTTGGAGGTCAGCGCGACGGCGCTGGAGACCACCTGGACCACCTTGTCCACGTGCCGGTTGCCCGAGACCTCCTTGTGCACCGCGTGGTGGCTCCAGGTGATCTGGAGCTTGCGCACGGCGTTGACGGTCGTCAGCCAGGTGAGCGGCAGCACGGCGAGGGAGGCCCAGCCGAGCAGCCGCACCGCGTACGCGCTGCCGAGGACGGCGAGGGCCAGCTGGAGGAGCGTCAGGAACCAGTTGACGATCGGCGGGGTGACCCACCACGGCGGCCGCTGCCCGGCCGCGGCCTTGCCGGAGAACAGGGTGATGAGCTGCTGGGTCCAGCCGGGGAACCGCTCCGCGTAGTCCTGGCGGATCTGCTCCATGGAGGCCGAGACGGTGCGGGGGGACGGGGACTGCGGCGGCATGGCGCTCCTCCTCTCTCTCGGGCGGTGGTGGTCGGGGTCCGTCGGCGCGGTCATGCGGGGCCGAGTTCGACGGTCAGGGCCCGCTCGGCCTCGTCCAGGCTCTTCACGACGGCCTCCGGGGTGGCGCCCTCGGCGATCACGTAGCCCAGCCGGTCGTAGGCGTTGCGCGGGGGGCGGACGGCCCGCCCGGGGGCGGCGGTGAGCACGACCCGGCGGACGCCGGGGACCCGCTCGCCCTCCGCGACGCCGCCGATCCCGGTGAGGACGCCCTCGCGGTCCGCGGCCAGGAACCGGATGCCGGCGAAGCCCTCCCGCTCGCCGGCGAGTTCGACGGGCCGGCCACAGGCGGCGCGCAGCTGCTGCTCCAGCAGGTCGACGCCGGTGGCGAGCCGGATCAGTTCGGGGATCATGCCGCCGGCCAGCCGGGCGTTGACCTCGACGATCAGCGGACCGCGGGCGGAGAGCCGCACCTCCGTGTGGGTGGCGCCGAGTTCGACGCCCAGCGCGGTCAGCGCGGTGCCGACCGTCCCGCGCAGCGCCGCCGCGTCCGCGTCGGCGAGCGGGGCCGGGAAGAGGTGCCGGCGCTCGACGAAGTACGGCCCGTCCGAGACGGTCTTGGCGGTGATGCCGACGCAGACCTGCCGGCCGCCCTCGCCGAACATCTCGACGCTGTACTCGGGCCCCTCGACGAACTCCTCCAGCAGGGCGGTGCGCGCGGTGGGCAGGCCCCGCACGTTCAGCTCCACGGAGAGCACGTGCTCGACGTGGGCCAGGACCTGCTCCCGGGTGTGGCAGAGCAGGACGTCGTTGGAGCCGGAGTCGTCGGCCGGCTTGACCACGCAGGGCAGCCCGATCCGCTCCACCGCCGCGTCGGCCTGCGCCACCGTCCGGACGGCCGCGAACCGCGGCTGGTCCACGCCGGCGGCGTCCAGGAGCTCGCGCACCCGGGCCTTGTTCCGGGTGTCGGCCATCGCCTGGACGGGGTTGCCCGGCAGCCCCAGCCAGTCGGCCAGCCGGGCGACCACGGGGACGTAGAAGTCGCTGGTGGTGGTGATCCCCGCGAGCTCCTGGCGGGCGAACCGCTCGCCGATCACCTCGCGCAGGGCGCGCTCGGTCGAGGTGTCGCACACCACGATCTCGCAGCCGCTCTCCTCGGCCCCGGCGTAGCGCTCCGGGGTGTCCGTCAGCAGGACGGGTTCCAGGCCGAGCCGGCGGGTCAGGTCGAGGGCGAGCACGCCGGTGCCCGAGGTGTTCGCCTCCACGAAGAGCAGCCGGCGCGGGGGCCGGACCGCGCCGTGCTGCGCGGCGTAGGACCAGGTGGCGACCTCGGTGCCGGCGGCGACCTCGGCCGGGGTGTCCGCGGCGGGCATCGTGCCGAGTGCGTGCCGCTCCCAGTACCCGTCGTCGTAGACGTTGTCCGCGTAGCGGTCCCCGCGGTCGGGGAAGATGCCGACGATCCGGGCGCCCGGGGCGGCGCGGCGGGCGACGTCCTTGAGCACCCGGTACACCGAGCCGGCCGTGTTCCCGGCGAACAGCCCCTGCTCCAGGGCGAGTTCACGGGTCGACTGGAAGGCCTCGCGGTCGTTGAGCCAGTGCACCTCGTCGATCAGGGTGCGGTCCAGGTTCGCCGGGACGAGGCTGTTGCCCAGCCCGCCCTGGAGCCTGGTCGGGCGGTCCGGCTGGTCGAAGAGCACGCTACCCACGCAGTCCACGCCGACGACCCGCAGGTCCGGGAGCGCGCGGCGGAGCATCCGGGCCGTCCCGGACAGCGATCCCCCGCTGCCGACGGCGGCCACCAGGACGTCGATGTGGCCGAGGTCGGCCAGCAGTTCGTCGGCGAGCGCGCGGTAGGCGGCGGGATTGTCCGGGTTGCTGTACTGGCGCGGCCAGAAGGCGCCCGGGAGGTCGCGGATCAGCTCGGCGAGCCGTTCCAGCCGGGCGCTCTGCCAGCCCGCGCCGCTCATCGCCTCCACGACGTGCACCCGGCACCCCAGGCCGCGGAGCTTGGCGAGGGTGATCGGGTCGATCCGCGGGTCGGTGACGATGTGCACGGGGTGGCCCAGGTGCGCGCCGACCAGGGCGAGGCCGAGGGCCATCGTGCCGGAGGAGCTCTCGATGATGGGCGCCCCCTCGGCCAGCGCGCCGGTGCGGCGGGCCTCCAGGACGGCCTGCCGGGCGACCCGGTCCTTCATCCCGTAGAGGTTCTGCAGCTCCAGCTTCCCGTAGACCTCGACCGGGGCGGCGGGGTCCAGGGCGAGTCTGACCAGCGGGGTGTGTCCGATGGCGTCGACGACGCTCTCGTAACGCATGATCACATCCGGTTCGGAGAGGGGTGGGCGGAGAGAGGTGGCGGCGAGGGGGCCGCCGCAGCGGGGTGGCCGGTGGGGCCGCACGGCGGCCGCGGGGCCTCAGCGGCCCGGACCGCGCCAGGAGCGGTAGAGCGTGGTGCGGCCGGCCAGCGCGGCCGCCCGCGTCCGCAGTTCGGCGACCTTGCGCGCGCACTCGGGGTCGGACTCGGCGACCAGCACCCCGAGGGCGGTGCCGCTGTGCGCGACGGCCACCCCGAGGGCGTCGAACTCCTCGGAGAGGCCGATCATCCGGTGCAGCAGCCGCTTGGGCTGGAGGTGCTCGTTCAGCAGCGCACTGCGGGTGGCGACCCGTCCGACGGTGGGCAGGTCGTCGGTGCGGACGGCCTCCGAGACGCGTTCCAGCAGCTCGTCGTACTCCAGCCGGTGGGCGCGAGTGAAGGGCTTGGGCCGCCGGTTGAACCCGAGGGTGTCGATCGCGCCGCCCTCCTCGACCCCGACGATCACCATCGGGGAGAGCGGTCCGAGGAGCTCCCGCAGCCGCACCTGCCGGTGGTAGAAGGAGACCACCCCGTCGTACATCACTCCGTCGGTCGGTTCGATCCGGCGCAGGAAGTCCTCGATCACGGCGGGGCCGACCGGCACCCCGAGGGCCTCCCCCACCGCGCGGGCGGTGGCGACCAGGTCGGCGGAGGAACTGGCCAGGCCCCGGCCCTCCGGGAGTCCGCCGCTCAGCCGCAGCCGCCCGCCGCCGGCGAACCCGTACGCGTCCAGCATCAGCCGCACCAGCCGCGCGGCGCGGTGCTTGTGCGGCGGGTGCACGGTGACGGTGCCGGCACCGGGTTCGGCGGTGAAGGTCGCGGTCGCCCCGGCGTCGATCGGCAGGGTCACCAGGAAGTCGAGCCGGTCCTCGGCCGTGACGCCCTGGAGCAGTTCGCCGAAGGTGCCCGGGGCGCTGCCCGTGCCGTGCAGGACGGCCGCCGTCGCGGTACCGGCGGCCGCGTCGGCACGGGTCACGCGGGGCTCCCCGGAGCGGAGAGGCCCAGCAGGTCGTCGATGCGGGCCAGCCCCGCGTCGACCCGCGCGCGGTGCCCGGTCCAGGCCCCGGCGAGCCGCTCGTACTCGGTGTCCTGCTCGGCGAGCAGGGCCCGGACGGATTCGGGGTTCGCCGACCCGGCGGTGGTCTTGCGGTACAGCTCGCCGGCACCGCCGAAGGCCGCGGCCAGCAGCTCCGCCGGAGCCCGCAGGGTGACGCCCTGTTCGCCGGCCGCCGCGCTCAGCAGGTCCGGGGAGGTCTGCCGGGGGCGCAGTCCGGCGGCGTGCGCGGCCAGCACGTACCGGCCGGCGATGACCTGGGCCCGGCGCCACGGCACCGACTCCCGCAGGGTGAGCTCGTTGGCGAGGGTGAGGCCGCCGAGGAACTCCCGCTCGGCCGCCTCGCGCATCCGCTCCTCGGCGAAGCCCATCCGCTCGACCACGACGGTGAACAGCCGCAGCGTGGTGCCGAGGGTCGCGAACATCGGCCGCAGGTTGGCGCCAGCCTCCTTCGACACCTCGACCATGTTGCTGAACGGGGTGGCCCGCTGGGCCAGCAGCATGTCGAAGTAGTAGGCGCTCAGGTGCGCCGACTTGCCCCGGATGCGTTCCAGGATCGGGTAGTTCTTCTTCTGCGGCATCGCCGAGGAGATGCCGGACAGCTCGTCGGGCAGCTCGATGAAGCCGTACGGGCCGCTGCCCCAGTCCATCAGGTCACTGGTGAAGCGGCTCAGCGCGGAGCCGAACAGGGAGACCTCGGAGGCCAGTTCCAGCACCCAGGCGCGGGAGGCCACCCCGGCCAGCGCGTGCCGGCCGGGGGCCGCGAACCCGAGCAGCTCGGCCATCAGGACACGGTCCCAGTCCAGTTCCTGACCGGTCATGGCGCCGGAGCCGAGCGGGCTGAGGTTGATCCCGTCGTAGGTCGCCAGCAGCCTCCGCAGGGTGTGCTGGACCTGCTCGGAGACGGCCGCGAAGTAGAACCCCGGGGTCATGGTCTGGGCGGCCTGGAGGTGGGTCTGGCCGACCATCGGCAGGTCGGCGCCGCGCTCGGCCAGCCGGTGGACGGCCAGGCCGAAGTCCAGCAGGGCGGCGGCGGCGTCGAGGAGCAGCCCGCGGCCGAACAGCAGTTGGGCGGTGGCCTGGAGGTCGTTGCGGCTGCGGTCGACGTGCCAGGCGGTGACGGGGTGGCCGAGGCCGCGCTCGACGTGCTGTTCGAGGGCGAAGGCGAGGTCCGACATGTTGCCGGCCGGGTCGGCCGCGATCCCGTCGCGGGTCAGCCCGTGCAGGACGCGGCCGATCTCGGCGGCCTCGGCGGGCGAGACCAGGCCCATGCGGCGGTACTCCAGCGCGAGGACCTTCTCCACCGCCGCGTACCAGGGCAGCAGGTGCTCCGCCTCGTAGGTGAACTGCGGTTCCAGGACCTCCTCGTGGAGGAGTGCGCTGGGCGTGCTCCGGATTCTGCCGGTCAGTCGGGCGGCGGCCGGGCCGGGCTCGGGTTCGTGGGGGGCACTCATGCTGGCTCCGGTGGGTCGGGGGTGCCGGGGGCGGGGAGGGGCGGGGGGGGGGGGGGCGGGGGGGCGGGGGGGGGCCCGCCCGGGGGGGGGGGGGGGGGGGGGGGGGGGGGGGGGGGGGGGGGCGGCCCGGGGGGGCCGGGGGCCCCCCACCGCGGGGATCAGCCGGAGTGCGAGGGGGAGCCGAGGTCGTCGAGGACGACCCCGGCCAGCAGCTCCGGCCGGGTGGTGTTGAGGTAGTGCCCGCCGTCGGGGCTGACGACCGTGCGGCTCGCCGGGACGAACAGCTCCCAGTTGGCCAGGGCCGTCGCGTGGTCCGCCATCAGCAGGTCGTCCTCGGCGAACACCACGGTGGCCGGGCACTGCAGGGCGGCCCGCCCGGTGTCGCCGAGCGCGAGGTGGAAGCCGTGCGTGGCCTCGACCGTGTCGTATCGGAACGCCCGTGCCAGGTCGGCACGTTCGGCCGCGGACAGCGCGTGGACCTCCTCCAGGCCGGTGTTGTCGGCCATCCAGTCCATGATCTGCTGCTCGTTCATGTGCACCACCTCGTTGGCGGCGTGGTCGGCCGGGTCCACCGACCGGAGCAGCTTGGCCACGATCATCAGGCGGCGCACGTCCCGGCCCCGCCGCTCGAGCGTGCGGACCAGGTGCAGGCCCAGCGAGGAGCCGGCGCAGTGGCCGAGCACCAGCACCGGACGGTCGCCGGCCTCCCGCACCACCTCGTCGGCGAGCTGCTCGGCGAGCACGTCCACCGCGACCATCGGGCGGTCGTCGGCCAGGGTGCGGCCCGGGAGCTCGGCCCCCAGGACCCGGACGGTCGCGCCGGCGTCGGCGAGCTGCCGGGCCAGCGGGACGTAACTGACCGCGCCGCCGCCCGCGAAGGGGATGCAGACCAGGACGGCCTCGGCCGTCTCCAGCCGTGCGCCGGAGGAGGCGGTGAGGTCGACCAGCAGGTCGCGGCGGGCGCCGTCGCGCTCGCCGAAGGCCGCGGCGATCAGCCGGGCCGTGGGCCGCACCAGCAGGTCGCGCAGGGCGATCCGGCCCTGCGAGGTCGCCGCGACCTTCATCGCGGCGATCGAGTGCCCGCCGATCTCGAAGAAGTTGTCGGTGACGCCGACCTCGACCGGCGGCACCCCGAGCACCGAGGCGAACAGGTCACGGACGAACTCCTCGTCCGCGGTGGCCGGCGGCTCCCGGTGGGTGTCGGCGTCCAGGCCGATCGGCCGGGCCGCCAGCACCTTGCGGTCGATCTTGCCGTTGGAGTTGAGCGGGAAGGCCTCCAGCCGGACCAGGATCTCCGGGTGCATGTAGTCCGGGATCAGCTCGGCGAGCCGGCGCTTGAACTCGGTGCGGTCCGGCTCGGCGGCGCCGGTGTAGAAGGTCACCAGCCGCTTCTCGCCGGCCACGTCGCGCGCCAGCGTCACCGCGGTCTCCACCCCGGGCAGCCGGTCCAGCGCACCGTCCACCTCCGACAGCTCGATCCGGTAGCCGCGGATCTTGACCTGGCCGTCCCGGCGGCCGGCGCAGTCGAGCAGGCCGTCGGGCAGCCAGCGGCCGATGTCGCCGGTGCGGTAGAGCAGTTCGGAGCGGTCGTCGAGGGTGTTCGGCGCGAAGGCGGCTGCGGTCCGCTCGGCGTCGTTGATGTAGCCGAGGCCCACGCCGGCGCCGGTCACGCAGATCTCGCCGTAGCTGCCGATCGGGCGCGGCCGCCCGTCGGAACCGACCACGTGGAGGCTGGTGTTGATGATCGGGCGGCCGATCGACACCCGGCTGACGTCCTGGCCCTCCGTCATGAAGAAGTGCGTGACGTCGTCGGAGCACTCGGTGGGCCCGTAGGCGTTGACCGCCGGGATGTCGTAGGTCGCGAACCAGCGCCGGGTCAGCGCCGGCGGCAGCGCCTCGCCGTTGATGATGTTGTAGCGCAGCTCGGGCAGCGGGCGCGGCCGCTGCTCGACCTCGGTGAGCAGCGCGTCGGTGTAGGAGGGCACCGTCTCCAGGATGGTGATGCCGTCGTCGACCAGCGCGGTGAGGAACGCCGGCAGGTCCACCACGGTGTCGTGGTCGTAGATGACGGTCCGTCCGCCGGCCAGCCAGGCCACCAGCAGCTGCCAGACCGAGATGTCGAAGCACTGGGTGCTGATCTGGGCGACGGCGTCGGCGTCGGTCAGCTTCAGGTCGACGACCTTGGAGAGCAGGTGGTTGAGCATCCCCGAGTGGCGCACGGTGGCGCCCTTCGGCTCGCCGGTGGACCCGGAGGTGAAGATGATGTACGCGGTGTCCGCCGGCGCGGGGCGCGCGGGCGGCTCGACCTGCGCGGCGTCGGCCGCGCCCGGGTCGTCGAGGACCAGGACGGACAGTCCGGGGACCCGCTCGCGCAGCGCGCCGCCGACCGGCTCCGCGTCCGCCGCCTCGGCCACCAGGTGGCGGCAGTCGCTGCGGCGCAGCACGGAGGCGATCCGGTCCACCGGGAAGGCCCGGTCCTGCGGCAGGTAGACGGCGCCGATCTTCAGCAGGGCGAGCATGGTGAGCGCCCAGCGGACGCCGCGCGGCAGCACGGTGGTGACCACGTCGCCGGGGGTGACGCCGGCCGCCAGCAGCTGCGCCGCGTAGCGGTCGGAGGCCCGGTCGAGGGCCGCGTAGGAGAGCCGCTCGTCGCCGTGGACCAGCGCGACGGCCTCTGGCGTGCGGCGCACCTGCTCGGCGAGGAGGTCCAGGAAGGTGCCCTCCGGCAGCGGGTGCGCGGGGCCGGCGGACATCGCCTGGAGCGCGGCCCGCTCCCGCTCGCCGATCAGCGTGCCCGCGGACCGGTCGGCCGACGGGTCCTCGGCCAGCGCCTGCAGGGCCCGCAGGTAGTAGCCGCCGACCCGCTCGGTCTGCGCCTCGGAGTAGACGTTGCGGTGGAAGTGCAGGCTGAGCATCACCTCGTCGCTGACGGCGTCCTGCGAGAACTCGGCCCGCAGCGGGAACTCGCTCTGCACGTTGACGATCGAACGGACCAGCTCGAAGCCGTCCCGCTCGGCCAGGCTCTTCAGCACGTGGAAGTGGGTGAAGTTGAAGACCGTCTCGAACAGGGTGTCCCGGCTGCCGACGGCCCGCTTGATCTCCGCCATCGGGAAGCGCCGGTGCGGCAGCAGCTGCGCCTCCGCGGCGTACACCGCGCGGACCGTGTCCTCCCAGCTGCGGCCCAGGTCGCGGACCCGGAACGGCAGGGAGTTGAGGAAGAGCCCGGCGATGTCCTGGCCGCCCTCGACCTCCGGGCGGCCGGAGTGCTCGTAGCCGGTGACGACGTCCGTGGTGTCGGCGACGAAGCCGAGCACGGCGACGTGGGCGGCCAGCAGGACGGCCTTGACCGGCACCTGGAGCTTGCGGGCGGTCGCGAGGATGCCCGCCGACAGGCCGGCGGGGAAGAGCACGTCGTGGATGCCGACGCCGGCGAACTCCGGGTCGGGGTCGGTGTCGGGGACGACCCGGGTGCTCTCCGCGCCGTCCATGACGTCGAGCCAGAAGGCGCGCTGCGAGGCGGAGGCGACGGCGGCGCGCTCCAGCTCCACGTACTGCCGGTGGGACATGGCGAGCCCGGCGCCGCCGTGCGGTTCCTCGCCGTCCAGGACGGAGAAGTAGGCGGAGAACACGTCGCGGTGGATCGTGTTGACGCTCCAGCCGTCCAGGGCCGCGTCGTGGTAGCTCAGCGAGTACTGGTACTCGTCGTCGGCGAGCAGGTGCAGGTAGACCCGGACGAGGTCGGTGCTGCCGTACCGGAAGCCGCCGCGCAGCTCCAGCTCGGCGAACTGGCGCAGGTCCTCCTCCTGCTCCTGCGGCGACCGGCCGCGCAGGTCGAACACCCGCAGCGGGGAGGGCGCGCTCCCGTGCACCAGCTGGAGCGGCTCGCTGAAGCCCTTGAGGTGGAAGGAGGTGCGCAGCAGGGCGTGCCGGCGCACGACCGAGTCGACCGCCCGCTCGAACAGTTCCGGGTCGACGGTGCCGTGGATGCGGTAGCTGAGGATGTCGTGGTACATGCCCTCGGTGCCGCCGCGCAGGGCCTCGTAGATGAGGCCGATCTGCAGCTGGGACATCGGGTAGGCGTCGACGAGGCCGGTCGGCAGCTGCGCCCGGTCCTCCTCGCCGATCAGGGCGAACGGCTCGGTGGAGACCTCGGCCGCCGGTGCGGCCGGGCCCTGCTCGCGTTCGGCGAGGTACCCGGCGAGCCCGGCGATGGTCGGGTGGCCGAACAGCTCCTGGAAGCTGAAGTCGAGGCCGGCGGCGCGGGCGCGGGCCAGCACGGTGATGAACTTGATCGAGTCGCCGCCGAGCGAGAAGAAGTTGTCGTCCGCGCCGATCGGCTCGACGCCGAGCACCGCGGCCCAGATCGCGGCCAGCTGCTCCTCGACGGGGCCGCTCGGGGCCCGGTGGGCGGCGGTGGCCGCCGGGGCCTCCTGGAGCGGCAGCGGCAGGCCCGACACGTCGCGCTTGCCGTTGTGGTTGGTCGGGATGGCGGGGACCTCGACGTAGTGCTGCGGGACCATGTAGGAGGGCAGTTCGCCCTCCAGGGCCGCGCGCAGGGCGGTCTCCCGGTAGCCCTCGCCGGCGACCAGGTAGGCGACCAGCATGCTGTCGCCGGACTCGCCGGGCCGGGCCACGACGGCGCACTGGCGCACGCCGGCGACCTGCTGCGCGACGTGCTCGATCTCGCCGAGCTCGATCCGGTAGCCGCGGATCTTGACCTGGGTGTCCAGTCGGCCCAGGTACTCGACGGTGCCGTCCGGCAGCCAGCGCGCCAGGTCGCCGGTGCGGTAGCGGCGTTCGCCGTCCTCGCCGGTGACGAAGCGCTCCGCGGTCAGCTCCGGCGCGTGCAGGTAGCCGCGGGCCAGGCCGGTGCCGGCGATGCAGAGCTCGCCCGGGGTGCCGATCGGGGCGAGCGCGCCGGAGCGGGTCCGCACGCTGAGCCGGATGTTGCTGATGGGCCGGCCGATCGGCACCGACCGGGTGACGTCCACCCCGGTGCACGGCTGGTGGGTGACGTCGACGGCGGCCTCGGTCGGGCCGTACAGGTTGACCAGCTCGCGGGCGTCGCCGAGGAGCTCCCCGAACAGCCGCACCTGGTCGACGGCGAGGGCCTCGCCGCTGGCGAAGACCCGGCGGATCGAGCCGAGCCGCTCGCGCTCGCCGGTGGCCTCGACGAAGCCGAGGAAGGCGTGCAGCATCGACGGCACGAAGTGCAGCGTGGTGGCGCGGCTCTGCTCGATCCGGGCGATGATCCGCTCCGGGTCGCGCTCGTCACCGTTCGGCAGGGTGGCGACGGCGGCGCCGGCGATCGACCACCAGAAGATCTCCCAGACGGACACGTCGAAGGTGAACGGCGTCTTGTGCAGGATCACGTCGTCGGCGCCGAGCGGGTAGGCGCTCTGCATCCACCAGAGCCGGTTGACGATGGCCCGGTGCTCGATCATCACGCCCTTGGGGCGGCCGGTGGAGCCGGAGGTGTAGATGACGTACGCGAGGTCGTCGGGGCCGGTGACGGGCTCCAGGTCGCCGGCGGGCTGGGCGGCGACGGCCGGGTCGTCGAGCAGCAGCACCCGGTGGCCGTCGGCGACGGCGGCGGTGCCGGCGGTGGCCACCACCAGGCGGGCGCGGCTGTGGTCGAGCAGGTACTCGATCCGGTTGCGCGGCAGGGTCGGGTCGATCGGCAGGTAGGCGCCGCCGGCCTTGAGCACGCCGTAGATGGCCACCAGCAGGTCGGCGGAGCGGGGCACGCAGACGGCGACCGGCTCGCCGGGGGTGACGCCGGCCTCGCGCAGGGTGCGGGCCAGCCGGTTCGCGGCGGCGTTCAGCTCGCCGTAGGTGGTGCCGTCGTCGACGACGGCGACCCGGTCCGGCTCGGCTGCGGCCCGCTCCTCCAGGAAGCCGTGCAGCAGGCGCTCCTGCGGGAAGGGCGCCGCCGTGTCGTTGAAGGCGCCGGTGAGCAGGGCCGCCTCCTCGTCGTCGGGGCCGAGCAGCGGGGCGAGGGCCGCCGCCGGGTCCGCGACCAGGGTGTCCAGCAGCCGGGCGAGGGTGGTCGTCAGCCGCTCTGCGGTGGCGGCGGTGAACAGGCCGGCGTCGTACTCCAGTTCGATCCTGGTGTCGTCGTCGCCCGCGAGGTGCAGGTCGAACAGGAGGGGGCACCCGGCGGCCCGGGCGTCCTCGGCGCTCAGCGCGCCGTCCACGGAGAGCATCAGGTCGCCGGGCCGGACGCCGAGCCGGTCGAGCAGGGCGCGGACCGGCACGTCCAGGTGGGCCGAGACCTCCAGGCAGGCGGCCCGGACGGCGGTCAGCAGCTCGCGGCCGGACTCCTGCCCGGTGAGCTCGACGGTGACCGGGACGGCCCGGTCGGTGCCGCGCGGCGCGGGGACGAAGAGGGTGACGGCGGCCAGGTCGGCGGCGCGCGCCGCCAGCAGGGCGAGCGCCGTCGCGCCGACGACGGTGGTCAGGAAGGAGTCGCCGTTGGAGATCCGGCGGACGGCCGGGGCGGTCCCCGCGGCCAGCGCCGCGCTGACCCGGGCGGCGGGCTCCTGCTGGCGGACGTGGTCGCGGGTGACCACCGTGGGCTCGGCCCAGTAGGGCTTGCGGGTGTCCCAGAACTGCGCCTGCGCCGGATGGGCGTTGAGGGCTTGCTGGAGCTGGAGCGTGCTGATCGTCGAGGTTCCGCTAGCGGTTTGAGACATGGCGAGGCCACCCCCGGTGCGTGTGAGTCGGATCGTGGACGGACCGATCGGCCGGCGGCCGCCCCCTGGGCGGACCGGCGGGTCCGGTGTGTGCGTGTGGACGGCGGCCGGGGTGGGCCCGGCCGCCGTGGGCCTGCCTGGGAGGCGTGGGCCTGCCTAGGAGGCGGTGTCGGCCGGGGCCTCGGCCGGGTCGGGCGCGGCGCGCCGCTCCGGGACCGCCGCGGCGGCCTCCCCCTCCGCCGGCACGGGCGTGGCGGCCACGCGTTCGCGGCTCTCCAGGAACGCGGCCAGCGCGGTGCCCGCCAGCGTGCCCACGAACAGGCCGCTCTGGTAGGGCAGGTGGTGCAGCAGCAGGGCCCCCACGCCGGCGACCAGGCCGACGGCCAGGGCGCGCCGCGAGGTGAAGGTGGAGACGACCAGTCCGATGTAGGTGGCGTAGACGGCGAAGTCGAGCCCCCACTCGCCCAGCCCCGACAGGCTGGCCCCGAAGACCCAGCCGCAGAGCGTGCTGAGCGCCCAGGCGGCGTAGATCACGGCCGAACCGCTCAGGACGTACCAGCGCCGGTTGTCCTCCTCGGGCGCCGGCTCGCCGAAGCGCTTGGCGGCCAGCGCGTACACGGCGTCGGTCATCCCCCAGGCGATCCCGAACCGCCACCAGAAGCCCATCGGCCGGACGTACGGCGCCAGCGCGGCCGAGTAGAAGACGTGCCGCAGGTTGATGAGCAGCACGGTCACCACGGTCAGCGGCCAGGCCGCCCCGGCGGTGATCATGCCGAGGCTGACGATCTGGGCGGAGCCCGCGTTGATCAGCAGACTCATCAGCATGGCCTTGCCGAGCCCGAGGCCGCGCTCCTGGGCGAGCGCGCCGAACAGCAGCCCGAACGGCACCGCGCCGAGCACGACCGGGACGACCGACAGGACACCCTGCGCGGCCTCCGCGCCACGGCTGTGTCGGGGCAACATCAATCCAACCTCTTTCCTGGGCAGGGGCGGGCGGCGCTCAGAGCGCGAACTTGGTGAGCACGTATCCGGCCATGGCGACCAGGAACACGAGGAAGAAGGCGTCCCGCTTGACGGCACCCATCGCGAAGCCGCACACGGCCCCGCCCACGTACGGCGCGAGGGTCCGCAGGTCGCCGCCGCCGTCACCGGGCAGCAGCACCGAGGGCACGATGATCGCCATCAGCACCGCGGGCATGACGTACGGCAGGGTGCTGCGGATCCGCGCGGGCAGGTGCTCCGGCCCGATCGGCCCGAACAGCGCGTAGCGGACCGCGAAGGTCACCGCCCCGCACAGGATGATCGTCAGTGTGGTCATCGGTCCCGTCCCAGGTCAGAAGGAGAAGTCGGCGGCCTCGACGGGCCCGCCGGGCTCGTCCTCGGGCTCCGGCAGGACCCTGCCCCCCGGAGCGCGGTCCAGCTCGTGCAGGGTCTCGACGACGCGGTCCAGCAGGAAGTCCGCGGAGGCCCGCTCGAACAGCGCGGTCGAGTACTCCAGCTCCAGCGCGTACCCGGACGGCTTCCGGAAGGCCTGCAGGTTGAGGTCGAACCGGCAGGTGCCCGCGTGCGGGAGCGTCAGGGTGATCCGCCGGCCGTCCTTGCGGAAGCTGTGGAAGTCGATGTCCTGCAGGGCGAAGAAGGCGTCGAACAGCGCGTTGCGGCTCAGGTCCCGGGGCACGTCGAGCCGCTGGACCAGCGAGGCGAACGGGTACTCCTGGTGGTCGAGGGCGTCGCGGTGCTCCGCGCCGAGCGCCACCAGCAGCTCCCCGAGGTCCGCCTCCGGCCGCAGCCGGGCCCGCAGCACCACGGTGTTGACGAACATCCCCACCACGGCCTCGAGGTCGGGGTGCGGGCGGCCGCCCATCGGGCTGCCGACGGTGACGTCCGACTGGCCGCAGAGCCGGGCCAGCGTCGCCGTCCAGGCGGTCAGCAGCACCACGAAGGGGGTCGAGCCCTCCCGGTCCGCGATCACCCGGACCAGCTCGGCGTCCGCCGGGGACAGCTCGCGGACCGCGACGTCGCCGGCCGTGCCCCGCAGGGCCGGCCGCGGCCGGTCGGTGGGCAGGGCGAGGGCGGGCGCGGGCTCGGCGAACTTCGCCAGCCAGTACCGCTCGGAGCGCTCCTGCTCCGCACCCGTCAGCCGGCCGTCCGCCCACTCGGCGGCGGCCGCGTAGCCGACCGGCGCCGTCCGGGGCTCCTGACCCGCGTAGTACTCGAACAGCTCGTCGACGAAGACGCGCAGCGAGATGCCGTCGAAGACGATGTGGTGGAAGTCCAGGTGCAGGACGTCCCCGCCGGGCCCCCGGCGGACCAGCACGGCGCGCATCAGCGGCGCCGCCGCCAGGTCGAACGGGGCGAGGGCGAGCGGGCGCCCGTCCCGCGGTCCGTCGTCGGCCTCCAGCACCCGCAGCTCGACGGACGCCACCCGGTCGACCACCCGGCGCACCTCGCCGTCCGCGGTGACGAAGCGCGTCCGCAGCGCGTCGTGCCGGGCGGTCATCGCCGCGAGGGCCGCGCGCAGCCGCTCCGGGTCGAGGGGGCCGCTCACCTCCAGACGCACCGGGATGTTGTAGACCAGGCTGTTCGGGTCCATCTGCCAGAGCGCGAACAGCGCCCGCTGCTGCGGGTGCAGGACACCGCTGCCGGTGGGCTCCGGGACGGGTGCCAGCGGGGCGGTCGGCGCGGTCTCGACGGCCTTGGCCATCGCGCCGAGGGTGCGCGCCGCGAAGAGCTCGCCGAACCCGAGGGCGGCGCCGGCGTCGCGGGCGAGCCGGCCGATCAGCACCCCGGCGGTGATGGAGCTGCCGCCGAGCAGGAAGAAGTCGTCGTCCAGCCCCAGGCCCTCGGCGTCCACGTGCAGGACGTCGGCCCACAGGGCGGCCAGCCGCAGCTCCGCCGGGGTGGCCGGCGCCCCGCCGGCGCCGCGGCGCGGGGCGGGCTCGGGCAGCCGGGCCCGGTCCACCTTGCCGTTGGCGTTCAGCGGCAGCCGGTCCACCGGGACCAGCACGTCGGGGCACATGTAGGCGGGCAGCCGGCGCCGGAGCTCCGCCAGGACGTCCTCGACGGTCAGGCCCGCTCCGAGCACCGCGTGGGTGACCAGCTGCTTGACGCCGCCGGGCCCGCCGCGCGCGTGGGTGTGGCTGTCGACCGTGCCGGGGATCTCCAGCAGGGCGTTGTCGATCTCGCCGAGCTCGATCCGGTGACCGCGGATCTTCACCTGGTTGTCGGCCCGGCCGTGGAAGGCGAGCAGCCCGTCCGCGTCGCTGCTGACCAGGTCGCCCGTCCGGTAGTGGCGCACGCCGTCGACCAGGACGAACTTCTCGGCCGTCAGGGCCGGGTTGTTCAGGTAGCCGCGGGCCAGGCCCGCCCCGCTGGTGTACAGCTCGCCGATCCCGCCGACCGGGACGGGCCGCTGCTCGGCGTCGAGCACCGCGACGGAGGTGCCGCGGATCGGCCGGCCGATCGGGACGGCGGACTCGTGGCGCCGCTCGATCGGGAAGATCGTGGTGAAGGTGGTGTTCTCGGTCGGGCCGTAGCCGTTGAGCACCCGCAGGCCGGGGCAGGCCTCGCGGACGGTGTTGACGTGCCGGCAGGACAGCACGTCCCCACCGACGATGAGGGTGCGCAGCCCCGCGAAGAGGCTGACGTCCTCGTCGGCCAGCTGGTTGAACAGCGGCGAGGTCAGCCAGAGCACGGTGACGTCGGCGGTGTGCAGCGCCCGCTTCAGCAGGGCCGGGGTGAGCAGCGTCTCCTGGTCGACGAGGTGCAGGGTGGCGCCGTTGAGCAGCGCCCCCCAGATCTCGAAGGTCGCGGCGTCGAACTCCAGGGCGCCGGTCTGCAGGAAGCGCTCGTCGGCCGAGAAGTCGAAGTAGTCGGCGTCCCGGACGAGTCGGACCACGCCCGCGTGCTCGACCATCACGCCCTTGGGGCGGCCGGTGCTGCCGGAGGTGTACATCACGTACGCCAGCGGCGAGGCGGGGGCCTCGTCGGCCGGCCCCGCGGCCAGGGCCGGGCGCGGCGGCAGGTGCGGCTCCGCGGCGAGCAGGGCACCGAGTTCGAGCAGCTCGACGCCGGCCGGCACGGCGTCGGCGACGGCGTCCTTCAGTCCGCTTCCGCACAGCACCAGCGGCGAGCGCGAGTCGTCCAGGATGCCGGCGATGCGTTCGGCCGGGTAGGCGGGGCTGACCGGCAGGTAGGCGGCGCCGGCGAGCACCGTACCGAGGATGGCGACGACGGCCTCGGCGGAGCGGTGGAACGCCAGCGTGACGAGCGTTTCGTCGCGCGCGCCGAGCGCGGTGAGCCGCTCGGCGACGGCGGCGGCGCGCTCGTGCAGCTGACGGTAGGTCAGGCGCTCGTCCCCGTGCACCAGGGCGAGGGCGTCCGGCGTGCGCCGGGCCTGGGCCGCGAAGAGGTCGTCGAGCCGGGCGGTGGTGGGCTGGGTGTGGGACATGGTCGCTTCCTGATCAGCTTCTTATCCGCGGGCGAGCTCGACGGCCGGGGTGATCGGCTCCTCGAACGGGTCGAACCGGCCGATGTCGCCGAAGTGCTCCCGGACCCAGTGGTCACTGTAGACGGTGTCGAGATAACGCTCCCCGAAATCCGGGGAAATCGCCACGGCACAGGCCCCGGGGCGCTCCTCGCGCAATCTCCGGAAAGCCCCGGAAACCACCGTGCCGGTCGATCCGCCGAAAAGGAATCCACGCCCGGCGAGATATCTGCACGTACGAATGGTGTCGATTTCCTCGACCAGCACGACCTCGTCGACCACGCTTTCGTCGACGATGTCCGGGCGGTGGCTGGACCCGAGCCCGGGAATGAGCCGCCGGCCGGACGGGCCGCCGAAGGTGATGGATCCGACGGCGTCCACGGCCACCACCTTGGCCGGGTGGCCGATCTCCTTCAGGAATCGCCCGCAGCCGGTCAGCGTGCCGGTCGTCCCGGCGCCGACGAAGAGGAATTCGAGATCGGGGAAGCTCCGGACGATCGACGGCGCGGTGGCCTGGTAGTGGGCCCGCCAGTTGCCCTCGTTGGCGTACTGGTTCAGCCAGAGCAGCGACGGGTCGGCCGCGCACGCCTCCTTGACGTGGCGGATCCGGCTCCCGAGGAACCCGCCGTTCTCGTCGGGCTCCGAGATGACCACCACCTCGGCGCCCAGGGACTCCATGAGGAGGATGTTCCGCTCGTTGCAGCGCACGTCCGTGACGCACACGAACCGGTAGCCGCTGTGCGCGGCGATCGACGCCAGGGCGATCCCGAGGCTCCCCGACGACGACTCGATGATCGTCGACCCCGGGTGGAGGCGCCCCGCCTCCTCGGCCGCCCGCACCATTCCGGCGGCGGCCTTGACCTTGACGGATCCGGCGAAGTTGAAGCCCTCGCACTTCAGCGAGAGGGCCTGCCCGAGCATCGGAGAGAGGTCGACGAAGACCTGGTCGAAGACGACGTCGTGCGGCGCCCCGACCCTGATCGTTTCACTAGGCCCATGCGAAGCCATGCGGCTAATTCCTCCCCAAAATCGGCCGCCGCGACATCCGTGGACGGTGGTCCCGTGATGGGTCGCAGAATGTGTTTCCTGTTGGAATACCGGCGCAACGCCTGAACGCATCCTTCCGCATGTGATGACGGTTGATCAAGGTGAGCTTTGTCCGGTTTGCACCGTACATGCCGACTGATCCGTACATGCAAACTGTCGCGACTCGCGTAGAGTGACGGGCATCACAGCTGAATTTGAGATGGCCGGCGGGCGGCTCAACGAATTGTTGACCAAATCCCCGACCAGGCGTTTCACGACGCACCGAATCGATTCGGACAGAGTGCCACGGAAAACCGGCCGACCGGAATTTAGAACTCCGGGATCCACTCCGCCCCCAGCCACGCGGCACGCCACGCCCCGGCACACCGCCCACGCGCGGACCCGGCCGGCGGGCGGGGCCCGCGCCGTTAGGCTGCCGGGCATGACCCGGAACACGACGCCTGCGGCGACCTCGGCGGACCTCGTCATCCTCGACACCGCGGAGGTGGCCGAACGGGCCGGGGCGGACGGCGAGTTCGCGGCCGGAGCGCACCGGATCCTGGCGGAGCTGGTGGCGGCGGGCGCCGCGCTGGGGTGGCTGGAGCCGCCGTCGGCGGCGGAGGTCGCGGACCTGGTCGAGGAGGTGCTGACCCGCTCCCGGGCCGGGGACGGCGCCCTGCGGGCGGCCTACCTGGGCGGGCGGCCGGCCGGATTCGGCTACTGGCTGCGCCACCGGCGCCCGACCCACCGCCCGCACGCGGACCTGGAGAAGCTCGCGGTCTCCTCCGCCGCCCAGGGGCGCGGCATCGGGCGGGCGCTCACCGCGGCGCTGATCGCGGACGCACGGGTGGCCGGCATCGAGGTGCTCACCCTGGACGCCCGCGGCGACAACGCCGACGCCCTGCGCCTCTACGCCTCCCTCGGCTTCACCGAGTACGGGCGGCTGCCGGACTACGTCGCCGTCGGCGAACGCCGCTACGACAAGGTGTTCGCCATGCTGGACCTGCGCCGGAGTTGACCGCCCGCCAGGCGGCGCCGCCCCTCGCCCCGCCCCGGGCGGGGCGCCGTCAGGCCTCCGCCACCGCGGCCTCGGCGAGCGCGTCCAGCACCGGCCGGATCAGCGGGTGCCCGTCGGCCCCGGCCCGGACGGCCGCGAACACCCGGCGGGTGGCGAGCTCGCTGTCCACCCGCCGGACGGCGACCTGCCCGAGCTCGACGCCTCGCAGCGCCGAGCTCGGCACCAGGGCGACCCCGGCACCGGCCGAGGCGAGGGCGACCACGGCCCGGAAGTCGTCGGAGGAGTGCACCAGGCGCGGCTGGAACCCGGCGTGCTCGCAGGCCAGCAGCACCACGTCGTGGCACGGGTTGCCCGGGTAGGGCCCGATCCACGGTTCGTCGGCGAGGGCGGCGACGGCGAGCGCGCCCTCCTCGGCCGCCAGCGGGTGGCCGAGCGGCAGCACCGCCTCGAACGGCTCGGCGTACAGCGGGACGCGGGTGAGTCGGGCGTCGTCGGCCCGCGGGGCGCCCCGGTACTCGACGGCCACGGCGAGGTCGGCCCGGCCGTCCAGGACCATCGGCAGGCTGGCGTCGCCCTCCGCGTCCAGCACCTTGAGCCGGACGCCGGGCGCCCGCCCGGCCAGCAGGCCGATCGCCGGGGCGAGGACGAGCGCGATGCCGGTGGCGAAGGAGGCCACGGTGACCTCTCCGGAGACGCCCGCGCTGTAGGCGGCGAGGTCGGCCTCGGCGCGCTCCAGCTGGGCGAGCACCACGTCGGCGTGGCCGAGCAGGATCTCCCCGGCAGCGGTCAGCCGCACCCCTCGGCCCTCGCGGGCGAGCAGGTGGTGGCCGGTCTCCTGTTCCAGGGCGGCCAGCTGCTGGGAGACCGCGGACGGGGTCAGGTAGAGGGCGGCCGCCGCGGCGGTCACGGTGCGGTGGTCCGCCACGGCCCGCAGGGTCCGCAGCCGTCTTGCGTCGATCACAGGCCAATTCTGCCAGCGTGCGGGGGCCGTCCGGGCGGGTGCGGGCGCGGGCGGCGGCCCGGGTGGTGCCCGGACGCCACCGGCGGTACGACCCCTGGCGTATTTCCGGACGAGATCCCTTCGCCCGGTTGACCGCTCCGGCCGGGCGGCGATTGGCTCGTTCCCGAGCCGGGCCCGGGGGATCCGGCGGCCCGGCGCCGTCATCAGGGGAGGATGATCCATGACCACCGCACGTTCCCGCCGCCGGCTGGCGCGCACCGCCTGCGTCCTGGTCACGGCCGCCGTCGCGGCCGGCGCCGCGCTGCCCGCGGCCCAGGCCCGCCCGCCCAAGGGCGACACCGCCCGGGTGAGCGAGGGCCCGAAGGGCGAGCAGCTGAACGGCGACTCGTACCCGCTCGGGGTGACCGCGGACGGCCGCACGGTGCTGTTCCGCTCCACGGCGACCGGCCTCGCCCCCAGCCACGCCGACGGCAGCGAGGGCCTCTACGTCAAGGACCTCCGCAACGGCCACGTCGCCGAGGTCGGCCTGGCCGGCGACGGGTCCCGGCTGAACGCTGACGTCTACGACGCCACGATCAGCGCCGACGGCCACTACGTCGCGTTCAGCACCGCCGCCACCAACGTGCTGCCCGGGCAGCAGAAGCACGCCTACGACGTCTTCGTCCGCGACCTGTGGACCGGGCGCACCGAGCTGGTCTCCGCCGGTACCGGCGCGACGACCGACGACCAGAGCATCCGGATGGCCGTCAACCCGAGCCTGAGCTGGGACGGCCGCTACGTCGCCTTCGCCTCCGACCGCACCGACCTCGGGGGGAACGTCCGGCGCGGCCGGCAGAACGTGTACGTCACCGACCGCTGGACCGGCACCACCCGGCTGGTCACGGTGGGCGCCGACGGCTCGCCGGCCGACCAGAACTCCTTCGAACCGACCCTGAGCGCGGACGGCCGCACCGTCGGCTTCACCTCGCGGGCGAGCAACCTGCGCCCGCCCGAGGAGACCCCCGCCGACCCTGCTCCGGCCGACCCCGCCCCGGGCGCCGGACCCCGGCTGGCGGTGCCCCGGTTCTACCCGTTCTACGTCTGGAACGCCGGCACCGGAAGGATCAGCGGCGCCAGCTACGACGAGACCGGGGCGTTCCGGGCCACCGGCCAGGACGGCCGGATCAGCCCCGACGGCCGCTTCGCGGTCTACAGCGTCCCGCAGCCAGGCGGGCGGCCCGGCTCGCACGGGATCCACCTGGTCGTCTACGCCCGCGAGCTGGCGACCGGCAAGGTCACCCAGGTCAGCACCCCGCTGCCCGGCACCAGCACCGACCTGTCCTCCTACGAGGGCGTCATGACCCTGGACAGCCGCTGGGTGTACTTCACCTCCGACGTCGAGACGCTCGTGCCCGACGACACCAACCAGCAGTCGGACGTCTTCCGCCGCGACCTGTGGACCGGCCGCACCGAGCGGGTGAGCCTCACCCGGGACGGCGCGCAGAGCACCGCCTCGTCGTTCACCCCGTACGTGGACGCGCTGGGCGACACCGTGGTCTTCGACGCCACCGACGGCGACCTCGTCCCGGGCGACACCAACAACGTCACGGACATCTTCCGGCGCCTCCTCTGATTGCCCGGCCGACCCGCCCCGCCCCGCCCCGCCCCGCCCCGGCCCGGTCCCCGGCCCGACTCCCCGGCGGAATACGTTTGTTGACGTATTTTCCGCCGGGATCACCGATAGCCGTTGACCACCCGCGCCTCCCGGCGATTGGCTCTCCCCGAGCCCGCCGCCGGGAGGGAGCCCGGCCGGGCGATCGAAGGGGAGGACCGACCACATGGCACGCAGCACCCGTACCACCCGCAACCGGTGGCTGGCCGGCGGCGGAAGCGTCCTGGCGGCCGTCGCCGTGCTCGCCGCGACCGCCGCCCCCGCCCAGGCCGCCCCGGCGCCGCGCGGCACCGTCCAGGTCAGTGTCGGCGTGAACGGCACCGCGCCCGACGACCAGTCGTGGGGCCAGGGCGTCAGCGCCGACGGCCACTACGCCCTGTTCACCTCCTGGGCCAAGAACCTGGTGTCCCAGCCGGCCAAGAGCGGGCGGGACGCCTACGTCCGGGACCTTCGCACCGGCCGCACCGAGCGGGTCAACCTGGCCGACGACGGCTCGGCGCTGGACGGCTTCACCGACTACGTCGCGATCAACGCCGACGGCCGCTACGTCGCCTTCGCGAGCGACGCCCAGAACGTCCTGCCCGGCATGCAGCTGCAGGGCCGCTCCGAGGTGTACGTCCGCGACCGCAGGACCGGCCGCACCGAGCTGGTCAGCGGCGGGCTCACCAGCACCGACGGCGACAGGTTCCACGCCTCGTACGCGCCGTCGATCAGCGCGAACGGCCGCTACGTGGCCTTCGTGTCCAGCCGGACCGACCTCGTGCCCGAGCCCGGGGGCGGCGACCCCTCGCTCGCCCGGCCGTACACCTGGGACTACAACGTCTACGTCACCGACCGCTGGACGGGGCGGACCCGCCTGGTCACCCTCGGCACGGACGGCAAGCCGGGCGACGGCATGTCCCTCAACCCGACGATCAGCGCGGACGGCCGCACCGTCGGCTTCACCTCGTTCGCTGGCAACCTGCTGCCGGCCGGGCAGACCCCGGCCCTCGCCGCCCCGGCCGCCGCGAGCGCCGCGGCCGGCGGCGCCGCCGACGTCGAGCCGGCCCCGGGCACCGCCCCCGCCCTGCCCCGCGGCGCCCGCGAGGGCGTGGCGCGGCCGAACCTCGCCCGGCCGACGACCGGCGCCTACTACACCTACGACGTGGCCTCCGGCCGGATCTCCGCCGCCAGCCTCGACCAGGACGGCAAGCTCGGCTTCGCGAGCTTCGACGCGACGATCAGCCCGGACGGGCGGCGCGCGGTCTACGCCCTCCCCGAGCCCGGCGGGTCGACCAACGGCCACCGGTACCACCTCGTGCTGTACGTCCGGGACCTCAGGACGGGCACCGTGACGAAGGTCAGCGGCGGGCTGCCCGGCACCAGCTCGGTCGGCACCTCCGACCACGGCCGGATCACCGCCGACAACCGCTGGGTGTACTTCTCCTCCGCCGCCGACAACCTGGTGGCCGGCCCGCAGCACGCGGGGTGGGACGTGTACCGCCACGACCTGCGCACCGGCCGCACCGAGCGGGTCTCCACCGCCCCGGACGGCTCCCTGGGCAACGGCTCCTCGGTCGACCCCTTCGTGGACGCCGACGGGGACACCGTGGTCTTCGGCTCGACCAGCGGGAACCTGACCGCCGGCGCGGGCGGCCCGGTGAGCACCGGCTACCAGGTCTTCGCCCGCACCGCCGGGCAGCACGGCGACGGCGACGACCAGGGCCAGGACGAGGACGACTGACCGGCCCCGCCCCGCGGCGGCGCCCTCCGCGCGGACCGCGCCGGAAGGACGGCCCCGGGGAACGGCTCCCGGGGAACCGCGACGGGGGCGGGACGTCGGCCGGGCCGGCGTCCCGCCCCCGCGGCGGGAGGGTGGGGCAGGTGGTTCGTGGTGGTGGGCCCGCGGGCCGGTCCGGTTCCGAGCGGACCGGCCCGCGGGCGTCCGTGCGGGCCCCTGCCGGGCCCGGTGGGGCGTTACTCGCCCAGTGCGGCGCGCGCGTCCACGAAGGCGGCGACGGCGCGCTCGACGTCCTCGGTGGAGTGCGCGGCGGACAGCTGCACCCGGATCCGGGCCTGGCCGTGCGGGACGACCGGGTAGGAGAACCCGATCACGTACACCCCGCGCTCCAGGAGCAGTTCGGCGAGCCGGCCGGCGCGGGCCGCGTCGCCGATCATCACCGGGGCGATCGGGTGGTCGCCCGGAAGGATCTCGAAGCCGGCCTCGGTCATCTTCGAGCGGAACAGCGCGGTGTTGGCCGCCAGCCGCTCGCGCAGCTCGTTGGAGTTCTCGACCAGGTCGAGCACCTTCAGCGAGGCCGCCGCGATCACCGGGGCGAGCGAGTTGGAGAACAGGTACGGGCGGGAGCGCTGGCGCAGCAGGGCGACGATCTCCCTGCGGGCGGCCACGTAGCCGCCGGAGGCGCCGCCGAGCGCCTTGCCGAGGGTGCCGGTGATGATGTCCACGCGGTCCATCACGCCGTGCAGTTCGGGGGTGCCGCGGCCGCCCGCGCCGACGAAGCCGACGGCGTGCGAGTCGTCGACCATGACCATCGCGTCGTAGCGGTCGGCGAGGTCGCAGATCTCCTGCAGCGGGGCGACGTAGCCGTCCATCGAGAAGACGCCGTCGGTGACGATCAGGCGGCGGCGGGCGTCCTGGCTGTCCTGGAGCTGCTTCTCCAGGTCGGCCATGTCGCGGTTGGCGTAGCGGTGGCGGCGGGCCTTGCTGAGGCGGATGCCGTCGATGATGCTGGCGTGGTTGAGCGCGTCGGAGATGACGGCGTCGCGGTCGTCGAGCAGGGTCTCGAAGACGCCGCCGTTGGCGTCGAAGCAGGAGGAGTACAGGATGGTGTCCTCCTGGCCGAGGAAGGCCGACAGGCGGTCCTCGAGCTCCTTGTGGACGTCCTGGGTGCCGCAGATGAAGCGCACCGAGGCCATGCCGTAGCCCCAGCGGTCCAGCGCGTCCTTGGCCGCGGCCAGCACCTCGGGGTGGTCGGCCAGGCCGAGGTAGTTGTTGGCGCAGAAGTTCAGCACCTCGCCGGGGCGGCCGCCGCCGGTGACGGTGACCGCGGCGCTCTGCGGGGTGCCGATGACGCGCTCGGGCTTGAACAGGCCCGCCTCGCGGATCTCGTCGATGGTGGTGGCGATGTCGGCGCGCACGTTGTCGAACACTGCGGACTCCTCACAAGTCGGCGGGGTGGCTCAGGCGGTCCAGTCGAGGATGATCTTGCCGCAGTTGCCACTGGCGGCGTCGTCGAACGCGGCCTCGAAGTCGGTGGCGGCGTACCGGCCGGTGATCACCGGGCTGAGGTCCAGGCCGCCCTCCAGCAGCACCGACATCGCGTACCAGGTCTCGAACATCTCGCGGCCGTAGATGCCCTTGATGGTGATCATCGAGGTGACGATCGAGGCCCAGTCGACCGGGAACTGCTCGGCGGGCAGGCCCAGCATGGCGATCTTGCCGCCGTGCGTCATGTTGGCGATCATCGACTGCATCGCCTCGGGGCGGCCGGACATCTCCAGACCGACGTCGAAGCCCTCGCGCAGGCCGAGCTTCTGCTGGCCCTCCTCGATGGTGTGCTCCGCGACGTTCAGCGCCAGCGTGACGCCGACCTCGCGGGCCAGGTCCAGGCGGTACGGGGAGACGTCGGTGATCATCACGTTGCGGGCGCCGGCGTGCTTGGCGACGGCGGCGGCCATGATGCCGATCGGACCGGCGCCGGTCACCAGCACGTCCTCGCCGACCAGCGGAAAGGACAGCGCGGTGTGCACGGCGTTGCCGAAGGGGTCGAAGATCGCGGCGACGTCCAGGTCGACCGGCACCCGGTGCACCCAGACGTTGGACGCGGGCAGCGCCACGTACTCGGCGAAGGCGCCGTCGCGGTTGACGCCCAGACCGACCGTGTTGCGGCACAGGTGGCGGCGGCCGGCCAGGCAGTTGCGGCACTTGCCGCAGACCAGGTGGCCCTCGCCGCTGACCAGGTCGCCGACCGAGATGTCCGCGACGCCGGCGCCGAGCTCGGCGACCTCGCCGACGAACTCGTGGCCGAGGACGAGCGGGGTCCTGATGGTCTGCTGCGCCCAGCCGTCCCACTTGCGGATGTGCAGGTCGGTGCCGCAGATGCCGGTCCGCAGCACCTTGATCAGCACCTCGCCGGGACCGATCTCGGGCTTCGGGACGTCCACCAGCCAGAGGCCGGGCTCGGCCTGCTGCTTGACGAGTGCCTTCACGGGCGACGGCTCCTGACGTGCGAGTGGACGGCCTTCGGGGTGGGCAGGCCGGAGGGCGCCGGTGCGGCCGTCCTCGCGGACGTCCTCCGGGCAGGCAGCAATCTGCCTGGTGGGAGGGGGTGCGGTCCATCGAGGAATTCTTAAGGGCGGCCACAGCTGGGCTAAACGATCGTGCCCGAGCTGGGGACGGGGGCCGGTGCGGCGTGCCGGTGCTCACCCGTCCGGCCGAGCGCGGGGCGCCACCCGCGACACCGACCGCCCGGCGGGCCCGGTGCCCTGCACCCGGACGGCGGCCCGGCCGGGTGCCGGGCCGCCGTCCGGTTGGGACACCCGGCTGACCGGGGCAGCCGTTCGGGCCAGCGCCGCCGCCGCCGGCGCGCGGGCGCCCGCCGGCGGTGCTTACCGTGGCGGGGCTCCCCCACGGCCCCGTGGCGCAGCGCTCCGGGGCTCCCGGCCGCAGAGAGGCGCCCGCGCAGATGACCGACACCCGACGGCCGCGTCCGGCCGCACCCCGCACCACCGGCCGCGTGAGCGCCGCCGCGCTGGCCCTGACCGGGCTGCTCGCCGCCGCGGCCTGCTCCGGCGGGTCGACCACCGCCCGGCAGTCCGGCGAGCCGGCCGTGACCGCCGAGCCCGTCGCGGTCAGCCCGTCCGCCGGCACCCCCGGCTCGCCGGCCCCGTCCGCCGCGGGCTCCTCCGGCGCCGTGGTGCCGCTGACGGCCGACGTCGCCAAGCAGTTGGACGCCGCGATCACCCGGGTGATGAGCCAGGCCGCCGTCCCCGGCGTCAGCGTCGGGATCACCACCCCCACCGGCACCTACGTGAAGTCCTTCGGCGTCGCCGACAAGGTCTCCGAGACGCCGATGGACCCGGGGCTGCGGATGCGGATCGGCAGCGAGACCAAGACCTTCACGGCGACGGCCGTCCTACGGCTGGTGGACCAGGGCAAGGTCCGCCTGGACGACCCGATCTCCAAGTACGTGGACGACGTGCCCGGCGGCGACGGCATCACCGTGCGCCAGCTCGGCGAGATGCGCAGCGGGCTGTTCCCGTACTCCTCCGACCCGGACTTCGTGAACACCCTGATCAGCGACCCGAACCGGGTGTTCACACCGGACCAGCTGCTCAAGTACGGGTACAACCACCAGGCCCTGTTCTCGCCGGGCGAGCAGTTCCAGTACAACAACAGCAACTACATCATCCTCGGCAAGCTGCTGGAGAAGGTCGGCGGGCAGGCGGCCGGGCCGTTCATCAAGGACCAGGTGATCACGCCCGCCGGGCTCGGCCAGACGCTCTTCCCGGTGGGCGCGGAGTTCCCCGACCCGCACGCCCACGGCTACACCGACCAGACGCCCGACGGGTCGATCCAGGACGCCACCGACTGGGACCCGTCCTGGGCCTGGACCGCCGGGGCGATCATCTCCACCCTCGCCGACCTGCAGAGCTGGGCCAAGACCGCGGCCACCGGGACCCTCCTCAAGCCGGCCACCCAGGCCGAACGGTTGAAGACCCTGCCGACCGGCGACCCCGGGGTCGGCTACGGCTTCGGGATCTTCGACAACAACGGGTGGATCGGGCACAACGGCTCGCTGCCCGGCTACGAGAGCGTGGCGGTCTACCTGCCGCAGGCGCAGAGCACGCTGACGATCCTGCTCAACACCGACGTGCTGTACCAGGGTTCGGAGCCGTCCTCGCTGTTCGCGAACGAGATCACGAAGATCATCTCGCCGAGGAACCCCTACTCGATCCCGCCGGCGACCGCCGCCCCGTCCCCGCCGGCCTCCGGGTCGGGTTCGGGTTCGGGCACCGGCTCGGGCTCCGGCACGCCGACCGGCACCGGATCCCCCTCCACCGTGCGGACCTGACGGCCCGGCGGCAGTCGGCGCGGCGCCCGGCCCCTCCCGGTGGAGGGGCCGGGCGCCGCGGCGTCAGATCCCCAGCACGCGCGCCAGGTCGTACGAGACCGGCTCCTCCAGCTGCGCGTAGGTGCAGCTCTCCGGCGTGCGGTCCGGCCGCCAGCGGCGGAACTGCGCGGTGTGCCGGAAGCGGGTGCCCTCCAGGTGGTCGTAGGCCACCTCGACCACCCGCTCGGGGCGCAGCGCGATCCACGAGAGGTCCTTGCCGCCGGTCCACCGGCTGACCGCGCCGGGCAGCCGCCCCTCGGCGTGGGCGGCCTCGTCCGCCCAGGCCCCCCAGGGGTGCCCGGAGAGCTCGGCCATCCGCAACGGGGCCAGCTCCTCGGCCAGTTCGCGGCGCCGGGCCATCGAGAAGGCCGCGCAGACGCCGACGTGCTGCAGCCGCCCCTCGGCGTCGTTGATGCCGAGCAGCAGCGAGCCGACCACCGGGCCGCTCTTGTGCTCGCGGTAGCCGGCCACCACGCAGTCGGCGGTGCGCTCGTGCTTGATCTTGAACATGGTCCGCTCGCCCGGCCGGTAGGGCTGGTCCAGCGGCTTGGCCACCACGCCGTCCAGCCCGGCGCCCTCGTACTCGGCGAACCAGGTCTGCGCCACGTCGCGGTCGGTGGAGGCCGGGGCGGTGAACACCGGGTCCGCCGCCCCGCCGAGCGACGCCTCCAGCGCCTCCCGGCGCACCGACAGCGGCTCGTCCAGGAACGGGACGTCCCCGAGCGCGAGCAGGTCGAAGGCGACGAAGGAGGCCGGTGTCCGCTCCGCCAGCAGCCGCACCCGGCTCGCCGCCGGGTGGATCCGCTCCAGCAGCTCCTCGAAGCGCAGCCGGCCGTCCCGGGCGATCACCACCTCGCCGTCCAGCACGCAGCGGGGCGGCAGCTCGCGCTTCAGCGCGTCGACCAGTTCGGGGAAGTACCTGGTCAACGGCTTGCCGGTGCGGCTGCCGAGCTCCACCTCGTCGCCGTCGCGGAACACGATCGTGCGGAAGCCGTCCCACTTGGCCTCGTACTGCATCCCGGGCGGGATCCTGGCCACCGACTTGGCGAGCATGGGTGCCACCGGCGGCATCACGGGCAGGTCCATGGCTCCGATCCTCGCGCGCCCGGTGCGAAGCCGCGCGCCGGGCGGCAGGCGGCGGGCGGTGGGCACCTGGCGGCGGCGGGCTGCGGGCGGTGGGCGAAAAGGCGCGCGCCGGGCGCGGCGCCCTTAGCGTGAGAGGCATGGGCTCAGCCGTCGAACTGGATGCCGCCGGGCGCACCGTCCGGCTGTCGAACCCGGACAAGGTGTACTACCCGGAGCGCGGCTTCACCAAGCTGGACGTCGCGCAGTACTACCTGGCCGTCGCCGACGGGGTCCTGCGCGGGCTGCGCGACCGGCCCACCACGCTGCAGCGCTTCCCGGACGGCGTGGAGGGCGAGTTCTTCTACCAGAAGCGCGCCCCCAAGGGCCTGCCGGAGTGGCTGCCCACCGCCCGGATCAGCTTCCCCAGCGGCCGCTCCGCCGACGAGATCTGCCCGACCGAACCGGCCGCCGTCCTGTGGGCCGCCAACCTCGGCTGCCTCACCTTCCACCCCTGGCCGGTCCGCCGCACCGACACCGAGCACATCGACGAACTTCGCGTCGACCTCGACCCGCAGCCCGGCACCGACTTCCGTGACGCCGTCCGCGCAGCCCACGAACTGCGTTCCCTGCTCGGCGAGTTCGGACTGCGCGGCTGGCCCAAGTCGTCCGGCGGCCGCGGCCTGCACGTCTACGTGCCGCTCGCACCCGAATGGACCTTCACCGATGGGCGGCACGCCGTGATCGCGCTCGGCCGCGTCCTGGAACAGCGAATGCCCGGCCGGGTCACCACCGCCTGGTGGAAGGAGGAGCGCGGCGAGCGGATCTTCGTCGACTACAACCAGATGGCCCGCGACCGCACCATCGCCTCCGCCTACTCGCTGCGCGCCCGCCCCCGGGCCACCGCCTCCACCCCGCTGCGCTGGGAGGAGCTCGACGACGCCTCCCCCGAGGACTTCGACCTGCGCACCGTCCCCGCCCGCTTCGCCGAACTCGGCGACCTGAACGCGGAGATGGACGGCCAGGCGTTCCGGCTGGAGGGTCTGCTGGAGCTCTACGACAAGCAGCTCCACGACGAGGGCCTCGGTGAGCTGCCCTACCCGCCCGACCACCCCAAGGCCGCCGGCGAACCGACCAGGGTCCAGCCCAGCCGTGCCAGGAAGCAGTGACCGGCCGCGGCCACCGAGTGATCGGCTAGGCTGACGCCGCCCCGGGGGGGGGACGGCCGGGCGGCCACCCCCGGCGACCGACTGGCGGCGCCGCTCTGCCCGCCCTTCCTCACCGCCCTCGCCCGGCGCACCGGCCGGATCGTCAACAACACATCGACCTGCTGACCGTGGCCCCCCGGCTGCCCGGCCCGCCGCCGCTGACCCCGGCCGAGGACCGGGAGCACCCGCGCGTCGTCCGGGCGCTGCGCTACCGCGACGACGTCCGGGTGTACACCGCCGACGGCGGCGTGCTGGTCCTGGGCCGCGGCGTCGCCGGACGCTGGGAATGCGCGGTCGAGCGACCCGCAGGCGCGCGGGCGCGGCCTCGGCCGGGCCCTGGCCACCGGCGCCCGGCACCTGCTGCCCGAGGGCGACGTCGTCTGGGCGCAGCAGGCGCCCGGCAACGCCACCAGCGTCCGGGCCTTCCAGGCCGCCGGCGACCGGCCCGTCGGCGCCGAGACGCTGCTGGTGGTGGACCCGTGACGCACCCGGCCGCCGACCCCGGCGCCGCCCCGGCCCGGCCCGGCGGGCCTCACTGACCGGTCATGGTCAGCGCGAACCAGAAGACGCCCCCCAGCGCCACCAGGGTCGCCAGCAGGACGCCCGCCACCACCCCGGACAGCACCAGCCCCCGCCCGACCGGCCACGCGTACAGCCCGGCGCCGGCGGCGAGCACCCCGGCCACGGCGGGCACCAGGGCCAGCGCCAGCAGCGTCAGCGTGCGGGCCACCTCGGCGTCCGAGACCACGTGGCAGTCGTCGCCCCGGCAGCCCACCCGGACGTCCGAGCCGACCGTCGCCCCGGCGAACACCCGTGCCTGCTCCAGCGCCGGTCCGCCGTCGTCCGGGTGGAACACCCCCCGGCAGTCCGAGGGCGGCGGCCCGTCCTCGTAGGCCGGGATCAGGCACCGCTCCGCCCGGAACACCCCGGGCGCGCCGACCCAGCCGGCCGCCTGCTCGAACTGGCGCACCGGGCCGCCCGCGAGCCACACGGCCAGCCACACCAGCGCCACCCCGGCCACCACCGGCCCCCAGCGCCGAGCCGTCACCGCCATCCGCCACCCCCCGGTCCGCCCACCCCGTGCGTGTGACGCCGCGGACGCCCGGACGGTTGCACCGGCCGGGCGGGAACGGCACCGCCGAGCCGACGGGGTGACCGCCCGCAGGCGTCGGGATCAGCCGCCCGCCGGGCGGACGGGCAGCGAGAACCTGACCTTGGGCCGGGCCAGGGCCCCCGCGCGGCGGTAGAAGCGGATGGCGTCGGCGTTCCAGTCGGGTGTCTGCCACTGCAGCTCCCCCGCGCCGCGGGCGGCCGCCGCGTCCCGCACGGCGTCGAGCAGGGCGCGGCCCCAGCCCGCTCCCCGGTGCGGCTCGGTGACGAACAGGCAGTCCAGGTGGGCGTGGTCGGCCGCCTGCCAGGTGGAGAACTCCAGGGACCAGGTGGCGTAGCCGACCGGTTCGCCGCCGTGGTCGACGACGAGGCACCAGGCTCTCGGGCGCGCCGCGAACAGGGCGGGCGCCAGGCGGGCGGCGAGGTCGGCGGGCACCGGTCCGGCCTGCTCGTGGGCGGCGTGGGCGGCGCACAGGCGGGCCAGGGCGGGCAGGTCGGCGGCGGTGGCCGGGCGGATCACACCGCCCGGCCGCGCGGTGTCCGTCAGCATGCGCAGGAGATGCCCGAGCGCGGGGCGGTCAGGTCGTCCACGGGGCGCCGCTCCGTCCCGGTGGCACTGTCGTAGGCGAAGCCCTCGCGCACCCAGTACTCGAAGCCCCCGAGCATCTCCTTGACCTGGTAGCCGAGGCGGGCGAAGGCCAGCGCCGCGCGGGTCGCGCCGTTGCAGCCGGGGCCCCAGCAGTAGGTGACCACGGTCCGGGCCGGGTCGATCAGCTGCGGCGCGAGTTCGGCGATCCGGGCGGTGGGGATGTGCAGGGAGCCGGGGATGCGGCCCTGGTTCCAGCCGGCCTCGCTGCGGGTGTCGACCACCACAACCCCGGGAACGCCGGCCAGCAGGTCGGCGTGCACGTCGGAGACGTCGGCCTCGAAGGCGAGCCGGGCGGCATAGTGGGCGGCGGCCTCGGCCGGGGCGGCGGCGGGCACGCTCATGACGGCACTGGCGATCTCGGCGGAAGCGGTCGAAGACATCCGGGCACCTCGTGTTCTCGCTGGTCAGGGCGGGTTTCGCCGGGCCGTTCCGGGTTTCCCGGTCGGCGACGGCTCCATCCTCCGACCCCGGGCCCCGCCCCCACGAGTGGCGTGAACGCCTGAGGTCGTGAAGATCCCGCCAGCCCCGGGCCCGGCGTGCCGCCGGGGGCGCCGGCCGGGAACCGGGTTGGTGATCTCCGCCCGGTGCCGTACAGTCGGTCTCACCGACGCGGGGTGGAGCAGCTCGGTAGCTCGCTGGGCTCATAACCCAGAGGTCGCAGGTTCAAATCCTGTCCCCGCTACCACGTAGCCCGAAGGGGCGGACACGCGTTGCGTGTCCGCCCCTTCGGCGTTCCGGCGCCCCGCGGGGCGCCGGGGCCGCCCCGGTCAGTGCTCCCGGGCGCCCGCCGGGGCCAGCTCCGCGATGATCCGCACCGCGTCGGCGACCTGGGCGTCCGTCAGGTCGCCGCGCGCCGTCAGCCGCAGCCGGGACACCCCGTCCGGGACGGACGGCGGGCGGAAGCAGCCCACGGCCAGGCCGGCCCGGCGGCAGTCGGCGGCCCAGGCCACGGCGGCCTCCGGCCCCGGGGCCCGGACCGACACCACGGCCGCGTCCGGCTCGCAGGCCCGCAGCCCGGCGGCGGTGAGCCGGGCGGCCAGGGCGCGCGCCACTTCGCGGGTGCGCTCGGCCCGGTGCGGCTCGGCGCGCAGCAGGCGCAGCGCGGCGAGCGCGGCGCCGGCGGCGGCCGGGGCGAGGCCGGTGTCGAAGATGAAGGTGCGGGCGGTCTCGGTGAGGTGGCGGATCACCCGGTGCGGCCCGAGCACGGCGCCGCCCTGCGAGCCGAGCGACTTGGAGAGGGTGACGGTGGCGACGGTGTCCGGCTGCCCGGCGAGCCCGGCGGCCGCCAGGGCCCCGCTGCCGCCGGGGCCGAGGACGCCCAGGCCGTGCGCGTCGTCGACCAGCAGCGCCGCGCCGTGCGCGCGGACCGCGGCGGACAGCCCGGCCAGCGGCGCGGCGTCGCCGTCCACCGAGAACACCGAGTCGCTGACCACCAGCGCCCGCCGCCGGGTGCGGCCGGCGAGCACCTCCCGGACGGCGTCCGGGTCGCTGTGCGGGGCCCGGTGGACGTCCGCGCGGGCGAGCCGGCAGCCGTCGATCAGCGAGGCGTGGTTGTAGGCGTCCGACACGATCAGGGTGTCCGGGTCGGTGAGCGCGGTCAGCGCGGCGAGGTTGGCGGTGTACCCGGAGGAGAACACCAGCGCGGCCTCCACCCCGTAGAAGTCCGCCAGCTCCTGCTCCAGTTCGGTGTGCAGGGCCGTCGTGCCGGTCACCAGCCGCGATCCGGTCGACCCGCCGCCCCAGCGCAGGGCCGCAGCGGCCGCCGCGGCCGTGACCGCCGGGTGCCGGGTCAGCCCCAGGTAGTCGTTGCCCGCCAGGTCGAGCACCGCGTCCTCGGCCGACCGGCTGCGCAGGGTGCGCGTCAGCCCGGCGTCGGCGCGCAGCCCGGCGGCCTCGTCCAGCCAGTCGAACACGGCCTCCGGGGCCAGGTCAGTGGTGTGCGTCGGGGACGCGAGCGGGTGGACCATGCCCGGCACTCTGGCACGCCCGGCACCCCCGATCAATGTGCGCCTCCGCACAGCCCGCGCACCGCCCGTCCGGGGCCGCGCGGCGCCCGCCCCGGCCCGCGGCCCGGTCGCGCCCCGGTCGTGCCCCGGTCGTGCCCGGGCCGGGCTTTGCCCGCGGTGGCGGCCAGCAGGCAAGATAGCCGGGTGACCCTCCTTGATCTGATGCCGAAGCCCGCCACGCCCGATGCGCTGTACGAGACGTTCGCCGCGTGGACGGAGGAGCGCGGGATCACGCTCTACCCGGCGCAGGAGGAGGCGCTGATCGAGCTGGTGTCGGGGAACAACGTCATCCTGGCCACGCCGACCGGGTCGGGGAAGAGCCTGGTGGCGGCGGGGGCGCACTTCGCGGCCCTGGCGGAGGGCCAGCGGACCTTCTACACGGCGCCGATCAAGGCGCTGGTGTCGGAGAAGTTCTTCGACCTGGTCAAGATCTTCGGCACCGAGCAGGTCGGCATGATGACCGGCGACGCGAGCGTGAACCCGACCGCGCCGATCATCTGCTGCACGGCCGAGGTGCTGGCGCAGATCGCGCTGCGGGACGGCTCCCGGGCGGACATCGGCCAGGTCGTGATGGACGAGTTCCACTTCTATGCCGAGCCGGACCGCGGCTGGGCCTGGCAGATCCCGCTGCTGGAGCTGCCGCAGGCGCAGTTCCTGCTGATGTCCGCGACGCTGGGCGACGTCCGCCGGTTCGAGGAGGACCTGACGCGCCGCACCGGCCGGCCGACGACGGTGGTGCGCAACGCGACCCGTCCGGTGCCGCTGTTCTACGAGTACCGCCGCACCACCCTGCACGACACCCTGGAGGAGCTGCTGCAGACCGGCCAGGCGCCGGTCTACGTCGTGCACTTCACGCAGAAGGAGGCGGTGGAGCGGGCGCAGTCGCTGATGAGCATCAACATGTGCTCGAAGGCGGAGAAGGAGGCCATCGCCGACCTGATCGGCAACTTCCGCTTCACCACCAAGTTCGGCCGCAACCTGTCCCGTTACGTGCGGCACGGCATCGGCGTGCACCACGCGGGCATGCTGCCGAAGTACCGCCGGCTGGTCGAGCGCCTCGCCCAGGCCGGCCTGCTGAAGGTGATCTGCGGGACGGACACCCTGGGCGTCGGCGTGAACGTGCCGATCCGCACGGTGCTGTTCACGGCGCTGTCCAAGTACGACGGCAACCGGGTGCGGATCCTGCGCGCCCGCGAGTTCCACCAGATCGCCGGCCGGGCCGGCCGGGCCGGCTTCGACACCGTCGGCCAGGTGGTGGCGCAGGCGCCGGAGCACGTGATCGAGAACGACAAGGCGATCGCGAAGGCCGGCGACGACCCGAAGAAGAAGCGCAAGGTGGTGCGGAAGAAGGCCCCGGAGGGCTTCGTCGGCTGGACGGAGGAGACCTTCGACCGGCTCATCGCGGCCGACCCGGAGCCGCTGGTCTCCCGGTTCAAGGTGAGCCACGCGATGCTGCTGTCGGTGATCGGCCGCCCGGGCAACGCCTTCGAGGCGATGCGCAAGCTCCTCACCGACAACCACGAGGACCGGCCGGCGCAGCGCCGGCACATCCGCACCGCGATCGCGATCTACCGCTCCCTGCTGGTCGGCGGCGTGGTCGAGCGGCTGCCGGAGCCGGACTCCGAGGGCCGGATCGTCCGCCTCACCCTGGACCTGCAGGAGAACTTCGCGCTCAACCAGCCGCTCTCCACCTTCGCGCTGGCCTCCTTCGAGCTCCTCGACCCGACCTCGCCCTCGTACGCGATGGACGTCGTCTCGGTGGTCGAGGCCACCCTCGACGACCCGCGGCAGATCCTCGCCTCGCAGCAGAACAAGGCCCGCGGCGAGGCCGTCGGCGAGATGAAGCGTGACGGCGTCGAGTACGAGGAGCGGATGGAGCGGCTGCAGGAGATCACCTACCCGAAGCCGCTGGAGGAACTGCTCACCCACGCCTACGAGGTGTACCGCCGGGCGCACCCGTGGATCGGCGACCACCAGCTGGCGCCCAAGTCCGTGGTCCGCGACCTGTACGAGCGGGCGATGACCTTCTCGGACTACGTCGGCTTCTACGAGCTGGCGCGCACCGAGGGCATCGTGCTCCGCTACCTGGCGGGCGCCTACAAGGCGCTGGAGCAGACCGTCCCCGAGGACGTGAAGACCGACGACCTGAAGGACGTCATCGCCTGGCTCGGCGAGCTGGTCCGCCAGGTCGACTCCAGCCTGCTGGACGAGTGGGAGCAGCTGGCCAACCCGACCGACCCGCAGGCCCCCGAGGTGGCCCTGGACGACCGGCCGGCGCCGGTCACCGCCAACGCGCGGGCGTTCCGGGTGCTGGTGCGCAACGAGATGTTCCGCCGCGTGGAGCTGTGCGCGCTGGAGCACTACGAGGAGCTCGCCGAGCTGGACGGCTCCTACGGCTGGGACGCGGACCGCTGGGCGGACGCCATGGACGGCTACTGGGACGAGTACGACGACCTGGGCACCGGCCCGGACGCGCGCGGCCCGAAGATGCTGCTCATCGAGGAGGAGGACTCCGCCTGGCGGGTCCGGCAGATCTTCGACGACCCGGAGGGCGACCACGACTGGGGCATCAGCGCCGAGGTCGACCTGTTCGGCTCGGACGAGGAGGGCCGCGCGGTGCTGCGGGTCACCGCGGTGGACCGGCTCGGCGGCTGACCGGCCGCCGCCCCGGCCGACCGCTCGTGGAACGGCCGGGGCCCGGAGGGGGTGCGTCCCCTCCGGGCCCCGGCCGTTCGTCACGTGCGGGCTCTCGTCCCGCCCGGCCCGCCGTCACATCCAGACGAACGGCGCGCCCGCGGCGTAGGAGAGCGCCCGGTTGGCCTCGTCCAGGATCTGCTCGTTGCTGGGCGCCGGCCCCGACGGCACCGCGACCGGAGCGCTCGGGACGGGCGAGGCGCCGGCGCCGGGCGTCCGGGCGTCGCTCAGCCGCGAGTTGGTCACCGTCACGTAGTGCCCGACGGCCGCGACCCGCGGCTCCACGGCCGCCTTGGGCGCACCGGACGGCGCCACGGGCGCGGCGGAGGCGTCGGGGAGGATGAAGGCGAGCGCCCCGGGCTTGCCCCGCAGGGTCTCCGCCGCCTTGACGGCGGCGGCCTGGTCGCCGAAGCGCAGCACGGTCACGCTGCTGAGCACCGGGCGGTCCTGGCCGGTGAAGCTGAGGGTCAGGTAGGCCTGGCAGCCGCTGTCCCTGAGCAGCTCCTGGGTGCGGTCCTGCAGCACCTCGGTGCAGTTCTCGCCCTGCCGGATGCCGTTGCGCCGGGCCTTGTACGCGCCCGCCTCGATCGGGCGCTGGGGCGGGAAGTAGGCGTCCGCGACGAGGCCCTCCGGGTCGGTGCGCGGCGGCGGGGCGCCGACCACCGGCGGGGTCCTGGACGCGTCCTTGCTGGAGGGGCCGAGCCCCGGTATGTAGTCGCCGGGCATCGGGCGGGTGATGATCCATCCGCCGGCGGCGACCACGCCGACCACCACGACCCAGCCGACCGCCCGGCGGGCCGTCAGGCGCCGGTTGCGGCCGCCGGTCCGGCCGGGTGACCGGCCGCCGGTGAGGTCCTGCTCCGTGCCGGCGGCATCCCCGCCCGCAAGCTCCGCGCCCGCGCCGGCGGCCCCGCCGGTCCGCCGCCCTGCCTGGCCGTTCAGGCCCTCTCCCGGAGTCGGGGTGCGCTCCCCCTGCGTGGTCATGGCGCAGATTCTAAGCAACCGCCGGGTGGCCCAGGTCACGGGGTGGGCGGTTGTCGATCATCGTCCGCGGAGCCCCGGGCCGGGCCGCCCGCCGTCACTGCCGGCCCGCGCGGACTACCCGCCGGTAGCCCCGGCTCCGCGCCGGCGTCAAGCGCGTGACCAGGGGCGACGCCGTGAGCTTCGACACTGTGGCAAGTGGCACATCCTTCCACGGATCTTCTGGCGGGTTTCCTCTGGCGTCATTCGAGCGGCACCAGGCAGGATCGCCCCATGGATCTGCTCGATACCCTCACCGCCAAGGGCCTGCGCGGCGAAGTCCCGACCCGCGAGGAGGCGCTGGCCGTCCTCGCCACCACCGACGACGAGCTGCTGGACGTGGTCGCCGCGGCCGGCAAGGTGCGCCGCCGCTGGTTCGGCCGCCGCGTCAAGCTCAACTACCTGGTGAACCTGAAGAGCGGGCTCTGCCCGGAGGACTGCAACTACTGCTCGCAGCGGCTGGGCTCCAAGGCCGAGATCCTCAAGTACACCTGGCTCAAGCCGGACCAGGCCGCCGACGCCGCCCGCGCCGGTGTGGCCGGCGGCGCCAAGCGGGTCTGCCTGGTCGCCAGCGGCCGCGGCCCGACGGACCGTGACATCGACCGGGTCACCGACACCATGGCCGCCATCAAGGAGGCTGACCCGGCGGTCGAGATCTGCGTCTGCCTGGGCCTGCTCTCCGACAACCAGGCGGAGCGGCTGAAGGCGGCCGGCGCGGACGCCTACAACCACAACCTCAACACCTCCGAGGCCACCTACGGCGACATCACCACCACCCACACCTACGCGGACCGGGTGGACACCGTGCAGAAGGCGCACGGCGCGGGCCTGTCGGCCTGCTCCGGCCTGATCGCGGGCATGGGCGAGAGCGACGAGGACCTGGTCGACGTGGTGTTCGCGCTGCGCGAGCTCGGCTCGGACTCCGTCCCCGTCAACTTCCTCATCCCCTTCGAGGGCACCCCGCTCGCCAAGGAATGGAACCTCACCCCGCAGCGCTGCCTGCGCATCCTGGCGATGGTCCGCTTCGTCAACCCGGACACCGAGGTGCGGATCGCCGGCGGGCGCGAGGTGCACCTGCGCTCGATGCAGCCGCTCGGCCTGCACGTCGCCAACTCGATCTTCCTCGGCGACTACCTGACCAGCGAGGGCCAGGCCGGGCAGGCCGACCTCGACATGATCAAGGACGCCGGCTTCGAGGTCGAGGGCGCCGGCGAGGCCACCCTGCCGCGCCACCGCGCCGACGTCGCGGCGGCGGCCTCCGGCTGCGGGACGACCGCCTCCTCCCCCTGCGGCACCGCCGCGTCCGCCTGCGGCAGCGGCGGCGGCTGCGGGCCGTGCGGCGGCCACGGCCACGCCGAGCCGGCCGCGGACGCCCCGGCCTCGGAGCCGGTCGACGAGCTGCGCGACGACCTCGTCAAGGTCCGCCGTCGCGGCGCCGGCACCGAACTCGCGCCCAACTCCTGACCGTTCCACCACCCTGGAGTCGCCCACCATGCCCCCGCTCCCCGCGGACTCGCTGCTCGCCCTCGACCGCGCCCACGTCTGGCACCCGTACGGACCGATGCCCGGCACCGCCACCCCGTACGTGGTCGAGTCCGCGTCCGGCGTCCGGCTGCGCCTGGCCGAGCCGGTCCCGGGCGGGCACCGCGAGCTGGTCGACGGGATGTCGTCCTGGTGGGCGGCCATCCACGGCTACCGGCACCCGGTGCTGGACGAGGCCGTGCGCGAGCAGCTGGGGCGGATGAGCCACGTGATGTTCGGCGGGCTCACCCACGAGCCCGCCGTGCGGCTCGCGGCGAGGCTCGTCGAGATCACCCCGGAGCCGCTGCAGCACGTCTTCCTCGCCGACTCGGGCTCGGTGTCCGTCGAGGTCGCGATGAAGATGTGCCTGCAGTACTGGCGGTCCACCGGGCGTCCGCAGAAGCACCGGCTGCTCACCTGGCGCGGCGGCTACCACGGCGACACCTTCCACCCGATGTCCGTCTGCGACCCGGACGGCGGCATGCACCACCTGTGGGGCGGGGTGCTGCCCGGGCAGCTCTTCGCGCCGCAGCCGCCGGCCGGCTTCGACGCGCCGTTCGACGCCGGGTACGCCGCGTCCTTCGAGGAGCTGATGGCGCGCCACGCGGACGAGCTGGCCGCCGTGATCGTCGAGCCGGTCGTCCAGGGCGCCGGCGGGATGCAGTTCCACTCCCCCGCCTACCTGCGGATGCTGCGCGAACTCTGCGACCGCTACGGGGTGCTGCTCGTCTTCGACGAGATCGCCACCGGTTTCGGCCGCAGCGGCGCGCTGTTCGCCGCCGACCACGCGGGCGTCTCCCCGGACGTGATGTGCCTGGGCAAGGCGCTCACCGGCGGGTACCTGACGCTGGCCGCCACCCTGTGCACCGGCGAGATCGCCGACGGCATCAGCCGCGGCGAGGTGCCGGTGCTCGCGCACGGCCCGACGTTCATGGGCAACCCGCTGGCCTGCGCGGCCGCCAACGCCTCGCTGGACCTCCTGCTCGGCCAGGACTGGGCCGTCGAGGTGAAGCGGATCGAGACCGGGCTGCGGGCCGGCCTCGCCGGGGCGGCCGGACTGCCGGGCGTGCGGGACGTGCGGGTCCGCGGGGCCATCGGCGTGGTGCAGCTGGACCACCCGGTGGACGTCGCCGCCGCCACCGGGGCCGCCGCCCGCGAGGGCGTGTGGCTGCGCCCCTTCCGGGACCTGATCTACACCATGCCCCCCTACGTGTCGCAGGACGAGGACGTGGCCCGCATCGCGGCCGCCGTGACCGCCGCGGCGGTGGCGGGGTGAGCTCGCGCGTCCTGTTCGTCACGGGCACCAACACGGACGTCGGCAAGACCGTCGCGACCGCCGCCGTCGCCTCGGCGGCGCTGCAGGGCGGCCTGCGGGTCGCCGTCCTCAAGCCCGGGCAGACCGGCGTCACCCCGGACGAGCCCGGCGACGCCGCCGAGGTCCGGCGGCTCGCCGGCGCACCGGCGACCGGCGAGCTGGCGACCGGTGCGCTGACCACCACCGAACTGGCCCGCTACCCGGAGCCGTTGGCGCCGGACACCGCCGCCCGGCGGGCCGGGCTGCCCTTCCTCTCCCCCGCCGACGTGGCCGGGGCCGTCGCCGAGCTGGCCGCCACCCACGACCTGGTCCTGGTCGAGGGTGCCGGCGGGCTGCTGGTCCGCTACGACGACGACGGCCGCACCCTCGCCGACCAGGCCCGGGCCGTCCTGGACGCCGGGCTGGCGGCCGAGGTGCTGCTGGTGGCCGCCGCCGCGCTGGGCACGCTGAACATCGTCTCGCTCACGGCCGAGGCCCTGGCCGCCCGCCGGCTCCCGCTCGCGGGCGTCCTGGTCGGCTCCTGGCCGGAGCGGCCGGGCCTCGCCGAGCGGTGCAACCTCGCCGACCTGCCGCGCTCGGCCGGCGCCCCGCTGCTCGGCGCACTGCCCGAACGGGCCGGCGCCGCCAGCGACTTCCCGGCCCTCGCGCTCACCTCGCTGGCCCCCGGACTGGGCGGCACCTGGGACGCCCAGCAGTTCGCCGACGCCCACCGGCCCGAACCGCCGCCGCTTCGCTCGAAGGGGTGACGCCCCGCCCCGAACCGGGGACCGGACGGGCGGCGGCTCACTACCGTGCTCGCATGACGGACGGGATGACGGTGGACGAGTCGCTGCGGGCGCTGGCCGCCCTGGAGGCGGCGTGGAAGGACGACGACGAGGCGCTGGCCGCCCTGGCCGCGGGCGGCGCCGACGAGCGCGCGCTCCCGGCGCTGGTCGCCGCGTACGGCGAGCACGCGATGGACACCCTGATGGCGCTGGCGTTCGGGTTGCGCTCCAGCATGAGCGACGAGGAGATCGCGGAGCTCTCCGACGCCGTCGGCTCCACCGTCGGCGCCCGGATGAGCACCCTGCTCACCCGGGCCCTCAAGACCTGGGGCGAGCTCGCCGACCGGGACGACCTCACGGCGACCAGGGCCATCGCCCACGCCGTGATCGACGCCATGCGCGCCGTCACGGAGGACCCGAGCCGGACCGAGGTCCTGCCGCTGCTCGCCACCTTCCGCAGCTACGCCCTCGCCAACCCCTGAGCACCGGCCAGGTGGGTCGGCCACGGGCCTCGCCACAGGCCTGCCCTGCCCCGCCTGTCCTGCCTGCCCTGTCCTGCGGTCAGGCCGGCACCCGGGGCGGCGGGTTGTCGCGCAGGAGGTCGTGGCCGACCTCGGTGACGGTGTGGCGGACCTGCTTGCCCTCGCGCCGGGTGCCGATCAGGCCGGCCGCGCGCAGCGCGGCGGCGTGGGCGGAGGCCGAGGGCGGGGTGACGCCGAGGCGCCGGGCGAGTTCGGTGGTGGAGCAGCCCCCGGCGACGGCGCGCAGGACCCGGGCCCGGGCGGGGCCGAGGGCGGCGGCGAGTCCGTCGGCGGCCTGCGGCCGGGGCGCGGGCTCGGCGGCCGGGGCGCCGAGCGGGTGCAGCAGCAGGCTCTGGCGGTCCGGTCCGGCCAGGAGGCCGATGCTCTGCTGGACGAAGTAGTTGGGCCGCAGCTCCAGGCCCCGGCCGGCCAGGTCGAAGGAGCCCTCCAGCTCGCCGAGGGTGCACTCCAGCACGCCCTCGTCCCGCCAGACCGCGTTGGGGTGGAGCGAGTCGAGCATCGCGCCGATCCCGGAGCGGGCTGCGGTGCTGGCCCGCACCGCGATGTCGGCCTCCAGGGCGCGGCGGATGTCGGGCCAGTCCGGGGCGAGGCAGGAACGGAACAGCGCCCAGGCGCCGTCGCCGACCTCGCGCAGGCCCCGGGCGCCGTCGTCGCGCAGCCGGGCGAGGGCGGTCGGGAGGCCGGCCCCGCTGCCGAACATCGCGACGCCCTCCTCGACGGCCTGTTGGGGGACGGCGAGGAGGGCGTCGAGTTCGTCGTCCAGCTGCCGGCGGACGGCGTCGAGGTCCGCCACCATGAAGTCGGGGACGCCGATCGCACTGGCGTTGACCACGTCGAGGAAGCGCCTGGCCCGGTCGGGCACGTGGCGGCGGGCGTCCCGCCACCAGCGTTCGCTGCGCGAGCCGGTGCCCTGGTGCACGCCCTGCCGGGCCGAGCCGGCCATCAGGTGGTCGAGCGGCGATATGACGAAGCGGGTCCTCGCGAGGTCCGCGACCCCGAACCTCAGTGCGATCACGAACCTTCCTCCGGCTCCCCGCAGCCACCCCTGACCTGGCGCGATCTTGACTATTAGGCCCAGAGGCTAATGCATGGCCGTCCGGCGGCCGCCCTTGGCATGCTCGTCCCGTCGGCGCGACGGGGACCCGCTCCGGCCCCCACCGCGAGGGGAGTGGGGGCCGGAGCATCCCCGGCCGCCCGTTCGGTTCAGCGAACGAACGGCGGCCCTGGCGAACCGCACCGGTCAGTGCGCGCCCCCTGGCGACGGCCCCAGGGCCGGTCGGGCCGCGGGCTCCAGCGCCGCCCTCCCCGCCGCCCCGTCCGCCGCCGCCCCGCCCGGCCCCGCTCCGCCGTCCGCGAGGTGCAGCCGCTGCTCCGCCCGGTACTGCAGCAGCAGCACCGAACGGACCGGCTCGCCGCCGACGGCGGTGTAGGAGTGCGGCAGCGAGGCGTCGAAGCCGACGTAGTCACCGGGGCCGAGCTCCAACTCGCGGCGGCCCGCCCTGACCCGCAGTCGGCCGGACTGCACGACGGTGTGCTCGGTGCCGGTGTGGCCGGCGGAGATCTGCGTGCCGTCGGTGCGAACCTGCTGGTCGTAGACCTCGAACACCACGCCCTCCGCCTCGATCCGGCGCAGCGGGCGCAGGTCGACGCCGCGCCCGCTCAGCACCTCGGCGTCGGCCGCCCGCACCACCGTGACCTCCTCGGCGGGCCGCCCCTCCACCAGGTCGGAGATCGGCACGCCGAGCACCCGGGAGAGCCCGAACACCGTCTCCAGGGTCGGGTTGCCGGTGCCGGACTCCAGCTGGGAGAGGGTCGCCTTGCCGATCCCGGCCCGCCGGGACACCTCGGAGAGCGACAGCCCCTGCTGGGCCCGGACACGCTTCAGGTTGGCGGCGAGGACGCCCCGGACGGATCCCTCGGAGTCGCTCACGCTCGACCTCTTCTCTTCGGACTCTGTTCGATATACCGTACGGGACGCATGCCGACGGACGGGTCAGCGTAGCGAGACACCCCACGTCCACCACCCTCACCAGGAGACCGCAGTGACCGAGTCCGCCGACACCATCACGTACCGGAAGAACGGCCTGACCCGCGGGGTGACCGAAGAGCTCGCCGAGAGCATGAAGCACGGCTGGGCCGACACCGAACGGTCGGACCTCGCGCCGCTCCCGCAGGCCGGGCACACCGCCCGCCGCCGCGCCGAGCTGTCCGCCGCCTTCCCCGGCGAGCTCCTGGTGGTCCCGGCCGGCAACCCCAAGGTACGGGCCAACGACACCGACTACCCGTTCCGCCCGACCTCCGACTACGCCTACCTCACCGGCGACCGCTCCGAGGACGCGGTGCTGGTCCTGGAGCCCACCGGCGACACCGGCCACCGCGCCGCCGTCTACCTGCGCAACCGCTCCGACCGGGAGAACGGCGAGTTCTGGCTCGACACCCACGGCGAGCTGTGGGACGGCCGCCGCAACAGCCTGACCGAGAACGAGCGCCTGCTCGGCCTGCCCTGCCGGGACGTCCGCGGCGTCCGGGCGGACCTGCGGGCCGCCACCGCGCCGGTGCGGGTGCTGCGCGGCCACGACGCGGGCGTCGACGAGACCCTGCACGAGCGGGCCACCGCCGAGCGGGACGAGGAGTTCCGGGTCTTCCTGTCCGGCCAGCGCCTGGTCAAGGACGCGTTCGAGATCGCCGAGCTGCGCTTCGCCTGCGAGGCCACCGCCCGCGGCTTCGAGGACGTCGTGCGGGTGCTCGGCGCCGACACCGAGACGGCGGAGCGGCTGATCGAGGGCACCTTCTTCGTCCGCGCCCGGGTCGAGGGCAACGACGTCGGCTACGGCACGATCGCGGCGGCCGGCGCGCACGCCACCACCATGCACTGGGTCCGCAACGACGGCCGCGCGAAGCCGGGCGAGCTGCTGCTGCTCGACGCAGGCGTGGAGACGCACCACCTCTACACCGCCGACATCACCCGCACGCTGCCCGTCGACGGCCGGTTCAGCGACCTCCAGCGCAAGGTCTACGACGCCGTGTACGCGGCGCAGGAGGCGGGCATCGCCGCGGTGCGGCCCGGCGCCGACTTCCGCGACTTCCACCGCGCCGCGCAGCGCGAGCTCGCCGAACACCTCACCTCCTGGGGCCTGTTCGGCGACCTCACCGCCGACAAGGTCTACGAGCTGGGCCTGCACCGCCGGTTCACCCTGGCCGGCACCGGCCACATGCTCGGCATCGACGTCCACGACTGCGCCCACTCCCGCACCGAGATCCACGTCGACGGCCCGCTGCGCCCGGGCATGGTGCTCACCGTGGAGCCGGGGATCTACTTCCAGCAGGACGACCTGACGGTGCCGGCCGAGTACCGAGGCATCGGCGTCCGGATCGAGGACGACATCCTGGTCACCGAGGACGGCAACGAGAACCTCTCCGCAGCCCTCCCCCGCCGCTCCGACGAGGTCGAGGCCTGGCTGGCCGCCCTGCGCGGCTGACGGAGGCGCCGCCCGCCCCGGCCCGGTCGACGGGCGGGGCGGGCGGCGGCCGGGGCGGACCGGGCCGGGGGCGGATCAGGCCGGCAGCGGCTTGACCCAGCGGCTCCACTGCGGCTCCGGCCGGTACCCGGCGGCCTGCCAGGTGCGGTGGCCCAGGGCGTTGTCGTCGAGCACCATGGCGTCGGCACGGCGGCCGCCCAGCGCGGCGAAGCGCCGCTCCGCGGCGGCCAGCAGGGCGGCGCCGATGCCGCACCGACGGTGGTCGGGGTCGACGGCGAGCCGGTAGAGGTGGCAGCGCCAGCCGTCCCACCCGGCGATGACGGTGCCGAGGACGGTCGCCGGGTCGCCGGCCCGGGTGGCGACGATCAGGCACTCGGGGTCACGGGCGAGCAGCGCGGCCACGCCCGCCGGGTCGTCCGTGATGCTGGCGCCCTTGGCCGCCCTGGCCCAGAGGGCCAGCAGGGCGGGGATCTCGTCGGGGGTGGCGGTGCGCAGGGCGATCTGTTCGGTCATGCGGGCCTGTCTAGCAGCGGGCCCCGGGCCGCCGCCGGGAATTCCGCTCCGCGGACGGCCTTCGGCGGGGACGACGGCGCCGCCCGCCCCGGCCCGGTCGACGGGCGGGGCGGGCGGCGGCGCGAACGCGACGACCGTCAGAAGTGGCGGCCGTCAGAAGTGGCGGCCGGACTCCCGCTCGGACTTCTCGATCTGGTCGATCCGGCGCTGCAGCTGGTCGGCCTGGGCGCGGGCCTTGCGGGCGGCGTCCCGCTCGCCCTCGTGGTCCAGGCGGTTGGCCTTCTGGCGGAGGTCCTGGACCTGCTGGCGCATCTTGTTGAGGTCAACGGTGACGGAGGCGGCCGCCGCGGGCTGGGCGGCGGCGACCTGGGCGACCGTCGCCAGGGCGCCCCCGGCCAGGGCTGCGGTCAGAACGAGGGCCGAGATGCGTCGACGCATGGTGACTCCTTACGGTGGTGCGGTTTCACGGGCCGGAAACCATCTGATTACCGGCCGGTAACCATGGTGGCATGACCGTGCGTCACCGATGGCACCACCGGTGCCCGGGCACCACACCCGCACCACACCCGCACCGAAACCCCATCGCTCCGAAACCCCTCGCACCGAAAGCCCGTCGCTCCGGCACCGGGTGAGCACCCGTCAGCCGAGCCGCCACACCGTGGTGGTCTTGACGGCGGTGTCCTCCAGGTCGGCGACCACCGGCACCCGGTAGTCGGCGAGCGCGGTGAACCGGTCCCGGGGCAGGTAGGCCCGCCCGGGGTCGCCGACGACGACGGTCGCGCCGCGGGCGGCGGCCCGCTCCAGGAAGGGCAGGAAGCGGGCGGCCATCTCCCGCTCGTAGAAGACGTCCCCCGCGAGCACCACGTCAGCCGGGGCGCCGTCGCCGTCGACCAGGTCCACCAGGGCGGCCTCCACCCGCACGCCGTTGGCCCGAGCGTTCAGACCGATCGCGGCCACCGCGTAGGCGTCGATCTCGGCGGCGTACACCGACCGCGCCCCGCACAGGGCGGCGGCGACCCCGACCACCCCGGACCCGGCCGCCACGTCGAGCACCGTCCGCCCGGCGACGAGCTCGGGGTGGTCCAGCAGGTGGCGGCTGACGGCCACCCCGCCGGCCCAGGCGAAGGCCCAGAACGGCGGCGGCAGCCCCACCTCGCCGCGGGCCCGCTCGGTGGTCTCCCACAGGGCGATGGCGTCCTCGGCCATGTGCAGCCGGACCTCGGGGACGAACGGGACGGGCTTCAGCTCGGTCGCGCTCCGCACGAAGGCGAGGTCGGGCTCCGGCTGAAGAGTGCGCAGCTCACTCGGCATGTCGGCAGCATAGGGCCCGCGCCGGGTGCTCACGCCCGGCCGGCCGCCTTCTGGGTGCGCCGGGCCAGCGAGTCGACCACGACGGCGGCCAGCAGCACCAGACCGGTGATCATGAACTGGATGGCGTTGCTCAGGCCCTGGATGTTCATGCCGGACTGGATCGAGCCGATCACCAGGGCGCCGAGCAGCGCCGACCAGGTCTTGCCGCGGCCGCCGAACAGGCTGGTGCCGCCGATGACGGCCGCCGCGATGGCGTTCATCAGCAGGTTCCCGCCGCCGGAGGTCTGGCTGGCGGACTGGATCTGCGCGGCGAGGAAGAGACCGCCGACCGCCGCCATGGTGGAGCAGATGGTGAAGACGCTGATCCGGATCCAGGACACGTTGATGCCGGCCCGGCGGGCGCCCTCGATGTTGCCGCCGAGCGCGAACACCTGGCGGCCGTAGGCGGTGCGGCGCAGCACGAAGTCCAGCACCACGATGAAGACCAGGAAGATCAGCAGGGCCAGCGGCAACCCCTTGTACTGGTTGAGCGTGTAGGCGGCCAGGAAGGCGATGATCGCCAACAGGACGGTGCGCAGCACGACGTCGGCCACCGGCCGGTACGGCACCCCGGCGGCGCGGCGCCGCCGGGCGTCCAGCAGCGAGGCGAGGACGAACAGCGCGACGCCCACCACCGCCGCCCCGTAGGCGGCGGCCTGCTGCCCGTAGATGGTGCTGTAGAGCCGGGAGACGATGTCGGTGCCGGGGAGGTTGACGGTGCCGGTCGCACCGAGCACCTGGAGCATCAGGCCGTTCCAGCCCAGGTTGCCGGCGAGGGTGACGACGAACGCCGGGACGCCGACCTTGGCGAAGAAGACGCCCTGGATGAGGCCGACGACGGCACCGCCCGCGAGGGCGACCAGCAGCGCCACCCACTGGTTGACGCCGTGGGTGACCAGCAGGACGGCGTAGATCGCCGCGCACAGGCCGCTGACCGAGCCGACCGAGAGGTCGATCTCGCCGAGCAGCAGCACGAAGACCACGCCGATCGCGATCATGCCGGTCCCGACGATCTGCTGGGACAGGTTGGAGAGGTTCTGCGCGGACAGGAAGCTGCTGTTCAGGCTGCCGAACACGGCCCAGATCACGATCAGGGCCAGCACCACCGGCAGCGAGCCGAGTTCGCCGCTGCTGAGGCGGCGGCGGAACTCGCCGACGTAGCCCTTGACGCCCTCCTGGCGGACGATCAGCCGCGGGTCGACGGCCGGGGTCGCCTCGGGGGCGACCGGGACGGGCGCGTTGACGCCGCCCTTGGGCATGCTGTCCTCGGGCAGCGGGACGTGCTGGCGCTCGGGCTCGCCCCCGGGGAAGTTCTCGGTCACTGGGAGCCCTCCGTGCCGCGGGCCTGCCGGCGGGTCACGGCGTTGTCCGTGGCGCCGGTGATGGCCGAGATGATCTGTTCCTGGTTGGTGTAGCGCTTGTCGAAGACGCCGTTGTTGCGGCCGAGGCGCAGCACCGCGACGGTGTCCGCGACGGCCATCACGTCCGCCATGTTGTGGCTGATCAGGATCACCCCGAGGCCCTGCTCGCGCAGCCGCTCGACCAGGTCGAGCACCTGAGCGGTCTGCTCGACGCCGAGGGCGGCGGTGGGTTCGTCCAGCATGACGACCTTGGGCGAGCCGATCAGCGCGCGGGCGATCGCGACCACCTGGCGCTGGCCGCCGGAGAGCGAGGCGACGGGGATGCGCACGCTCGGGATGCGGATGGAGAGGGTGTCCAGCAGCGTCCGGGAGCGCTTCTCCATCGCGACCTCGTCGAGGATGCTGAAGCGCCGGATCTCGCGGCCGAGGAAGAGGTTCCCGACCACGTCGAGGTTGTCGCAGAGCGCGAGGTCCTGGTAGACCGTCGCGATGCCCAGGTGCTGGGCGTCCTGCGGCCGGTGGATGGACACCCGGCGGCCCTGCCACTCGATCGACCCGTCGTCCGGCTGGTGCACGCCGGCGATCGACTTCACCAGGGTGGACTTGCCGGCGCCGTTGTCACCGACCAGGGCCAGCACCTCTCCGGCGTGCACCTCCAGTTCGATGTCGGTGAGCGCCTGGACGGCGCCGAACCGTTTGGAGACCCCGCGCAGGGCCAGTACGGTCTCACCTGCCACAGTGACCAACTCCCTTGCCCCGCCTCCGGTGTGGAGGCGGGGCCTGCTCGTTACGGGACGCCGCGGACTACTGGAGGCCGGCCGCGGTGCAGGCGGCGGCGTACTCCGGGGTGCAGATCTGGGCGACGGTGTACAGGCCGTCCTGGACCACGGTGGTCTTGACGTTGTCCTTGTTGACCACGATCGGCGTGATGAGGTTGGACGGCACCTTGTTGCCGCTGCCGCTGGTCGACGAGGTGGGCACCACGGTGGAGGGCAGCGACTGGCCCTGGGCCAGCGTGACGGCCATCTGCGCGGCGGCGTCGGTCTCCGGCTTGAACGGCTTGTAGATCGTCATGGTCTGGGTGCCGACCAGGATCCGCTGGATGGCGTCGAGCTGGGCGTCCTGCCCGGTGAGCGGGGTGTTGATCCCGGCGGCCTTCTGCGCGGTGGCGATACCGGCGGCCATGCCGTCGTTGGCGGAGTAGATGCCGACCACGTTGTTCGGGCCGATCGCGGTGATGCCGGCGGCGGCCTCCTGGTTGGCCGTGTTCGGGTCCCACTGCGGGGTGTCGTACTCCTTGCCGATCTTCAGCTTGCCGTCGATGGCGCTGTGCGCGCCGGCCTTGAAGTCGGCCGCGTTGGGGTCGGTGGGCGAGCCGTTGATCATGATGATCTGGCCGCTGTTCGCCTTGTCCCCGACCGCCGCCACCAGGGCCTGGCCCTGCAGTTGGCCGACCTTGTGGTTGTCGAAGGACACGTAGGCGTCCGCCGGTCCCTGGGCGAGGCGGTCGTAGGCGACCACCTTCACGCCCGCGTCGTGGGCCTTCTGGACGGAGGACTGGATCGACTTGGAGTCCACCGCGTCCAGGATCAGCACCTGGTCGCCCTTGGTCAGGGCGGTGTCCACCTGGGTCTGCTGGAGCGTCGCGTCCTGGTTGGCGTTGTAGTAGTCGATCTGCGCGTCCGGGGCCAGTTCCTTGATCTTCTGCTCGATCAGCGGCCGGTCGAACTGCTCGTAGCGGGTGGTCTTGCTCTCCGGCAGCAGCAGGCCGATCCGCACGGCTCCCCTGCCGCTCACACTCGCGCCGCCCGCGCTGCCCGAGGAGCCGCCACTGCTGGTGGTGGACTGCTTGGCACTGCCGCAGGACGCCGCGCCCAGGCCGAGGGAAACCACTGCGGTCACCGCGAGGACGCGGCGAAGCCCGATGCTCATGAGGAAGCCTCTCCGGTTGAGTTCGCCCCCGCTCCTCCGAGTCTGGGAACCTCCGGCCGTCACCACGATCCCGGCTGGGCCGAACGGGTCACCGGGAGCGTCCGGGCTCGGCCGTCGGAGGGAGCGGCGCACCCGTCGGCGCCCGCCGAGGGCCGTCGACGGCCGTCGACGATGCCGGGCGCGTGCCGGTCGGCGCCGGCGGCGCGTCCGGTGTCCGACCGTCAGCACCCGCTCCGCGCTCACCGCGCCGCGGTCACCGTCCCGCGATCGCCGTCCTGCGGTCACCGGTCCCCCGGTCACCGTCCCGCGGTCACCGGTGCGGGGCCGCCATGGGGAGCTCCGCCCTCAGCCGGGTGCCGGACGGCGCCGGTACGACGGCCAGGGTGCCGCCGTGGTGGCGGGCGATGTCCCGGGCGATCGAGAGGCCGAGTCCGCTGCCGCCCTCGTCCCGGCTACGGGCGTCGTCCAGCCTGGTGAAGCGTTCGAAGACCCGCTCGTGGTCGGCCGGCGGGATGCCCGGGCCGTCGTCCTCCACGTCCAGGACGGCCACGCCCCGGCCGGGGTCGGCGGCCAACCGCACGTGGACGGCGCCGGCCGCGTGCCGGTCGGCGTTGTCGAGCAGGTTGGTGAGCAGCCGCCCGAGCCAGAGCGGGACGCCGTCGACGGCCACCCCCGGGGCGAGGTCGGTGCTGCGCCGGTGCGCCCCGGCCGGGCGGCCCAGCACGGTCGCGGCGACCAGCCCGGTGAGGTCGGTCCGCTGCCGGGGCCGATCCTCGGCCCCGCCGCCCGCGTCGAGCCGGGCGAGCAGCAGCAGGTCGGTGGCGAGGCCCTGCAGCCGGTCGGTGTCCTGGAGCGCGCCGTGCACCAGCTCGGCCCGCACCGCCGGGTCGGGGTGGGTGTCGGCGACCTCCAGCTGCGTGCGCAGCACCGCCAGCGGGCTCCGCAGTTCGTGCGAGGCGTCGGCGATGAACCGGCGCTGGCGCCGTCCGGTGTCCTCCAGCCGGTCGAGCATGGCGTTCATGGTGGCGGCGAGCCGGGCGATCTCGTCGGCGGTGCCGGGTTCGGGCACCCGGCGGTGCAGGTCCTGCCCGGTGATCGCGTCGACCTCGGCCCGGATCGCCTCCACCGGCCGCAGCGCGTGCCCGGTCACCCGCCAGGTCACGACGACCCCGGTGAGCAGCAGCAGCGGGCAGCCGACGGCGAGCGCGGCCCGGGTGGTGTCGAGCGCCTCGTCGGCCGCCCGCAGCGAGGTGCCCGCGTAGACGGTGACCGGCCCGTCCGGGGTGTCGGTGGTGACGGCGGTGAGCCGCTGGCGGTGGTGGTCGTGCAGCGGATCGACGTCGTGGGTGGTGTGCGAGCCGGCCCGGCGGGCGGCGGTGAGGGCCGGCCGGCCGCTCAGGTCCGGGCTGGCGGCGAGGACGGTGCCGTGCGCGTCGACGGCCTGCAGGAAGTCGGTGCCGTGTCCGGCGTGCAGCACGGGTGTGAGCCGCCCCTGGACGGCGAGTTGGGCGACGGTCTCGGCCTGCTGGCGGGTCGCCGAGGCGGCGGAGGCGACCAGGTCCGCGCGCACGGTGGCGAGCAGTCCGGCGCCGGCCAGGGCGAGGGCCGCGGCGAGCACCGTCCCGGCGGCGGCGGTGGCCCGGGCTCGCACCGACCGGGGGACGAACCGGTGCAGCCGGCGCGGGAGCCGCGGGGCACGGAGGGCGCTCGGGAGCCGGGGGACGCGCGGGTGCACCTCAGCCGCCGTCCGGGGCGAGCCGGTAGCCGGCGCCGCGCATGGTCTGCAGCGCGGTCCGGCCGAACGGGGCGTCGATCTTACGGCGCAGCGCGTGGACGTGGACCTCGACGACGCTCGGGTCGGCGTCGTGGTCGGCGTCCCAGACCTGGTCGAGGATCTCCCGCTTGGAGACCACCGTCCCGGCGCGCGCCGCCAGGCACTCCAGGATCGCGAACTCCCGGGCGGTCAGGTGGACGGGCGTGCCGGCCCGGGTGCAGGTGAGGGCGTTGGCGTCCAGGACGAGGTCGCCGAGGGTGTGCAGGCGCGGGCGCCGCAGGTCGACCCGGCGGTGCAGGGCGCGCAGGCGGGCGAGCAGCACGACGAAGGAGAACGGCTTGGAGAGGTAGTCGTCGGCGCCGGTGTCCAGCGCCTCCGCCTCGTCCCACTCGCCGTCCTTGGCGGTGAGCATCAGGATCCCGGCCCGGCAGCCGTCGGCGCGCAGCCTGGCGCAGACCCGGTAGCCGTCCAGACCGGGCAGCATGATGTCGAGGACGATCACGTCGTAGGGGTGGCGGCCGGCGAGGACGAGGCCGTCGGGCCCGTTGGCGGCGGTGTCGACGGTGTGGCCGTCCGCCTCCAGGCCCCGGCGCAGCGCCGTGGCCATCCGGTGTTCGTCCTCGACGACGAGTATGTGCATCCGCTCAGGGTGCCAGGTGGCCCCGCGCGCCCCGCCGCCGGGCGGGTCCCGCGGGGGGCGGGTCCCGCGGGGGGCGGGCCGGTCTTAAGCGGGGGTTCAGGAAGGGTCCGCCATGATCGCCGGGCGCGACCCGGGGGTTCCGGGCGCGATGAACAGCCCAGGCAAGGAGAACGCCCGATGAGCGACGCCACGTCCTCCACCACCCCGCTGCCCGAGGGGCCGGAGTGGCAGCCCGAACCGGCGCCGAAGCGCTCCCGGGCGGCCCGGCTGCGCGGCTGGGCGAGCGGCCAGGAGAAGCGGATAGCCGCCGGGGTCGCCGCGGTCGCGCTGGTCGGCGCGGGCGCGGTGGTGGTCTCCGTCGCGCACGAGGGGATGGCGCGCGGGCACCACGGCGCGCTCGACCGGGCCGGGGACGGTCCGGTCGGGAAGGGCCCCTGGTCGCACGGCGGCCAGGGCGGGAACGGCCGGGGCGAGAACCGCCGGGGCGACGAGGGCGGCTCGCACGACCACGGCGACCGGGGCGGCGACGAGCACCGGGCCGGTGCCGGCCGGCACCACGGCGGCGGGCAGGGCGAGGGGCGCGGCGACCGGCCGGGTGCCGACGCCGGCCGCCCGGCCCCGGCGCCGTTGCCCTCGCTGGCCGCCTCCGCCGCGCTGGACAAGGCGCAGGCCGCCGTGCCCGGCGGGCGGGCCGAGTCGCTGAACCGGGTCACCGCGCAGGGCGGCTCGGCGGCCTGGGCCGTCGTGGTCGTGGGCCCGGACGGGGTGCGCCACCGGGTAACGGTGGACGGCACCAGCGGCGAGCTGACCGGGAACACCGTCGTCGACGGCTCCGGGCGCTGAGGCGACCCGGCACGCCGGACGCCCCGGCCGGGGAGGGGACGGTCGGGGTGCCCGGGGAGAGTGAGCCGGGACCGGCTCCGGAACGGGACCGGCTGCGGGACGGCCCGGCTTCGGGACGGACGGGACCGGTGAGCCCCCTGCCGGCGCGCGGTGGCAGCGGACGCGCGGCGGACGAACGGCGCGCGGTGGCTGGACGGCACCCGGACCAGCCGTCTACATTTCTGTAGACGTCGGAGGCGTACGGCATCACCCCCCGGACAGCCGTGCGCCTCCGACCTCCTCGCGCACACCGCGCACCGTGCGCCGTGCGCCGTGCGCCGACACCACGCCGCACCGCACCGCACCGCCGCGAGCGGCGCGAACGGCGCCCCGGCCCCGCACCGTCAGCCGCGCTCGTCGACCACCCGCTTGATCTTCCCCACCGACCGCTCCAGCGTGTACGGGTCCACCACCTCGACCTCGACGGTGACGCCCACCCCGTCCTTCACCGCCCGGGCGATCTCCTCCCGCGCGGCCGCCCGTCGTTCGGCCGGCGCGTCCGGGCGCGCCTCGACCCGGACGGTCATCGCGTCCAGCCGCCCCTGCCGGGAGAGCCGCAGCTGGAAGTGCGGCGCGACGCCCGGGGTGCGGAGCAGGATCTCCTCGACCTGGGTCGGGAAGAGGTTCACCCCGCGCAGGATGATCATGTCGTCGCTGCGCCCGGTCACCTTCTCCATCCGCCGGAAGGCCGGCCGCGCGGTGCCGGGCAGCAGCCGGCTGAGGTCGCGGGTGCGGTAGCGGACGACGGGCAGCGCCTCCTTGGTAAGCGACGTGAAGACCAGCTCGCCGCCCTCGCCCCCGGGCAGCACCCGGTCGGTGAACGGGTCGACGACCTCCGGGTAGAAGTGGTCCTCCCAGATGTGCAGCCCGTCCTTGGTCTCCACGCACTCCTGCGCGATGCCCGGACCGACCACCTCGGAGAGGCCGTAGATGTCGACGGCGTGCAGGTCGAGCCGGTCCTCGATCTCCCGGCGCATCTCCTCGGTCCACGGCTCGGCCCCGAAGATGCCGATGCGCAGCGAGGTGTCGCGCGGGTCGACGCCCTGCCGCTCGAACTCGTCGAGGAGCGTCAGCAGGTAGGAGGGGGTGACCATGATGATCTCGGGGCGGAAGTCCTGGATGATCTGCACCTGCCGGGCCGTCATGCCGCCGGAGGCCGGGATGACGGTGCAGCCGGCCCGCTCGGCGCCGTAGTGCGCGCCCAGGCCGCCGGTGAACAGCCCGTAGCCGTAGGCGATGTGGACCTTGTGACCGGGCCTGCCGCCGGCGGCGCGGATCGAGCGGGCGACGACGTCGGCCCACATCGACAGGTCGGCCTCGGTGTAGCCCACGACGGTCGGGCGCCCGGTCGTGCCGCTGGAGGCGTGGATCCGGCGGACCCGCTCCATCGGGACGGCGAACATCCCGAACGGGTAGCCCTCGCGCAGGTCGGCCTTGGTGGTGAAGGGGAAGCGGGCGAGGTCGGCCAGGGTGCGGCAGTCCTCGGGGCGGACGCCGGCCGCGTCGAACTTCCGGCGGTACAGTTCGACCTCCCCGTACGCGTGGCGCAGGGTGGCCCGGAGCCGCTCGAGCTGGAGGGCGCGCAGTTCGTCGAGGCCCAGCCGTTCGCCGTCGTCCAGCAGGGCGGGCGGGATCGGCTCCCCGAGCCGTCGGTGCGGGTCGGGCGGGGTGCCGGTCATCGTCGCTCCTCCACGGGTCGGCCGATCCGGGTGCCTACCGATCGTTCGGTCAGGCTCCCACGGCCAAGTAACCCAGTGCCCGGAGCGCCTGTCAAGGAGTCGATCACCCTTCCGGAATGCGGAGTTCCATCCGCTTCGGGCGGAGATCGTCCGACCACTTTGGCTGGCCGATATGAAAATCATTACGGAATCTTGACCCGTGCACGGCAGCGCCCGACCCGGCCGCATGGTTCAGTAGTGCGGCTTCCCCCCACACCCCGGAGTGATCACCGTGCCCCCGACCCCTGCCCTGGTCAGCGCGCTGCGCGAACTCGGCGACCGGCCCGCCGTCGTCGCCGGCGGGCGCGCGATCAGCGGCATCGGCCTGCTGCTCGGAGTCTCCCCGCCCGGCGGCCTGCCCCGGGCCCTCGCCGAGCGGGTCGCCGCCCACGCCGCGCTGGCCCCCTCCGCCGCCCGCACCGCCGAACAACGGCTGCGGCACTGGGCCGGCGTCCTCGGGGCCCCGCCCATCCGGCACACCGTCCTCCACCCCGCCACCGACCTCGCCGTCGAACTCGCCCTGGCCACCCTCCTCGCCGGCGGCACCGTCTACTGCGGCGACCTCGACCAGGAGCCCGACCAGCAGCTCACCGCCCTCGCCGACAGCGCCACCACCCACCTCAGCCTGCCCTCCACCCTGCTCTGGCGCCTCAGCCGCGACCCCGGCCTCCCCGGCCACGACCTCGGCGCGCTGCGGCTCGTCCTGCACGTCGGCCCCGAACCCCGGCAGGACGACGTGTACGCCGCCGTCGACGCGCTCGGCGCCGTCCTCGCCCACGTCCGGGCCCCGCGCAGTCCCGCCGAGGCCGCCGACCGGCGCCTGCGCGGCGCCGTCGCCACCGCCTCGGCCGCCGCGTGGAAGCACACCATCGGCATCACCCCCGAGCAGGTCCGGGCCTTCGGCGCCCAGCTCGACCACGCCGTGCTCACCGCCCTGCTGCTGACCCTCCAGCAGAGCGACGTCCTCACCGACCCCGCGCGGGGACACACCGAGGACGAGATCCTCGCCGCCACCGGCACCACCCCCGCCGAACGTCCCCGGGTCACCCGCTGGCTCGACGCCCTCCACCGGCACGGCCTGATAGCCCGCCACGGCGACGCCCTGCACGGCCGCTCCGCCCCCACCCCGGCCGAGGCCCGGGAGTCCTGGCGGCCCGCTGTCGAGACCTGGACCGACGGCCTGGGCCCGGTCGCCGCCCTGGACCGGGTCCGGCGCGGCGCCCTGCGGCTGCCCCGCCTGATCACCGGGCAGGACGAACCCCGGGCCGCCGCCACCCCGGTCCGCTGGGCCGCCTCCCGCGGCTACCTCGGCGCCGCCCTCGGCGCACTCGTCCGCGGCCTCGCCGAGGCCCACGACGGGCCGGCCCCGCTGCGCGTGCTCGAACTCGGCCCGGACGGAGCCGACTCCGCCGTCACCCGGGCCCTCGCCGCCCGCCCCCGGCGCACCGCCGACCACCACCAGCAGCCCGACGGCGACCGCTACGACGTCCTCGTGGCCACCGTCGGCGACGCCGGCGACCCGGCCGGGGCCGGTGGCCTCGCGGGCCCCGCCGGCCCCGGCCTCGCCGAACTGACCGACCTGCTGGTACCCGGCGGCCTGCTGCTGCTCCTCGCCCCGACCGACGAACAACTGGACCTGCTGATCACCGGCCGGGCCGGGGACGACCCCGCCCGCCCCGCGGAGCACTGGCGGGCCGCGCTCACCGCCGCCGGCTGCCCGACCGTCCTGGTGCTGCCCGAGGACGGCCACCCGATGGGCCTGCTCGGGCAGCGGCTGTTCGCGGCCGTGACCCCCTGACCCGGCGGCACCACCGCCGACCGCCCCCGGCGGCACCGCGGCTCCCGCAGCTCCCGGTCAGCTCCCGGTGGCACCGCGGCTCCCGCCCGTACCCGGCGCCGGGGCGCCGCCCCGCCCGTACCCGCCTCCGGGCCGCTCCGGGAGCCCCGGCACGGGCCGTCCGTGGTCGAGCGGTGAAGCCCGGGTCACGCACCGCCACCCGATGCGTACCATTTCGATACCGAAGCCTGGATGAGCTGCGGGGATTCTCGCCCGCCGGGCCCGCCCCCGGGTAGGCTCCCGCATGTCCTCCGGCCCTGGCGCGGGCGGCCCCCTGCCGGCGCGCCGTGACCGGACGGCACACCCCCGCGGGCCATTCGGTGGGCACCGCGCACTCGACACCGCGCGCCAGGGCAGTCGCGCGAACGGCGAAGGGCATCGCATTGGCGGATCGGCTCACCGGAGGAGACTCCTCACTGCTGCGGCGGATCAACGCGGCGGTCACGCTTCGGGCGCTGCGGACCGGCCACTCCGTGACCCTCACCCAGCTCGTCGGCGAGACCGGACTCTCCCGCCCCACCGTCGAGGGCGTCATCGAGGGCCTGGTGGAGACCGGCCTGGTGGCCGAGGTCGAGCAGCCCAAGGACGACGGGCAGAACGGCGCCGGCCGCCGCGGCCGCCCGGCCCGCTGGTTCCGGTTCCGCGCCGAGGCCGGGCACATCCTCGGCATCGAGATCGGGGTGCACGACATCCGGGTCGTCCTCGCCGACCTCACCGGCGAGGTGGTGGGAAGTCACTTCAAGCCGGTGGACGAGACCCTGGAGGCCGAGGACCGCCTCGCCGCCGTCCGCACCGCCGTCGCCGAGGTGCTGCGCAAGGCCGGCATCTCCCGCGACAACCTGTGGGCCGTCGGCGTCGGCACCCCCGGCATCGTCGACCGCGACGGCACCGTCCAGCTCGGCACCGCCATGCCCGGCTGGACCGGACTCGACCTCGGCGCCCGGCTGCGCCGCTCCTTCCGCTGCCCCGTCCTGATCGAGAACGACGCCAACCTCGCCGCCATCGCCGAACACTGGCAGGGCGCCGCCGTCGGCGCCGGCGACGTCGTCTTCGTCATGGCCGGCCTCAGCCCCGGTGCCGGCTCCCTGATCGACGGTCGACTGCACCGCGGCTTCGGCGGCGCGGCCGGCGAGATCGGCGCCCTCCACCTGCTCGGCCAGGAGGTCACCCCGGAGCGCCTGCTCTCCACCACCGGGAAGCCGCTCAACCCGCTCGACGAGGCCGCCGTGGCCCGCGTCCTGCGGCTCGCCCGGGAGGGCGACGAGGTGGCCAAGGTCGCCATGGACCGCTTCCTCACCCGGCTGGTGCAGGGCGTCGCCGCGCTCGTCCTGGCCATCGACCCCCGGCTGGTGGTGATCGGCGGCTGGGCCGCCGGCCTGGACGGCGTCCTGGAACCGCTGCGCGAACGCCTGGCCCAGTTCACCCTGCGCGCCCCCGAGGTCGCGCTCGCCGCGCTCGGCTCCGAGGTCGTGGCCATGGGCGCGCTGCGCGTCGCCCTCGACCAGGTCGAGGACCAGCTCTTCGCCGTCGACCCGCCGACCACCGGCAACGGGCGCGCCTGACGCGTGCCGGGCCCGGGCTTCGGGCGCGGGCAGCCTTCGGGCACGGGAGGCGGGCCCGGGCAGTCTTCGGGCACGGGCTTCCGACACGGGCTTCCGACACGGGCGAGGCCCGGACACCGCGCGGGTGTCCGGGCCTCGCCCTGAGGGTTTTCGGAGGGTGGATCAGGAGGCGGTGCGCACCTCGGAGCCGGCGGCGACCGGGGTGACCTCCACCAGACCGGTCTCGCCGAAGGTCAGCTTGCAGGTGTCGGCCCGGTAGGTGGAGACGGCCAGTGCCACCAGACGGCCGGCCGCGGCGTACTGGGTGGTCATCACCAGCACCGGCGAGCCCGGCGGGCGCTCCAGCAGGACGGCCTCGCTGGCCTCGGCGACGCCCAGCTCGACCGAGCGGGACTCGCCGTCCACCTCCAGGCGCTCCAGCTGGCGCAGCACCGAGCGGGCGCGGTCGCTCTCGGCCCGGAAGCCGGGCAGGTGCGGCAGCGCGGCGGCCGGGACGTGCAGCGACTCGCTCGCCACCGCCCGGCCCTCCACCAGGCGGACCCGGCGGACGGTGTGCACGGTGGCGCCCTCGGGGATGCCCAGGTTCTTGGCCAGCTGCGCGGAGGCGGGGGCGGTGGTGCAGTCGACCGTCCGCCAGGCGTGGCTGCGGGCGGCGCCGGGCCAGCCCTCCTCCTGCCGGTTGACGGGGACGCCGACGCGCGGGGCGGCGACCAGGGTGCCGATGCCCCGGCGGCGGACCAGACGGCCCTCCAGCTCCAGCTGGTCGAGGGCCTGCCGCAGGGTCGCGCGGGCGACGCCGAAGCGGGCGGACAGCTCGCGCTCGTTGGGCAGGACCTGGCCGGTGGAGAACTCCGAGTCGATGGCCCGCAGCAGCACCGTGCGCAGGTGCCAGTACTTCGGTTCCGGCACCGCCGAAAGCTGTCCTGTCGTCCCCACCGTGTCCTCCACCTGGTTCTGTCCGCCCTGCACCGAGGAGGGCGGATGCCGGGCCCGCTGTCCGCTGTTGCGGCAGGTGGGAGAGCGGGCTTTTATCCGTCCTTCTTTATTAAAGGTCTTTGCAGTAAGCGACAGTAGGGGCTTCGTCCGGAGATGGTCAAGACCAATGGCAGGCCTTGGTGTGACTGTCGCACATATTCATGCCGCGTTCACGTCATACCGCGACCTCGCGCGTCACGCTTCGGCCGCGGCCCGGACGCTCGGTAGGCTGCCCGGGTGATCGTGGTGACGAGTGTGAACGTGAACGGAATCCGGGCGGCGGCCAAGAAGGGCTTCATCGAGTGGCTGGCCGCCACCGAGGCGGACGTCATCTGCCTGCAGGAGGTGCGCTCCGAGCCCGGGCAACTGCCCGTCGAACTGCGCGACCTGGACGGCTGGCACGCGGTCTGGGCCCCCTCCGCCGCCAAGGGCCGGGCCGGCGTCGCCGTCCTGTCCCGGCAGGAGCCCCTGCGGAGCGTCATCGGATTCGCGTCCGAGGAATTCGACAATTCGGGCAGGTACGTGGAAATCGACCTCCCGGGCCTGACCGTCGCCAGCCTCTACCTCCCCTCCGGCGAAGTCGGCACCGAGCGCCAGGACGAGAAGGAACGCTTCATGGCGGAATTCCTCGACCACCTCACCGCCCTCCGCACCCGCGCCGCCACCGAGGGCCGCGAGGTCGTCGTCTGCGGCGACTGGAACATCGCCCACCGCCCCGAGGACCTCAAGAACTGGAAGGCCAACCAGAAGGCCGCCGGCTTCCTCCCCGAGGAGCGCGCCTGGCTCTCCCGCGTCTACGACGAGGCCGGCTACGTCGACGTCGTCCGCGCCCTCCACCCCGACCGCACCGGCCCCTACACCTGGTGGTCCTACCGCGGCCGCGCCTTCGACAACGACTCCGGCTGGCGGATCGACCTCCAGGTCGCCACCCCGAGCCTCGCCGCCAAGGCCGTCGAGGCCTACGTCGAACGCGCCGAGACCCACGCCGAGCGCTGGTCCGACCACGCCCCCGTCACCGTGGTGTACGACCACGACTTCTGACGAGTCCCTTGGGAGAAGTGCCCCGTCAGGCGCAGGTGCTGAACGAGGCATTGCCTGATCGGCGGCTCCGGCCCGGGGGCGCGCTCACGCGCGCACCCGAGCACCAGGAGTCCGACTGCGCAGCTAAGCCTCGCTTGTTCAAGCCACCTGTCACAGGCACCTGGACGAGACAGCGTCTCCTGTCCGAGGAACGCGGCCAAGGGCGATGAAGGCACGGACAGGGACGTACGGGCCGTGAATTTCCGGCGCACCCACGTGCTGGGTGTTGCGGTTCGGCTTGCAGGCAGGCCCGGGTTGCGGCCCGGGCCCGCCCCCGGTCGGTGGTCAGGCCTTGGTGTCGGCCTTGGTGTCCGCACCGGCCTTGCCGCCCTGGTTCAGCATGCCCCCGAGGGCGCTGAGGTTGCCGCCGCCACCGGGCATTCCGGCCATGCCCGGGATGATCTTGGCGATGGTGTCAGCCGCGATCTGGCTCATCTTCTGGGTGTGTTCGGTGGCGGTCTTGAAGGCTTCCTGGGCACGCTCGCCGGCGGCCTTGTCGTTGCTCGCGGCGGCTTCGATGCCCTTGGTGAGGACCTGGCCGACGGTGTTGATGCCGCTCATGTCGCGGAACAGGTTGGCGGTGGCGATGGCCTGGGCGGTCTGGAGGCCGACCGGGTCGGGCATCGCCGCCAGCGGCGTGAACTTCGCCTGGGTGGCGCCCAGGGTGGCGACCGTGGTGTCGAGGTTCTGCGCGCGCGAGCCGGTGGACACCGGGGCGATGTCGGCCGGGGTGATCTGGATCGGCGAGTCCTTCCAGTTCCAGAACCGGGTGAGGTCGATCTTCTCGGCCGAGTTGGCCCGGCCCAGGACGGCCTCGACGAAGACGCCCTTGGTCGCGATCGCGACCGTGGTGGTCACCGGCGTCCCGAAGGTGTTGTCGCCTGCCTGGCGGGTCTTGGTCCACGCCTCGCGTTCCTGCTCGCTGGCGAAGTTCCACCGGAAGCCCAGGTAGTTGCCGGTGGCGGCGATCGGCTTGGGGTCCAGCAGCATGCCGAGCGGAACCGCCGGCGCGGTCGAACCCTGGGGCGTGTAGGAGTAGTTGGCGAGGATGCGGCTGAGGGTGAGCTCGTCGGCGTTGGCCCACACGGCCTGGCTGTAGTGGCGGCGGTTGTCGTTCAGGTGGTCCAGGACCGCCTGGGAGACGTTCCCGCCGCGCACGTAGAAACCCAGGGACTCGATGTAGGTGCGGCTGCCGAGCTTCACCGTCGTGCCGAAGAGTCCGCAGATGGCGGAGGCCCCGCCGGCGTCCTCGCTCAGGTCGGGCGCGGCGGTGGTGGTCTCGGCGACCCCGAAGTCGGCCACGCCGGAGGTCATCGTCAGGCGCAGTCCGGCGAGGCTGCCGCGGGCGGCGGTGCCGGACCAGGCGTCGACGGAGATCAGCTCGTCCGCGCCGCCGAAGGTGTAGGAGGCGCGCTGCTGGACTCCGGAGCCGCCGGTGTCGCCGAAGCGGAACGTGTGGCCGGGGAAGACCATCTGGATGCTGCGGATGCCGGCCTCGTCGTACCAGACGTCGATCCTGGAGGCGTAGGAGGCGTCGCCCTTCGGCTGCGCGTCGAAGGGGATCGGCGCCTCACGCGGCGTCGTCCCGGTGCTGAGGTTCCGGGCCAGCGCACCGTCGCTGCGCAGCAGCCAGACATCCGCGCTGGCGGCCGAGGCAGCCTTCGTCGTCACGACGCTGCCGGCGGGAGCAGTGCTGCCGGTGACGGCCCAGGCGGTTTGCACCGGACGGCAGCAGCGCGGTCCTGCCGTCCGCCAGGGACGCCCAGAGCGTGCCGTCGGCACCCGCGGACAGACGCTGGACGGTGGCCGGTGACGGGGACAGCTCCTGCCAGCCGGTCTCGGTGCGCTCGTAGGTCTTCCCCTGGCGCAGGTACCAGACCTTGCCCCTGCTGGTGACGGCGACCTCGTCGGCCTGGGGAACGTTCAGAGGCTGCCACGCGGTGTTCAGGGTGCGCTGCCAGAGCGAGTTGTCCCCGCCGACGATGTAGAGCGTGCCGTCCGGGCCGCAGGCGATCCCCAGCCCCTTGAAGCCCTGCGGGTCGGCCTTCCAGGTGGTCCCGTCGAAGTACACGACCGTCCGGTCGGCCCGCAGCCCCCAGACGATGTCCTTGCCGGGTGCGATGCGGTTCAGGCCACCGCCCGGCAGTCCGGTACCGGGTATCGGGTTCCACCGCCGGCCGACCGAGTCGAACCGCACCGGGCTGCCGTCGAACCTGCGCACCCCGTATACGCCCATCGGCCCACCGGCGATGTCCACGAGGTCCACCCCGTCGAAGACCTGAGCCGACGGCGTCTCCGGCGCTGTGCAGGCGTCGAGCTTGCGGACGGTGGTGTCGAAGGGGTTCGCCGCCCGGATCTTCGCCGCCCACTCGCCCGGCGCCACCGAGGCGAGGACCGCCCGGCGCCCTGCCCTCCCCGCAGGTCGGCCCCGGCCCTGCTCATGGGCCTCACCGCACTCAACGACTCGTACGCCGTCGGCGAGTCCTCCGCGGACGGCTTCCCCAAGGTGCCCTGCGGCCGGACGGTCGCGGAGTGGGTCGCCCGCGCCGCTGCAGGGCCGTCAGGCCAACATGCGGGCGATCGGGACGAGGCGGGGGTGGTCGGCGCCGAGGCGGTAGGCGAGGAGGTGCCGGGCGTGCTCGGCGAGGGTCCGCGCGGACTCGTGGTCCCCGGCCGCGGCGAGGACCTGGGCGAGGCGCCAGCGGTTCTCGGCCCAGGCCGGGTGGTGGTCGCCGTGTACCCCGAGGGTGAGCCCGGCGGCTTCCTCCAGGGCTTCCGCGGCCGGCACGAACCGGCCCAGGGCGGACAGCAGCATGCCGTTCATGTCGAGGGCGGCGGCCAGCCGGTGCGGCTGCTCCCGGGCGTGCTCCCGGCGGTAGGCCAGGACGGCCTCGGCGATGGCGGTCAGAGCGGCCAGTCGCCGTTCCCAGAGGCTGCGGTAGGTGACCGTGCCGGCCTCCTCGCGGGGCTTCAGTTCGTCGAGGGCAGCCCGGGTGATGTCGACCAGCGTCTCGCTGGCCCTCATGATCACGTCGAGACCCTCGGGATCGAGCCGCTTTCCCGCCTTACGGATGCTCGCCGCGAGGACCTCGCAGGTCGACAGGCCGGGGCGGCCGCGGAGCAGTGAGATCCGCGCGCGGTCCTGACGGATCGCCACCTCCAGGAGGTCCGCGTCCCGCGGCCGGTCCGATCCCAGGCGCAGGAGCTCGGTCCACGCCAGCTCCAGCTGTTCCTCGGCCTCGGCCAGCCGGCCGGCCTCCAGCTCGGTCAGGGCCGTCTCCCGCCGGATCTCGATCCGAACGAGCGGCCCGGTCGGCACGGCCGGCGTCAACAGCGTCCTGGCTGCGTGCAGTTGGGTCCGGGACTCGTCCAGCAGGTACGACTCGCGGAGGACGGCGGCGGCGAGCCGGTGGGCCTGCACGCTCCGGAGGTTGCGCTCGCCGTCGCCGTCCAGGACCTCGGTGACGTACTCGAGGACGTGCGCGTAGCGGCCCGCGCCGTACAGGACCCTGGCCATCAGCAGGGCGGCGTCCACGTCCGCCGAGCCGGCCGGCAGGCCGCGGACCAGGAAACGGCGCTGGCGCAGGTAGGCCTCGGCCGAGTCGAACTCGCCCTGCGCCGACCGGAACCGGGCGAGCTGGTGCAGGAGTTCGGCGCGCGGCCGGAGCGAGCGGTCGTCCAGGCCGGGCAGCTGGAGCACGGTGTGGGCGTGCGGCAGCAGCGCCGTGCAGACGGGCCACCGCTCGGTGGGCGCCGGGTCCGACGGGAAGCTCGCCACCAGGGCCCGGACCGCCGCGACCGCCCAGGCCTTCCGCTCCGCGGCGGTCAGCCCGGACCGGACGGCCTGCTGGAGCCGGGCGGGCACCGCGAGGGCGGCCGAACCGCGGTGGTTCGGGGTGATCCTGAGCAGTCGCCGGGCGGACAGCCGGCCGATCACCGGCGCCGAGAGCCGGAAGGCGTCCGACTCGACGCCGGTGCCCGGCTCGCCGCCGGCGGCGAGCAGGCCCTGGTTGATCAGCTCGATCGACAGGCCGGTGGCCGCGAGGAACGCGCAGGCCCTGAGCACGTCCAGCGCCGGCCCGTCCTCCGCCGCCAGCTGGTCGAGCAGCGGGCCGTAGCCGACCCGCTCCTCGGACTCGGGCTGCGGCGCGGCCGGGCGGGCCCCCGCCCCCGGCGGCACGGCGCCGTCGGCAGCCCGGGTGAGCAGGCCGGGCAGCGCCGCCAGGTCGTCGTCCGGTGTGGCCGCGGTCTCCGCGGGGACGGCCCGCCACTGGTCGGCGAGGAACTGGACGGTGTGCCCCTGGAGGACGGCGCCGTCGTTGGTCACCACCCTCGAGGTGATCAGGACACTGCCGTAGCCGTCGGGCGGCCAGCGGTCGCCGACCAGGGTGCGCGGCGAGTAGCCGGCCATCCAGCGCTCCTCCTCGGCGAAGTCCCGGCCGAGGTCGTCGATGACGATCAGCCAACCGGGGTGCTCGGTGAGCCATCGGTTCAGCGCGGCCGGGACGTCCTCCTCCAAAGGCAGGCCCTGAAGGGTGGCCAGCTGGTCGAGGGACTGTGAGACGGTCTCCCGGCTGCTGCCATCGACCCACCAGACCAGCGAGTAGTCGGCCAGGTGCAGGTGCGCGTAGGCGAGGGCCACCGTGGTCTTGCCGGTGCCGTCCTGGCCCTGGACGAGGCAGAGCGACCGTTCTTCGAGGGGGTGCACCGCCCGCCGCACGGCCGCGGCGGAGCCGCCGGGGTGCAGCACGCGTTCGACCTGGAGCAGCCGGCCCTCCCAGCCGGTCACGTCGGGCAGGCCCGGCGGCAGGTTGTTCCAGGTCGGCGGTGCGGGCGCGGTGTCGGACCCGAGTACGGGCACCTGCGCCCCCGGCGGTTCGGCGGCCGCCCCGGGGAGGGCCCCGGTGGCCGTCGTCCGGCGCCGCTGCCACCAGCGCCGCTCCGGACGGGGGGCTCCGGCCTCGTCCGCACCGAGGAACCCGGGCCGCTCCGGGAGCGGTTCGTCCGGCTCCGCCCGCCGCTCCCCCGGTACCGGCCCCTGCGGCCCGCCCTGCTCGGCCCGCACCGCCGCGGACCGCGCCCGTGACCCGGCCGGCAGGCGGACGGCCAGCCGCTCCGCCAGCGCCCGGTCCGCGCCGCCGAGGCCCCGCAGGACCTCGACCGCGACCTCGGCGAACGGCACGCTCTCCGGCGGCAGGCCGGGACCGATGCCCGAACCGCCGTCCGCGAGCGCGGCCAACGCCCGGAAGTCCAGCGTCCCGCCGAACGAGCCCGCCACCGACTGCGAGACCCCGACGAGCACGCCCAGCACGGCCGCCGACTCGCTCCTGGTCAGGGTGCCGAGCAGCCGTTCCCGGAGCCCGGGGCGGAAGTCGTACAGCACCGCCTCCGGGTCCTCCCCGGGGCGCTCCGGGGAGCGGCGCTCCAGCAGCCCGGACAGGTAGATCTCGGCGAGGTGGGTCGCCGACGAGTCGCCGAGCATGGCCGCCTGGACGTGCCGCATCACCGGCAGGCTGAGCGGCGCGGCAGCCAGGAACCCGGCCAGCTCGTACGCGGTCTGCGAGGCCTCCCGGCGGAACCGGGCCAGCACCTCGGCGGGGTCCTCCCGGACGGACGGCCCGGGCTCGGCGGAGCGCGGAGTGCCGGTCAGCGGCAGCGCCAGCACCGGGGTCCAGCCGGAGGCCCGCCCCGACAGCATCCGGGCCCACGGCGCCAGCCAGTCCGCCCGCAGCTCCAGGACGCCCGCCCAGGCGGTCCCCGGCTCGGCCCAGCCTTCGTCGTCCGGGATGTAGTGGACCGTCGGCCCCACCCCCGGCCGCACCCTGGCCTGTGCCGGGACCGGCCGCAGCGCCGTGCGGTGCCAGTGCCGGCGCGGCAGCACCTGCAGGAGGGTGACCGGCGCGCGCCGGCTCCACCCGCGCATCGCGGCCGGCAGGGCGCCGCTGTGCCAGAGCGGGCCGACGCCGTCGGTCAGCAGCAGCACGATCCGGCGGCCGCGCGGATCCGCGGCCGGACCGCCGCCGCCCCCGCCCTGCACCGAGGCCACGCCGCGCGGGGTCAGCACCGGCGTCCCGGCACGGTCGTGCACCGACCAGGCGCGCACCCGGTGGAAGGCGCCGTGCCGGCGGAGCAGCCCGGCCAGTTCGTCGCCCAGGGTGGACCAGACCGCCATGGTCGGACCGCCGTCCACCACCAGGTCCACGTCGAGCCAGCGCTCGGGGGCGCCCCGCCAGACCGGGAGCAGCAGTCCGGCCTGCCCGGAGACGGAGACGGTGGCCTCCTCGTCCAGCACCAGGTCGTGGGCCGACCGGACGGTGCGGCGCAGCGGGCGCAGCGCGCGGGAGAGCGCGAGGGTGCCGGTCAGCGCGGGCCGGGCGGGGGTGCGGACGGTGGCGGCGGGTGCATTGGCAGACTCCGCCGGGCCCGGGACGGGCGGCAGGAAGAACGGAACGACCGGGTCCGACCCCGTCTCCACCGCCGCGGCGGGCACCGCCCTGACCACCGCTGCGGACCGGGGCGGCGACGGCCGTTCCTGCGCGGCGGCGGCGCCCTGCCCCGCCTGCTCCTCCAGGACCCGGTCGACCGCCTCCCGCAGTGCGGCGTTCCAGGCCGCCGTCGCCCGCTCGTCCGCCTCCGCGTCGATCGCGGGCAGCGGCGGCAGCGCGGCGGGCTGCACCGCCCCCTCCCCCGTCCCGTCGGCGGGCTCGTCCGGCCGCAGCCCGCAGACCCGCGCGAGCCACAGCACGTCGGCCAGGTCGCGCGGGTCGGTGCTGCCGGCCGGCTCGGCGCCGTCGGCGGTCAGCAGGCTGCCGAGGCAGCGCAGCAGCTCGGCGGGGACGGGGCGGGCGGTGGCCACCGGGTCAGCGCTCCTCGAGGGAGCGCAGCAGGTGACGGTCGACCAGCTGCTGCCCGGCGTGCTCGTCCCAGAGACCGCGGCCGGCCATCAGCAGGGCGTTGAGCAGCTGGTCGTTGGCGAGGTCGGCGCCCTCCTCCTGCTGCTTGGCCAGGAATCGGGCGATCAGCCTCTCGCGGACCTCGGCGGGGACGGCCGCCGGGCCGCTCAGGTGGGCGGCGACCATCCGGGCCAGCTTGTCGGGGCCCGGGCGCGGGATCTCCAGGCGCAGGCAGCGGCGCAGGAAGGCGGGCGGGAACTCGCGTTCCTCGTTGCTGGTCAGGACGACCAGCGGGAACTCGGTGCAGCGCACCCGGCCCCGGTGCAGGGCGGCCCAGCCCTCGTCGTCGGCGGTCATCACCCTGGCCTGCTCGTCGTCCAGGCGGCTGAGTTCGGGGATCACGAACTCGCCCTCCTCGAAGACGGTGAGCAGGTCGTTCGGCAGGTCGAGGTCGGCCTTGTCGATCTCGTCGACGAGCAGCACCCGGGGCCGGTCCCAGGGCACCAGCGCGGTGCCGAGCGGGCCTAGCCGCAGGTAGGGGCCGATGCCGGGGGCGGTGCCGGGCCGACCGTCGGCGCCGGCGGGGCGCAGGCCGGTGTCCTGGAGGCGGCCGATCGCGTCGTAGTGGTACTGGCCCTCGCGGAGGGTGGAGCGGCTGGTGATCGGCCAGTGCAGCACCGGGCCGAGCCGCAGCTCGTGGGCGACGCTGTAGGCGAGTGTGGACTTGCCGACCCCGGGCGGGCCGGTGACCAGCAGCGGGCGGCGCAGGTGGAGCGCCATGTTGACGAGGTGGATCTCCTTCTCGTCGGCCTGGTAGGCGGCGGCCTGGTGCGCCCGGCCGAGTTTGCGTGCGGCCGTCGAGGTGTCCATCTCCGGGGGGACGGGCAGCTCGGCGCGGCCCTCGTCCTCGCGGCGGAAGGACCGCCAGGGCGGGGCGTCGGGCAGGTCGTGGATGCCGTCGTGCGGGGTGCCGGCGGAGCGGTAGATCCACCAGTCCGGGATCGCCGCGTCGTCCTGGGCGGTGGTCATTCGGGGGGTCCTTCCGGCGTCGGGGGTACGGGCACGGGCGGGGCGGGCAGGGGCGGTTCGGCCGGCACCGCCGGCACGGCCGGGGGCGGAGCGGCCCCGGGTGACGCGGCGGCCGGGGCACGGAACGGGGCCGGGGTGAGCCAGGCCGCATGGCCGGGTTCGTCCCAGAGCAGCGTGATGTGGTGGCCGAGGTCCGACCGGTCGTCCTCGCTGGCGGCCCGGCGCCGACGCTGGACGTGGGTGGCCAGCGCGGACAGCTGGTCGACGTCCAGCTCGCCCATCAGCGCGTGGAGTTCGGTCGGGCTGCCGTCGGCGTCACGCCGCCAGATCATCACCGGGATGCCCTCCCGGACGGCGTCCTTGACGGCCTGGTAGGGGACGGCACGCCGCTTCGGGTGGTAGGCGTACGGGAAGGACAGCGCCAGGAGCGCGGTCTGCGGCCGGCTGTCCAGCCAGCGCCGGACGTCGCCCTTGGTGCCGCCGATGTGCAGGGTGCGGCCGGTCACCTCGGCGTCGATCGGGGCCGCGCCCTCGCAGTGGACGAACCAGCCGGGCAGGTCGGCGACGGTGCCCGGACCGCAGCTCTCCAGGGTGGCCTCCAGGGCGCGCCACTTGTTCCTCCACGCCGTGTGCCAGAACGCGGCCCTGATCCGGTCCAGCGAGCGCACGATCACGGGGAAGTGCATGCCGACGGGGTAGTCGTCCTCGTCCATCGGCCAGAGCTCGGCGGGGTGGCCGAGCAGGGACCAGGGCAGCAGGAACTCCACCCGCAGGCCGTCGGCGTCGGCCGCGGCGGCGGCGAGTTCGCGCCAGGTGGTCAGGTGGCGGCTGCCGCGGGCGCGCAGGGCGGACTGCGGCACGGGTTCGTCGCCCGCGCACTTGGAGATCAGCCGCCACGGCTGCTCGGTGGTGTCGTAGAGAACGGCCTCGAAGGTGTAGACGGGTTCGACGTCCGGGCCGACCGGTGAGACGTCGTCCAGGGCGATCTGCAGGACCAACGGGTGGTGCTGCGCGGGGCCGGTGGCGGCGGCGCGGGCGCCGGGGGCGCCGCGGCAGGCGCGGGCGGGTCCGGCCACCTCGTGCTCGGTCAGCCCCAGGTCACGGGCGTGCCGGTCGACGAGCTCCGTCAACCGGGCCGCCTCGGGCCCGGGGCGGGTCGCGGCGAGCTGCGCGAGGAAACCCAGGAGCGGCGGGGGCGCGTCGTCCAGCCGGGCCTGGTTCAGCCGGCTGACCGCCTCGGGCAGGCCGTCCTGGGGGCGGACCGGGTGGGTCCGCCCGGCGCAGGTGGCCTCGACCAGGCGCAGCACCTCGGCCGGGCGGGGCTGCGGACTCAGCGCGCGCAGGGTGCGGAGCAGGGCGAGTTGCGCGTCCGTGGCGAGCAGGCCCTTCTCGGTGACGGCGTCGACGGCGGCGTCCAGCCAGCCGACCGCGGCGGTGCCGGGCCGCAGGGTGCGCAGGCCGTCGGCGAGTCGGGTGAGGGCGTCGAGCGGGTCGTGCCAGCGGCGGCAGGCGTGGACCAGGTCCATCAGGTGGTCGACGGCCAGCGCGCTGTCCGGGACGGCGAACGGGGTGGCGAGCCCGAGGCGGCGGCCCAGGTCCACCAGGACGAGGTGGCGGAAGTCCGGCTGGTGGAGGTCGGGGACCTGGCAGAGGAAGGCGTGCAGGACCGCGTCCGCCCCGCCCGACCACGGTTCCCGGTCCGCCGGGCCGCCGGGGGCCGGCTCGGCCTCGGCCCGGGGTCTCAGCTTCGCCAGCAGGATCCGCACGTCCTTCACGGGCCGTCCTCCGGCAGGCCGGCGAGTGCCCGCAGTTCGCGGACGGCGGCGGAGCCGGGGCGCAGCAGGTCCAGCGCGTCCGCCACCGCGGCCAGGGCGGCCCACGGGTCCCGGTGGCCGAGGCAGGTCTGCGCCAGCTCCAGCAGGTGGTCGGTGGCGACGGCCCGGTACGCGACGGTGAGGGGGTCGGCCAGGGTCTCGTTCGCGGCCCGGACGACGGTCCGGCGGAAGTCCGGGTCGTCCGTGCCGGGCACCCGCAGCAGGACCGGCAGCAGTCGGCGCACGGTGGGCAGGGCGACGGGCGGGGCAGCCGTGGCGGCGGGGGCGACCGCCGCCGTGAGCCGCGCGCGCAGCGGGTCGTCGGCCGCCAGTACGTCGGCCAGCGCGGACAGCGGGGTGAACCATCCGCCCCGCACGCCCTCGAAGTCCCGGCTGCCCTTGAGCACCCCGCAGACGGCTCCGGTGTCCAGGCGGACCACCATGCCGCCGCTGAAGCCGTCCCGCACCTCGTCGCCGGTCGCCCGGACGAAGCCGGCGGCCGGCCCCGCCACGGTGAGCAGCAGGGAGTCGTCGTGGACGCCGGCGGCCGGGGTGTGCGGCGAGAACCCGGCCACCAGGACCGGTGTCCCCGGGGGCGGCGTCCCGGCGTCCAGCACCAGCTCGGGCGGTGCGACCGGGACCCGCAGGGTGACCAGGGCGAGGTCCGGGAAGGCGTGGAAGCGGCCGGCCCCGGGGTCGGCCGGGAACAGCCGGGCCGGGTCCGCCACGGTCACGCTTCCCCAACGGCCCCGCACGAGGGGCTCGTTCACCGCCCGACGGGCTACGTGGGCGGCGGTCAGCACGGTACCGGGTGCCACCAGGAAGCCGCTGCCCAGGAAGGACGGCCCGTCCCACACCTCGACGGCGGCCCGGGCTGCCGACGCGGTCAACGCTCGCCGTCGGGGCTCGCGTCCCGCGCGGCCCTGGCCGCCGCCACCCGCGCGGTGTCCCAGCTCATCCGCACGGTGAACGACGCCTCACCGCCCGCCTCGGCCAGCACGCCCACCAGCGCACCGGACTTGACGGCAAGCTTGAGCCCGAACTCGACCTCCAGCGTGTCCGGAACGGCGGGCCCCGTGCCCGCGATGCCGTCGGCGGCCCAGCGCCCGACACCCCGCACCACCTCGCGCACCGCGTCCAGCCGCTGCGGCAGTTCCGCGAACGCCCGAGCGGCCGCGTCCCGGACCCCGGCGTCGCCGCCCCGCCCGGCGCTCGTCGGCGCGGGCCCGGTCTCCGTCCGGTCCAGCACCGTCACCTCGGCATGGACGAACGCGCCCTCGCCGAGATCCACCGTGATGACGTCCCCCACGGGCCGACTCCCCTCAGTCCTGTGCGTGGTCGGACAGCTCGCGGGCGGCCGTCCGACGAGAGAACTATAGAACCGTGGCGCCATATTGATCGGCCATCAGCTCTCTTCCCCCGCCCCGTACGACGCCGGTGAGCCGCCGCCCCCGGAACCGGCGGGCAGCTCGACCGCCCGGGGGCCGCACGCGGCCGGCCCGGAGAACGGAACCCGGACGGAGACCGCGACCGTCAGCGGCGGAAGCGTCCTGGTCCTCGAAGGACCCGACGGTCTCCCGCTCCTTCGACAGCGCGTGCCCGGCCGCGCACTCCGCCTGCACCGGGCGCCAGGCCTTGCCCTCCTCCCGGCGCGTGCCCGCCGCCCGCGAACCCACGAGCGCCCGAGCCGGTGCCGACGCCGGCATGCCGCCCACCGGAGGTCCGCTGCCGCCCAAGCCGGCGGGCACCCTCGAACAGGCCGTGATCGAGCAGACGGGCTCTTTCGTCGGAGAATTCGCCGGCGAAGGTGTCCATCCGCTGGCGCATCGACCTCCAGGCCGCCTCGCCCGGCCTCGCCGGGCGGGCGACCGACGCCCGGGTCGAGCGCGCCGACACCCGCGCCGAGCGCCGGAACGGCCACGCGCCGGTCACCGTGGCGTACGAAGTCGACGACAACCGACCGTCACCTAGCTGCAGTTGATCCGCAGCCCCCGGAAGCAGCCCCGACCTGCGGCAACCGCCGCCCCAGGACCACTTACACGGGCACACGAGGATGCGATCCCGCACAACCGGTTCGCCAGGTCGAATCGTCGCGGGGGCCCCCCCCCCCGGGGCCCCCCCCCGCCCCCCCCCCGGGGGGGGGGGGGGCCCCGCCCCCCCCCCCGCCGCCCCCCCCCCCCCCCCCCCCGCCCCCGCGCCCCCCCCCCCGCTCCCCGCCCCCACCCCGCGGCCTCCCGGCTCGCCCGCGCCCGCCCCCCCCCCCGCCCCCCCCGCGACCGGCTACCCCCGGGAGTCCTTGTGGGCACCGGCCCAGGATCGCGAGGCCGACCCCTCCCAGCCCAGCGAGACGTCGAGCGCCACCATCGACCGCCGCGTATACGGGGCCGACCCACCACCATCGGCCCCCATCCGTCACCCAACCTCCCTGTGCCACTACGCTTCGAGAGCGCAGGACACCGCACTGGTAGCTCGCTTCAGAGAAGGAGAGACGGCGGCAAGACATCAGCTCCCCCGCGGGCTGCCATTCGATCGAACCGAATCAACCAGCGCCCTCTGACACCAATCGCTGCAGGTCGGCAAGCGTCGGCCCCGCGCTGGCGGGGGTTGGTCTCGGTTCCTCGACGACCTCGGTGACGCGGCGGAGTCGGCCATGCGCTCGCGGGGATTGCTCCTGCTCGCGGGGCTGGGACGGGTCGGGCTCGACGTCGGCCCGGCGCTCGGCGTTCATCCGCTGGTGGACCGGCCTCCGGGTCGTCTCGTCCGGGCTCGCCGGGTGGGCGACCGACGCCCGCGTCGAGCGCCGGAGCGGCCACGCGCCGGTCACCGTGGTGTCCGACGTCGGCGGCTGAGGTGCGGGACCGCTCCGCGGTGTGCGCGTCGATGCCGAGCCCGCGCCCCGTGGATAGACTGACCAGGCGTTCCAGGAACGGACCGGGCGCGGGCGGCGGAGCACCTACGGCGCCACGCCGTCGCGCGTGTACGCCACTCTCCGTGACCGCAGCGGGCAGGGGCGAGCCGGTCGTGGAGGATCCGGCGGCGGGCCATCGATCGGACGGGAGCCCTGCCATGGCAAACGCGTCCAGGTCTCCGGGCGGCTACGACCCCCGGATCACCCGCCCCGTGTCCGCCCGCGCCCCGTCGTCGTCGGCGGCCCGCCAGGGCACCGCCGAGCCGACCGCGGCCAACGACCGGCTGGCGCTCAACGGCATGGGCAGCTTCGACTGGGACCTCGACAAGGGCACCTACCACCTCGACGACGTGGGCCTGGACGTGTTCGACCTCCGGGCCGACGAGTTCGACGGACACCCCTCGTCACTCTCCGCCAGGGTGCTGCCGGCGGACAGCGAGCGGCTCGACGAGGCCGTCTCGCTCGCGCTGCGCGAGGGGCACCTGACCTTCGCGTGCTACTTCCGCCTGGTCTGCCGCGACGGATCCCTGCGCTGGGCGCACACCCAGGGGCGCGTCCTGCGCGACCCGCAGGCCCGGCCGTACCGCATCGTCGGCATCGTCCGCAACGCCGAGGAGGAGCTGGCCCACGCCGAGGGGATGCGCACGCTCGCCGCCGACCGGCGCCGCCAGACCGACTCCGTGCGCGCCACCACCGAGGCCCTCGCCCGCGCCATCACCGTCCGCGACGTGACCGGCGTGCTGACCGACAGCGAAGGGCTGCGACGCTTCGGCGCGGACGGGCTGGCCCTCGGGCTGGTCGACGGGGACGTGATGCGCCTCGTCGCCGCGACCGAGCAGCCGTCGGCGGAGCTCAGGGCGCGGGACGACCTGTCGCTGACCCACCTGGGCGACGGCCTGCCGCTGTCCGAGGCCGTCCTCACCCGGCGCCCGCGGTTCGTCAGCACCAGGGAGGAGCTCACCACCCGCTACCCGCGGCTGCTGCCCTACGCCGAGGAGATGGGGATCGAGGCGGCGGCCTTCCTGCCGCTGGCCGCCCAGGCCCGCTCCATCGGCGCGCTGGGCCTCTTCTACCGGGACGGGCGCCCCTTCAGCACCGAGGACCGCAATATCTGCATCGCGCTCAGCAGTGCCGTCGCGCAGTCCCTGCAACGCGCCATGCTCTTCGACCAGGAGCGGGAGTTCGCGACCACGCTCCAGCACACCATGCTGCCGCGCCGCATCCCCGAGATCACCGGCGGCGAGGTGGCCGTCCGCTACCGTGCCGGCCACAGCGGACGCGAGGTGGGCGGGGACTGGTACGACGTCATCCCCCTGCCCGGGCGTCGGGTCGGTCTCGTGGTCGGCGACGTGGAGGGGCACGACAGCCACGCGGCCGCGATCATGGGCCAGTTGAGGATCGCCCTGCGGGCCTACGCCACCGAGGGACACACGCCCGCCACGGTGATGGCCCGCGTGTCCAGGTTCCTCGCCGACCTCGACACCGAGCGGTCCGCGACCTGCATCTACGTCGACGCCGACCTGGAGACCGGAACACTGCGCCTGGTGCGGGCCGGCCACCTCGAACCGCTCGTGCGGCGCGGCACCGGCCTGACCGCCTGGGCCGGCGTCCGCGGCGGTCTGCCGCTCGGCGTGGCCACGGTGTTCGGCCAGGACTCCTACCCCGAGACCCGCCTCGACCTCAACCCCGCGGACACCCTGCTGCTGTGCACCGACGGAATGGTCGAACACCCCGGCCGGGACATCACCGACGGCCTCGACGCGCTCGCCGCCGCCCTGCGCACCGGCCCGCTCGACACCGAGGCGCTCGCCGACCACCTCTGCGGCAGCCACCCCAGCCGCCTCGACAACAGCGACGACCTGGCGCTCCTGCTGCTGCACCGCGCAGCCGTACCCGGCGCCCACACCACCCGGCAGATGACCCAGCACGTCCACCAGGCCGACCCGGAGGGGCTGGCGGAGACCCGGGCCATGCTCCGCCAGGCCCTGGCCGCGTGGGGTGCGACCGACCTGCTGTCCGACGTCGAACTCACGGCGGACGAACTGATCACCAACGCCCTGGTCCACACCGACGGGGGCGCACTGCTCACCATCGAACTGCGGGCCGGAACCGCCCCCTGCATCCGCCTGGAGATCCGGGACCGCTCCAGCGTCCTGCCGCGCCGCCGGGCCCCCGGCGAGACCGCCACCTCCGGCCGCGGCCTGCTGCTGGTGGACGCCCTCGCCGGGAGCTGGGGCGTGGAGCCGCTCGGCAGCGGCAAGAACGTCTGGTGCGAGTTCCCCCTGGCGGCCTGATCGCCGCGCCCGGCCGACCGCGGCACGGCCCGCGGCCGCGGGGCCAACGGCGGTGGGGGTCAGCGGCGGTGGGGTTGCGGGGCGCCGAGGCAGGGGGACGGGTGCGGGGTAGTGGGGGCCGTCGCGTCCCAGGCCTGGAGGGCGGCGAGGGCGGCGGCGCGTTCGGCCGGGGCCGGCCGGTCGCCCTCCGGGGTGAGCAGGTAGTCGGCGACCGGGGTGAGCAGCAGGGTGGCGGCGCCGGCCGGCAGCAGGAGGGCCTCGTCCCAGCGGTGCCGGATGACGGTGCGGCGCAGCAGGGTGCCGTGCCGCGGCCGGAGCGGGCGGGCCTCGGTGCGGCGGCGCCGGAGCTCGGGGCCGACCTCGGCCTCCAGGACGGTGCGCACTCCGCCCAGCGGGCCCAGCGGCACGTGCTCGGCGGCGAGGTCGAGCAGGGCGACGGCCTCCGGGGCCAGCCGGTAGGCGGCGACCACCGCGGCGGTCTCGACGGGTTCGAAGGGCTGTCCTGCCAGCTGCGCCACGTCGATGACGTCGCCCGGGCCGAAGGGGCGGCGGAGCCCGTCCTCGGCGAGGGCGATCAGGCACTCGACGTGGTCGTCGGCGGCCAGGTAGGGGCGGACCGGGACGGTGGCGAGGTCGCCGGTGAGGGCTGCGGTCGCGACCCGTACCTGGTACCAGGGGTCGAGCAGCGGGTCCTCGGCCGGCCAGCGCAGGGTGACGGCGGTGTGCCGGGGCCGCTCGCCGAGCAGGGTGACCTCGACGGACTCCACCGGGTGGTCGGTGACCAGCCGGTTGACGGCCTGCCAGAGCGTGGCCTCGGTCGGGCTGACGAGGGCGAGTTCGCCCAGCGGCCGCGGCAGGTCGGACGGGTAGTGGGCGGCCAGCGGCAGGTCCCGGATCGGCCGGACCCCGGTGGCATCGGCGAGGTCGTCGGCGATCCCGGCGTAACAGCGGGCCCGTTCGCGGGCGCGCTGCAGCTCGGCGCGGGCGTGCTCGCCCATCCGGACGCCCTCCCGGTCCAGCGCGGCGAGCACCAGGTAGGGGAGGTTCCGGCCTGCGCGGGCCCGGTGGAGCAGTTCGACCGGGCCGGCGCCCGGGTCGAGCTCGAGCAGCCGGTAGAGCAGGTCGGTGTTCATGGGTGTCCGCCTCCGAGGGCCGTGGGTGGTCGCCGGGCGGTGGCGGGGCGACCGGGGGTGTGGCGGGTCCAGCGGTGCGTGCCGGGCCGACCGTGGACGCCACACCGGTGATTGTGGTGGGCGCCGATCAACACCGGATCACCACGGGCTCTACGATCCCTCGACATTTCGACGGGTGCCGTGGGTTGATAGGGGCTCATCAATCGGGGGCGGGCACGTGCTGGGGCGGGGGCGAGCACATGAAGCGGGCAGGTGCAGGAATGGGTGATTTCCGGTTCTCCGTGCTGGGGCTGATGCGGGCGCAGCGCGGTACCACCGTGTTGAAGGTCGGCAGCCCGCAGCAGCAGGCGATGCTGGCGGTGCTGCTGCTGCGGCCGGGGCACGGTGCGAGCGCCACGGACCTGATCGACGCCCTGTGGGGCGAGGAGCCGCCGAGCACCGCGATGACGACGGTCCGGACGTACGCCTGGCGGTGGCGCAAGGTGCTGCACGGCGAGGGGCCGGACGCACCGAACGTGCTGACCTCGGTCGGGGACGGCTACCGGCTGGTGCTGCCGAAGCACGCCGTGGACGCGGCGCAGGCGGAGGAGCTGGCGGCGCAGGCCGAGCGGACGGCGGCGGCCGGGGGGCCGCAACAGGCGCGTGATCTGTTGAACCAGGCGCTGGAGTTGTGGCAGGGCGAGCCGCTGGTCGGCATCCCGGGGCCGTTCGCGCAGCGGCAGCGGCAGCGGTTGCAGGAGCTGCGGCTGACGCTGCTGGAGGAGCGGATCGCCCTGGACCTCGCGCTGGGGCGGTTCTCCCGGTGCATCCCGGAGTTGACCTCGCTGACCACCGAGCACCCGTTGCACGAGCGGGCGTACGGGCTGCTGATGCGCGCGCTGTACCAGGCCGGAAGACAGGCGGACGCGCTGGCGGTGTACCGGAGCGCGCGTCAGCTGTTCCTGGCGGAGCTGGGGGTGGAGCCCGGGTCGGAGCTGGAGCTGCTGCACCAGCGGATCCTGGAGGGCGACCCGTCGCTCGCCGCGCCGGCGCCGTCGGCGGTGGTCGTGTCCGGCCCGGACGGCGCGAACGGCTTGAACGGCTTGAACGGCGCGATCGGGCCGAACGGCGTGCACGGCCCGAGCGGCCCGAGCGCCCCGAACGGGTCGGCCGAGCCGCGGGTCGAGCCGCCGTACCCGCCCGCCGCGCCCGCCGTGACGGACAGGGAGTCGGCCGCCACACCCGCCGGGGCCCCGGCGACCGCCCCCCGCCCGGCCCAACTGCCGCCCGACGCTGCGGACTTCACCGGCCGCACGGTACTGGTCGAGCGGCTGGGCGAAGCGCTCGGCGCCCCGGACCGGCGGGCGCTGGTGATCGCGACCGTGGTCGGGATGGGCGGGGTCGGCAAGACCGCGCTGGCCCTGCACGTCGCCCACCGGGTCCGCGACACCTATCCGGACGGGCAGCTCTACGCCGACCTGCGGGGCGCCGACGCCACCCCGGCGGACCCGGAGGCGGTGCTCTGCGGCTTCCTGGTGGCGCTCGGCGTGCCGGCCGACGCGGTGCCGGAGGGGCTGGACGCCCGCTCGGCGCTGTTCCGTTCGGTCGTCGACGGCCGGCGCCTGCTGCTGGTGCTCGACAACGTCCACGACACCGCGCAGATCAGACCCCTGCTGCCGGGTGCGGTCGGCTGCGCCGTGCTCACCACCAGCCGGACCCGGCTGTCCGGCCTGCCCGCGCCCGTCCAGGCCGATCTCGGGGTATTCGAACCGGAGGAGGCCCTGGAGCTGCTGGGCCGCACCATCGGCGCGGAGCGGCTGGCGGCCGAGCCGGAGGCCGCCCGGGACCTCCTGGTAGTCTGCGGCCACCTCCCGCTCGCGGTCCGGATCGTGGCGGCCCGGCTGGCGGCCCGGCCGAGCTGGACGGTGCAGACGCTGGGCCGCCGGCTGGCGGTCGAGCGCCGGCGGATCGACGAGCTGCGCATCGGCGACCTCGAGGTGGAGGCGGCCTTCGAACTGAGCTACCGCCAGTTGTCGCCCGCCCAGGCCCGGGCGTTCCGGCTGGTCGCCTCGGTGGACGGGCCGGACATCGGGCTGCCCGCCGCGGCCGCCCTGCTGGACCTGGACGAGTACGACGCCGAGGACCTGCTGGAGGCCCTGGTGGACGTGGCGATGATGGAGTCGCCGTTCCCCGGCCGTTACCGCTACCACGACCTCCTGCGCGCCTTCGCCCGGCGACGACCCGACGGCCCCGGCACGACGCTGGAGGCCCGTGACCGGCTGCTGGACCACCTGCTGGCCACCGCCTGCTCGGCCTTCCAGTACGCCGTCCCCGGGGACCCGGCCGCCGGCGCGCTCGGTCCGGCGCGCGGGCCGGGCGTGGCGCTCGGCAGCCCGGACGGCGCCCGGGCCTGGGCCGAGGCGGAGGGCTCGGGGGCGATCGCGGTCGCCGCCCAGGTCGCCGCCTGGACGATGGCCGAGGCGCCGGCGGCACCGGACGGCACCGGCGCGCAGGGCACCCTCCCGGATCCGCTGCGGGCCGCGATCGACCTGCTGATCGCGCTCACGCCCTTCGTGCTGGCCCCGCCCGGTGCCCGGCTGGCCGCCACGGCGGACGCCCTGGCGGCCGCGGCGGACCACCGCGCCGACCCCCGGGCAGCGGGCCGGGCGCACTTCCTGCGCGGCAACGTCGCCCTGGCCACCACCCGGCTGGAGGAGGCCGAGGCGGCGGGCCGCCTCGCCGTGGCCGCCTCGCGCTCGGCGGGAGACACGGTGATCCTGCGCCAGGCGCTGAACGACCTCGGTCTGGTCTGCCAGTTCCTCAGCCGCTACGACGAGGCCGTCGAGCACTACGACGAGGCGTTGCTGCTGGCCCGCGAGCTCGGCCACCGCTCGGGGGCGCTGGTGACGACGGTGAACGCGGCGCTGGCGCGGGTGCGCAGCGGCCGGGCCGCCGAGGCGGTGGAGATCTGCCACGAGGCGCTGGCCGAACTGCGTACCCGGCACGACGATCCGGGCCGGGCGTACACCCTGTACGTGCTGGGGCTGGCGCTGCACGGGCTGGAACGGCACGAGGAGGCGGTGACCTGGTTCGGCGAGTGCCTGGCGGTGGCCACCGCGGCCGGTCTGCAGGCCCGGGCCGCGCACGCCCGCTACCGGCTGGCGGACAGTCTGCGGTCGCTGGGCCGGACGGAGGAGGCGTTCGAGCACGCCGGGCGGGCGCTGGAGCTGTGCGAGGAGCTGGGGGCGGAGCGGGACCAGGCGCAGGCGCTGGTGGTGCTGGGCCGGACGCTGGCGGACCTCGGGCGCGGGGCCGAGGCGCGGGGCCGGTGGCGGGCGGCGCACGCGATCTTCGTCCGGCTGGGGCTGCCGGACGCCCGGGAGGTGGCGGGGCTGCTGTCCCGGGGTTCCGGGGAGGGCCCGTCGGTACCGGGCGGGGACGGGGGCCCGTCGGTCCGGGAGGGGGACGCCGTCGCGTCGGTCCGGGAGGGGGACGCCGTCGCGTCGGTCCGGGAGGAGCGGCGGGGGAAGGGCCGGGAGGCGGCGGTCGTGCCGCTGACGGGCTGCCGGCCGGGGAGTTGACCTGCTGCGGCGGTCGAGGCGCCGCGGGGGCGGGTCACCCGCCGAATGGCGCCGGGCCGGGTCACCGCCGGGCCGGGTGACGGGTAGGGGCCACTGTCGGGCCGGGTGATCCCCAGGGGGTCACCGCCGGGCCGGATGTCCCAGGAAGAATCGATCCTGCAGTCGGGCCCGCCCGCTCAGGAGCCGGTGCTGTTCCAGTCGCCGGTGCTGCCGTGCACGGTGGTGGAGGTCGGGGTCGGGGTCGGGGCGGCGGGGGTGGGAGTCGGGGTCGCGTCACCGACCACCACCGTCGCCGACCCGGTGCCGGCCGCCCCCGCCCCCGCCACCGCGGCCGTGGCGGTGACGCCGGCGCCGAGGGCGAGGGCCACCCCGAGGCCGGCGGCGAACAGGCGGCGGGCGGAGGCGGTGGCCGGACGCTTCGTCATCTCTGGTGCTCCCTTGGTCGCTTCCCTGGTAGGGAAGGGCTCCTTCGTGGTGTGGCACCAGTCTTGCGGGGGCCGTTCAACGGCCGATCTACGGCGGAGCACCGATGGTCACCGACCGCCGGATCAGGCGGCCGCGCGGATCTCCAGGGTGCAGCACTTCACACTGCCGCCGCCCTTGAGCAGCTCGCTCAGGTCCATCCCGATCGGCCGGAAGCCGCGCTCCCGCAGCCGCGCCGCCAGGCCCACGGCCGCCTCCGGCAGCACCACGTGCAGGCCGTCGCTCACCGCGTTGAGCCCGAAGACCTCGGCGTCGGCCTCGCTCACCAGCAGGGCGTCCGGGAAGAGCCGGCGCAGGACGGCCCGGCTGCCGGGCGAGAACGCCTCCGGGTAGTACATGATCTCGTCCCCGTCGAGCACCGACAGCGCGGTGTCGAGGTGGTAGAAGCGCGGGTCGACCAGCTCCAGGCCCACCACCGGCCGGCCGAAGAACTCCTGCGCCTCGGCGTGGCCCTCCGCCACGCTGCGGAAGCCCCGGCCGGCCAGCACGTAGCCCGCGGTCAGCAGGAGGTCGCCCTCGCCCTCGTTGACGTGCTCGGGGTCGTGCGTCGCGAAGCCGCGGTCGCGGAACCACTCCAGGTAGGCGGGGCCCTCCGCGGCCCGTTCGGTGTTGCGGAAGCGCGCGCCGAGCACCCTGCCGTCCACGACGGTGGCCCCGTTGGCCGCGTAGACCATGTCGGGCAGGCCGGGCAGCGGGTCGATCAGGTCGACCTGGTGGCCGAGTTCGGCGTAGAGGGCGTAGAGCCGCTCCCACTGGGCGACGGCGAGGTCGGTGTCCACCGGCTTGGCCGGGTCCATCCACGGGTTGATGGCGTAGGTGACGTCGAAGTGGGTCGGCCGGCACATCAGGTAGCGGCGCGGACGGGCGGTGCGGGTCATCGGGGTCCTCCGGAAGCGGGGCGGGGAGAGGTCGGGGGGACGGCGGGGGAGGGGACGGGGAACGGCGGGGACGGCAGGAGCAGATGACGGTCGGTCAGGCTGCGGGCGTGGACGGCCGGGTCGGGAAGTCCCGCAGGCCGCGCAGCGGGCTGGCCAGCAGCAGCAGACCGGCCGAGAGCAGCACCCCGGCCATCACCCAGATGGTGGTGCGGGCGCCGAGCACCTCGCCCAGGTAGCCGCCGAGCAGGGCGCCCACCGGGATGGCGCTGTAGTTGAGGGTCGCGGAGCTGGCCCGGATCCGGCCGATCAGCTCGGGCGGGCAGTAGGCCTGGGAGAAGCTGCCGGCCAGGACGTTGCCGGCGACCACGCCGCAGACCGCGACGGCCCAGGCGAGCGCGCTCACCGCCAGCGGCAGCCGCTCGCCCGCCAGCGGCAGCAGCAGGATGAACGGCGCGGCCACCAGCTCGCAGGCCAGCAGGCCGCGCGCGGTGCCCAGCCGGCGGGCGATCCGCCCGGCCAGCATCGCCCCGGCCAGGCCGCCGACGCTCACCAGGGCGAACACCGCGCCCACCGCGCCCGGTTCGATCCCGACGCTGCGCACCAGGAAGACCGTCTGCACCGCCTGGATGCCGTTCAGCCCCAGGTTGCCGACCGCCGCGAAGCAGGCGAAGGTCCGCAGGTACGGGTCGCGCAGCAGGAACCGCACGCCCTCGCCGATCTCGCGCGGGATGCCGCGCCGCTCTGACGCCGGCGGGGGGTGCTCCTGCGTCCTGATCCGCCGCAGGCAGATCGCCGACACCAGGTAGGTCAGCGAGTCGACGAGCATCCCGCTGGCGGCGCCGAAGGCCTGCGAGAGCAGACCGGCCGCGCCCGGCCCGGCGATCTCCGCCGCCGAGGCCCCGGAGCGCAGCTTGACGTTGGCCTCCAGCAGGTCGGCCTTCGCCACCAGGGTGGGCAGCACCGCGCCGTACGCGGTGGAGAAGAACACCTTCACCGCTCCGGTCAGCAGGGCCACCACCACCAGCTGGGCGAGCGAGAGCGCCCCCAGCCAGGCGGCCACCGGGACGCTGCCGAAGAACAGGAGCAGCAGGAGGTCGCAGACCAGCATCACCCGCAGCCGCGGCCAGCGGTCCACCCAGGCGCCGGCCGGAAGGCCGAGGAAGAGCCAGGGCAGCCAGGCGGCTGCGTTGATCACGCCCACCGCGAGCGGGCCGGCGCCCAGGGTGACCACGGCCACCAGGGACAGCGCCACGCTCCCGACGGCGGTGCCGAGGTTGCTGGTGGTCTCACCGATCCAGAGCCGGCGGAAGTCCCCGTGGGCCCAGAGCCCCCACCGGCGGCGCGGCGGGCGCGGCGGCGCCGGTGACTCGATCGGGACGGTGGTGGTCATCGCGGATCACGCTCCAAGCTTCTCGGCGAGCACGGCGGCGATCCGTGCGAGGGGTTCCGGCCCGGCCAGCTCGCCGTGCGCGCAGTCCAGGCGGTGGGGCTCGACCGCCCCGTCCAGGTACGGGTGCCAGGCCTGCTCGTACGGCCAGTCGGCGGGCTTGCCGGTGGTGGCCCCGAAGAAGACGACGGGGCCCCGGTAGCGGCTGGGCACGTGCTCGGCCATCAGCTTGCGGTGCCGGTCGAAGACCTCCGGCAGGACGGCGACCGCCTCGCCGAGCACGGCCCGCAGGTCGGCGAGCCCCCGGCCGTCCGCCGGGTCGTAGCCGAGCGAGTGGAGCAGTTCGGCCAGCGTGTCGACGGCCTCGACGGGCGGGGCGTCGTCGGTGCGGGCCGCCGGCGCGCCGTCCAGCAGGGCGAGCAGGCCGACCTCGGCGCCCTCCGCCTGCAGGCGGACGGCCATCTCCTGCGCGACGACCGCGCCGAAGGACCAGCCCAGCAGGTGGTACGGGCCGTCGGGGCGGACCGCGCGGATCTGCCGCACGTAGTCCTCGGCGATCTCGGCGACGCTCGCCGGTGCGCCGCCGCGCAGGCCGCGGGCCTGGAGGCCGTAGACCGGCTGGTCGGGGCCGAGGTGGCGGAGCAGGCCGGAGTAGACCCAGCTGATGCCGGCCGCCGGGTGGACGCAGAACAGCGGGGGGCGGTCGCCGCCGGTGCGCAGCGGCAGCAGGACGTCCAGGGCGTCGGCGGCCGGGCCGTGGTCGAGCCGCCGGGCGAGCCCGGCCACGGTGGGCGCCTCGAACAGCGCCCGCATGCCGGGGTCCGTGCCGAGGGCGGTGCGGACGCGGGCGAGCAGCTTCATGGCGAGCAGCGAGTGGCCGCCGAGGTCGAAGAAGTCGTCGTCGATGCCGACGGTCTCCAGGCCGAGGGTCTCGGCGAACAGCTCGCAGAGGAGCTCCTCCTGGGGTGTCCGGGGGGCGCGGCCGCCGGTGAGCAGTCCGAAGTCCGGTGCGGGCAGTGCCGCCCGGTCGAGCTTGCCGCTGCCGGTGAGCGGCAGCGCGGCCAGCGGGACGACGGCGGCGGGCACCATGTAGCCGGGCAGGTGTCCGGCGGCGAAGGCGCGCAGTTCGGCGGTGTCGACCGGGCCGTCGGTGACGACGTAGGCGACCAGCCGCAGGCCGTCCGGGTCGGGCAGGACGGCGGCGGCGCCCACGCCCGGGTGGAGGGTCAGCACGTGCTCGATCTCGCCGAGTTCGATGCGGAAGCCGCGGATCTTCACCTGGTGGTCGGTGCGGCCGAGGTACTCCACGCCGCCGTCGCGGGTGCGGCGGGCGAGGTCGCCGGTGCGGTACATCCTCCCTCCTTGCCCGCCACCGGGCAGGAGGGTCCCGGCTTGCCCGCCACCGGGCAGCAGGGGCCCGGTTTCCGGATCGAAGGGGCAGGCGACGAACCGTTCCGCCGTCAGGCCCGGCCGGCCCAGGTAGCCGCGGGCCAGACCCGGACCGGCCAGGTACAGCTCCCCCGGCACGCCCGGGGGGACGGGGTTGAGGTGCTCGTCCAGGACGTACGCCCGCACACCGGCGATCGGGCCGCCGAGCCCGGGGCGCTCCACCGCGTCCAGCGGCTGGGCGAGGGCGTAGACGGTGGCCTCGGTCGGGCCGTACAGGTTGTGGGCGGCGGTGCCCGGTGCCGCGCGCAGGCTCGTCCACAGCTGCTGTCCGACGGCCTCGCCGCCGAGCACCAGCACCGGCGGTGCGGCGGCGTCGAGCAGGCCCTCGGCGAGGAGCTGCTCGGCGTAGGACGGGGTGACGTCCATGGCCCCGATGCCGGCCGCGCGGACGTGCCGGACCAGGGCGGCCGGGTCGCGGCGGAGCTCGTCGCCGATCAGGTGCAGCTCGTGCCCGGCGAACAGCCAGAGCAGGCTCTGCAGGGATCCGTCGAAGCCGAGCGAGGCGGTGAGCGCGACGCGCAGCCGGCCGTGGGCGGCCTCGGCGGTGGCGATCAGCCCGCCGCGGTGGGCGGCCAGCAGGGCGGCGATGCCCCCGTGCGGGACGACGACGCCCTTGGGGCGGCCGGTGGATCCGGAGGTGTAGATGAGGTAGGCGGCGTTGTCGGCCGTGGCGCGCGGTGCCGGGTCGGTGTCCGGTCCGTCGGCCGCGCCGAGGTCCAGGGTGGGCCGTGCGGTCAGGGCCTCGGGCTTCGGCCAGCCCTCGTCGGTGAGGACGAGGGCTGCGCCCGCGTCGGCGAGGGTGGCGGCGGTGCGCTCGGCCGGGTGGTCCGGGTCCAGGGGCAGGTAGGCGGCGCCCGCCTTGAGCACGGCGAGGATCGCGACCACGCTCCCGGCCGAGCGCGGCAGGGCCAGGGCGACCACCGACTCGGGGCCGACGCCCGCCGCGATCAGGTGGTGGGCAAGCCGGTTGGCGCGGGCGTTCAGCTGGGCGAAGGTCAGCCGGGTGTCGCCGCAGACCAGGGCGACGGCCTCCGGGGTCGCGGCCGCCTGGGCCGCGAAGGCGGCCGGCAGCAGCGGGACCTCGGCCGGCAGGGCGGGGCCGGCCGAGGGCAGGGCGGCCCGCTCCTCGGCGGAGAGCAGCTCGACCCGGCCGATCGGCAGCCCCGGCTGCGCGGCCACCGCGGCCAGCAGCCGGCCGAACCGGACGGCGATCGCCTCGACCGTCGCGCGGTCGAACAGGTCGGTGGCGTAGTCGATCGCGCACTCCAGCCCGGCGGGCGCGCCGTCCGCGTCGAAGGACTCGCCGAGGCCCACGCTCAGGTCGAACTTGGCGACCGTCCCGTCGGAGGACTCGACGGAGGCGTCGAGCCCGGCCGGGGCGAACGGCGCGGAGTCCCCCTGGCCCTCCAGCAGCAGCGCCACCTGGAACAGCGGGTGGCGGGCCAGCGAGCGGGCCGGGTTGAGCTCCTCGACGAGCCGCTCGAAGGGCACGTCCTGGTGGGCGTGGGCGTCGAGTTGGGTCTCCCGGACCCGGGCCAGCAGCTCGGTGAAGCTCGGGTTGCCGGAGGTGTCGGTGCGCAGCACCAGGGTGTTGACGAAGAAGCCGACCAGGTCGTCCAGGGCCTCGTCGGAGCGCCCGGCCACCACGGAGCCGATCGGCACGTCGGTGCCCGCGCCGAGACGGGTGAGCAGGGCGGCAAGCGCGGCCTGCAGGGTCATGAACATCGTCACCCGGTGCTCGCGGGACAACTCGCCCAGCGCACGGTGGAGTTCGGCGCCGTAGGGCACCACGACCCGGTCGCCGTGGTGGCCGGCGGTCGCCCGGCGCGGCCGGTCCACGGGCAGCGACAGCTCCTCCGGCAGACCGGCCAGCGCCTCGCGCCAGTAGCCGAGTTGGCGGGAGAGCAGGCTCTGCGGGTCGTCCTCGGCACCGAGCAGCCCGCGCTGCCAGAGCGCGTAGTCGGCGTACTGGACGGGCAGCGGCGCCCACTGCGGGGCGGCGCCGTCGGTGCGGGCCGCGTAGGCCGTGGCGAGGTCCCGCAGCAGCGGGCCCATCGACCAGCCGTCCCCGGCGATGTGGTGCAGGACCAGGGCGAGCAGGTGCTCGCCGGGCGCGGACGGGATGACGTGGGCGCGGACGGGCAGGTCGGCGGCCAGGTCGAAGGGCCGGGCGGTGCAGCTCGCCGGCGCGGTGCCGGGCGGCAGCAGCTCGACGCTGACCCGGGCCTGCCCGGCGGGCAGGATCCGCTGGTGGGGGGTGCCGTCCTCCTCGGCGATCAGGGTGCGCAGGCTCTCGTGCCGGGCCACCACGTCCCCGAGCGCCAGCTCCAGCGCGGCGGTGTCCAGCTCCCCCGCCACGCGCAGGACGAGCGGCAGGTTGTAGAGGGCGCTGGGGCCCTCCATCCGGTCGATCAGCCAGAGCCGCTGCTGGGCGAAGGACAGCGGCAGCCGCTCCGGCCGCGCACCGCCCCCGGTGAGTGCCGGGCGCCCGGAGCCCTCGCCGCCCAGGCGGGCGGCCAGCCCGGCCACCGTCGGCGCCTCGAAGACGTCCCGGATGCCCAGTTCCGCGCCCGACGTGGAGCGCACCCGGCTGAGCAGCCTGGTCGCCAGCAGCGAGTGCCCGCCCAGGTCGAAGAAGTCGTCGTCGATGCCGACGGAGTCCAGCCCGAGCACCTCCGCGAACAGCCCGCAGAGGATCTCCTCCTGCGCCGTGCGCGCCGCCCGGCCGGCCGACAGCGCACCGAAGTCCGGGGCCGGCAGGGCCCGGTGGTCGACCTTGCCGCTGCCGGTCAGGGGCAGCGAGTCGAGCAGGACGACGGCGGCGGGCACCATGTAGCCGGGCAGCGATTCGGCGGCGAACCGGCGGAGCTCGGCGGCGAGTTCGGGCGTGTGCCGGTCCACCGTGCAGTAGCCGACCAGCCGGTCGCCGGTCTCGCTCTCCCGGACGGTGACCACGCACTGGCGGACGGCGGGGTGGCGCGCCACCACCTGCTCGATCTCGCCGAGTTCGACCCGGAAGCCGCGGATCTTCACCTGGTGGTCGGTGCGGCCGAGGTACTCCACGCCGCCGTCGCGGGTGCGGCGGGCGAGGTCGCCGGTGCGGTACATCCGGGCACCCGGCTCGAAGGGCGAGGCGACGAAGCGTTCCGCCGTCAGGCCCGGCCGCGCCAGGTAGCCGCGGGCCAGACCGGTGCCGGCCAGGTACAGCTCCCCCGGCACGCCCACCGGCACCGGGTTGAGGTGCTCGTCCAGGACGTACGCCCGCACACCGGCGATCGGGCCGCCGAGCCCGGGGCGCTCCACCGCGTCCAGCGGCTGGGTGAGCGCGTACACGGTGGCCTCGGTCGGGCCGTAGAAGTTGTGGCCCGCGGTGTCGGGGTGCTCCCGCAGCCGCTGCCACAGGGCCTGGCCGATCGCCTCGCCGCCGAGCAGCAGCAGGCGCGGGGCGGGCGCGTCCAGCAGGCCCTCCTCGATCAGCTGCTCGGTGTAGGACGGGGTGAGGTGCAGGGCGTCGATGCCGGCCGCGGCGGTGTGGCGGACCAGCGCCCCCGGGTCGCGGCGCAGCTCGTCGCCGATCAGGTGCAGCTCGTGCCCGGCGTACATCCAGAGCACGGGCTCCAGGGAGGCGTCGAAGCAGAGCGAGGCGGTGAGCGCGATCCGCTGCCGGCCGTGGGCCTGTTCGGTGCCCTGGATCAGGGCGGCCCGGTGGGCGGCCAGCAGGGCGGCGACGGCACCGTGCGGGACGACGACGCCCTTGGGGCGGCCGGTGGAGCCGGAGGTGTAGATGACGTAGGCGGCGTCGCCCGGGTCGACGGCGCACTGCGGGTCGGCGGAGCGGTCCGGGTCGAGGGCGTGCTGCGGGTCGGCGGTGCAGCGCGGGTCGGCGGCGCCGTCCGCGGGGGGTCCGGTGACGTCCAGGGTCCGCAGCCCGGCCAGGACCTCGGGCAGCGGCCAGCGGTCGTCGGTGAGGGCGAGCGCCGGGCGGGCGTCCGCCAGCATGTGGGCGGTGCGCTCGGCCGGGTACTCGGCGTCCAGCGGCAGGTAGGCGGCGCCCGCCTTGAGCACGGCCAGCATGGCGACCACCGTCTCCGCCGAGCGCGGCAGGGCGAGGGCGACCACGGACTCCCGGCCCGCGCCGGCGGCCAGCAGGCGGTGGGCGAGCCGGTTGGCGCGGGCGTTCAGCTGGGCGAAGGTCAGCCGGGTGTCGCCGCAGACCAGGGCGACGGCCTCCGGGGTCGCGGCCGCCTGGGCCGCGAAGGCGGCCGGCAGCAGCGGAGCCTCGGCCGGCAGGGCGGGGCCGGCCGAGGGCAGGGCGGCCCGCTCCTCGGCGGAGAGCAGCTCGACCCGGCCGATCGGCAGCCCGGGCTGCGCGGCCACCGCGGCCAGCAGCCGGCCGAACCGGACGGCGATCGCCTCGACCGTCGCGCGGTCGAACAGGTCGGTGGCGTAGTCGAGGGCGCAGTCGATCCCGGTGAGCTCGCCGTCGGGGCCGAAGGACTCCTCGGCGATCAGGCTGAGGTCGAACTTGGCCGATCCGTTGCCCGCGCCGAGGGGTTCGACGCGCAGGCCCGCCGTGGCCGGCTCGGCCTGCTCGTTGCTCTGCAGCACCAGCATGATCTGGAAGAGCGGGTGACGGGCGAGTGAGCGGGCCGGGTTGAGCTCCTCGACCAGCCGCTCGAACGGGGTGTCCTGGTGGGCGTAGGCGCCCAGGGCGGTCTCGCGGGCACGGCCGAGCAGCTCGGTGAAGCTCGGGTTGCCGGAGGTGTCGGTGCGCAGCACCAGGGTGTTGACGAAGAAGCCGACCAGGTCGTCCAGGGCCTCGTCGGAGCGCCCGGCCACCACGGAGCCGATCGGCACGTCGGTGCCCGCGCCGAGACGGGTGAGCAGGGCGGCAAGCGCGGCCTGCAGGGTCATGAACATCGTCACCCGGTGCTCGCGGGACAACTCGCCCAGCGCACGGTGGAGTCCGGCGTCGAGGCCGAGCGCCACCCGGCCCCCGCGGTGGGAGGCGACGGGCGGGCGGGGGCGGTCCGCCGGCAGCGTGGCCTCCTCCGGGAGGTCCGCCAGGGTCGCTCGCCAGTAGGCGAGTTGGCGGGCGGCCAGGCTCTCCGGGTCGCTCTCCTCGCCGAGCAGCCCGCGCTGCCAGAGCGCGTAGTCGGCGTACTGGACGGGCAGCGGCGCCCAGCCGGGGGCGGCGCCGTCGGTGCGGGCCGTGTAGGCCGAGGTGAGGTCGCGGACCAGCGGGCCGAGGGACCAGCCGTCGCTGGCGATGTGGTGCAGCGCCAGGACCAGCACGTGCTCCTCGGCGGAGACCCGCAACAGGGTGGCGCGGAGCGGGAGTTCGGTGCGCAGGTCGAAGGCGTGCCGGCACAGCCCGGCCACCGTGTCGGGCACCTCGTCGGCCGGGCACTCCCGGGTGTCGAGCCCGACGGCGGCCTCACCGGCGGGCAGGATCCGCTGGTGGGGGGTGCCGTCCTCCTCGGCGATCAGGGTGCGCAGGCTCTCGTGCCGGGCCACCACGTCCCCGAGCGCCAGCTCCAGCGCGGCGGTGTCCAGCGGCCCGGTCAGGCGCAGCGCCAGCGGGGCGTTGTAGAGGGGGCTGGGGCCCTCCATCCGGTCGATCAGCCAGAGCCGCTGCTGGGCGAAGGACAGCGGCAGCCGCTCGGGCCGCGCACCGCCCGCGGTCAGCGCCGGGCGCCCGGAGCCCTCGCCCAGGCGGGCGGCCAGCCCGGCCACCGTCGGCGCCTCGAAGACGTCCCGGATGCCCGGTTCGGCGCCCAGCGCCACCCGCACCCGGCTGAGCAGCTTGGTCGCCAGCAGCGAGTGCCCGCCCAGGTCGAAGAAGTCGTCGTCGATGCCGACGGAGTCCAGCCCGAGCACCTCCGCGAACAGCCCGCAGAGGATCTCCTCCTGCGCCGTGCGCGCCGCCCGGCCGGCCGACAGCGCACCGAAGTCCGGGGCCGGCAGGGCGGAGCGGTCCAGCTTGCCGTTGGCGTTGAGCGGCAGCGCGTCCAGGGCGACGACCGCGGCCGGCAGCATGTAGCCGGGCAGCGTCCGGGCCGCGGCGGCGCGCAGCCCGGCGGTGTCCAGCGGGCCGTCGGCGACCACGTAGGCGATCAGCCGCAGCCCGTCCGCGTCGGGCAGGACGGCGGCCTGGAGCACCTGCGGGTGGGCCGTCAGGGCGCGCTCGATCTCGCCGAGCTCGATCCGGAAGCCGCGGATCTTCACCTGGTCGTCGGTGCGGCCCAGGTACTCCAGCTCGCCGTCGCGGGTGCGGCGGACGAGGTCACCGGTGCGGTACATCCTGGCGCCCGGCTCGAAGGGCGAGGCGACGAAGCGCTCCGCGGTCAGACCCGGGCGGTGCAGGTAGCCGCGGGCCAGGCCGGCGCCGGCCAGGTACAGCTCCCCCGGCACGCCGACCGGGACGGCGTTGAGGTGCCCGTCCAGGACGTGGGCGCGGGTACCGGCGACGGTGCGGCCGAGGACGGGCCGCCCGGTCGCCGCCAGCGGGTGGGTCAGGGCGTCGACGGTGCACTCGGTGGGGCCGTACAGGTTGTGGGCGGCGGTGCCCGGGGCCTCGCGCAGCCTGGTCCAGAGCGCCTGGCCGACGGCCTCGCCGCCGAGCAGCACCAGGGCGGGTGCGGGCTCCTCCAGCAGGCCCTCCTCGATCAGCTGCTCCGCGTAGGAGGGGGTCACCTCCAGCACGCCGATCCCGTGCTCGCGCACGTGGCCGACCAGGGCCCGGGGGTCGCGCCGCACGTCGCCGCCGATCAGGTGCAGCTCGTGGCCGGCGACCAGCCACAGCAGGCCGTCCCAGGAGGCGTCGAAGCAGAGCGAGGCGGTGAGCGCGACCCGCTGCCGGGCGGTGCCCGCCATCACGCCGGTGCGGTGGGCGGCGAGCAGCGCGGCGATGCTGCCGTGCTGGACCACGACGCCCTTGGGGCGGCCGGTGGAGCCGGAGGTGAAGATGACGTAGGCGGCGTCGGACGCCGCGGCCCGCGGGGCCGGGTCGGTATCCGGGGTGGCGGCGTCGTCGCCGAGGTCCAGCACCGGGTGCCCGTGGAGGACCTCGGGCAGCGGCCAGCGCCCGTCGGTGAGGACCAGCGCCGGGCCCGCCTGCGCCAGGGTGTCGGCGGTGCGGTCGGCCGGGTACTCGGCGTCCAGCGGCAGGTAGGCGCCGCCGGCCTTGAGCACGGCGAGGACGGCGACCACCGTCTCCGCCGAGCGGGGCAGGGCCAGCGCCACCACGCGCTCGGGGCCGATGCCCGCGGCGATCAGCCGGTGGGCGAGGCCGTTGGCCCGGGCGTTGAGCTGCGCGAAGGTCAGGGAGAGCTCGCCGCAGACCAGCGCCACGGCGTCCGGGGTGGCGGCGGCCTGCGCCTCGAAGGCGGCCGGCACCAGCGGCACCTGCCCGGGCAGCGGCGTGTGGGCGTCCGCGGCCCGCTCCTGCTCCGTCAGGACGTCCAACTCGGCGACGGAGCGGCCGGGGTCGGTGGCGACCTGGCGCAGGATGGTGTCCAGGGCGGCGGCGAGCCGTTCGGCGGTCTCGCGGTCGAACAGGTCGGTGGCGTACTCGAGGACGCCGGCCAGCCCCTCGCCGGCGCCGCCGGCGCCCTGCCGCTCGACCAGGCGCAGGGTGAGGTCGAAGGTGGCCGTGCCGAAGTCGACCGGCTCCTCCGTCACCGTCACGCCGGGCAGGTCCGGGCCGTCCTCGGCGGCGCCGGCGAAGGCCAGCATCACCTGGAACAGCGGGTGGCGGGCGGTCGACCGGGTCGGGTTCAGCTCCTCCACCAGCCGCTCGAACGGCACGTCCTGGTGGGCGTGGGCGGCGAGGTCGGTCTCCCGCACCCGGGCCAGCAGGTCCGCGAAGCTCGGCCGGCCGGACAGATCGGTGCGCAGCACCAGGGTGTTGGCGAAGAAGCCCACCAGCCCGTGCACGGCCTCGTCGAGGCGCCCGGCCAGCGGGGTGCCGACGGGCACGTCGGTGCCCGCGCCGAAGCGGTGCAGCAGGGTGGCGTACGCGGCCCGCAGGACCATGAAGAGGGTGACGCCGTGCTCGGCGGCGAGTGCGGTGAGCCGGGCGTGCAGGGCGGCGTCGAACTCCAGCGGGACGACGGCGCCGCGGTGGGTCGCGACCGGCGGCCGCGGGCGGTCCAGCGGCAGCGGCAGCTCCTCGGGGACGCCGGCCAGCGCCTCGCGCCAGTGCGCGAGCTGCCGGGAGACCGGGCTGTCCGGGTCCTCCTCCGAGCCGAGCAGTTCGTGCTGCCAGAGCGCGTAGTCGGCGTACTGGACGGGCAGCGGCGCCCACTGCGGGGCGTCGCCGTCCACGCGGGAGCGGTAGGCCCGGGTGAGGTCGCGGTAGAGCGGGCCGAGCGAGGCGCCGTCCCCGGCGATGTGGTGGACGACCAGGACCAGGACGTGCTCCCCGGCTCCCTCGCTGCGCAGGTAGGCGTGGACGGGGAGGTCCGCGGCGAGGTCGAAGGTGTGGCCGGCGAGCTCGTCGGTCGGGCGGTCGGTGACGGTGAGCAGGCCGGTGGCGGGGGCGTCGAGGACCCGCTGGTACGGCGTGCCGTCCTGCTCGCCGAAGACGGTGCGCAGGGCCTCGTGCCGCCGGACGACGTCGCCGAGGGCGGCCTCCAGGGCGGCCGGGTCGAGCGGGCCGTGCAGCCGCAGGGCGAGGGTGACGTTGTAGGTGGCCGAGGGGCCGTCGGCCTGGGCGAGGAACCAGAGCCGGCGCTGGGCGAAGGAGAGCGGCACCCGCTCGGGCCGGGCGACGGGCCGCAGGGCGGGGCGGGCCGGGGCGGGGGCGTCGGCGGCGCGGTCGGCGAGCCGCTCGACGAGTCCGGCGACGGTGGGGGCCTGGAAGAGGTCCCCGATGGAGAGCTCGACGCCGAGCTCGGTGCGGGCCCGCCCGGTGAGGCGGGTGGCGAGCAGCGAGTGGCCGCCGAGCGCGAAGAAGTCGTCGTCGATGGTGATGTCGTCGATGCCGAGCAGCTCGCCGAAGAGCTCGCACAGGGCCCGTTCGCGCTCGTCGCGCGGGGCGCGGCCGGTGCCGTCGGCGGCGAGGTCGGGGGCGGGCAGGGCCCGGCGGTCGACCTTGCCGTTGTCGTTCAGCGGCAGGGCGTCGAGGACGACGACGGCGGCGGGGACCATGTAGCCGGGCAGCGAGGTGCCGGCGAAGGTCCGCAGCTCCTCGGGGGTGAGCGAGGCGTCGGCGGTGCAGTAGGCGACGAGGCGGGTGTCGCCGGGGCGGTCCTCGCGGGCGATCACGATGACCTGGCGGACGGCGGGGTGGCGGGAGAGCGCCGCCTCGATCTCGCCGAGTTCGATCCGGAAGCCGCGCAGCTTGACCTGGCCGTCGATCCGGCCGAGGAACTCCACGGCGCCGTCTGCGCGCAGCCGCACGAGGTCGCCGGTGCGGTACATGCGGGAGCCGGGCTCGTCGGACGGGTCGGCGAACGGGCAGGCGACGAAGCGTTCGGCGGTCAGACCGGGCCGGTTGAGGTAGCCGCGGGCCAGGCCGGCCCCGGCGATGTACAGCTCGCCCGGGACGCCGGGCGGGACGGGCTGCAGCCGGGCGTCGAGGACGTGGCTGCGCATGTTGTCCAGCGGGCCGCCGATCGGCACCCGGGGGCCGTCGAGGTCGGCGTGGGTGAGCGGGTGGTGGGTGGCGAAGGTGGTGGTCTCGGTGGGTCCGTAGACGTGGGCGAGCAGCAGGTCGGGGCAGGCGTCGAGGACGCGGCGCATCAGGACGCCGGAGGCGGCCTCGCCGCCGGTGCAGACGACGCGCAGGGCGGCGAAGGTCTCCGGGGCCTGTTCGGCGACCAGGTCGAACAGGGCCTTGGTGAGGAAGGCGGCGGTGACGCCGTGGCGGGTGGTGACGGCGTGCAGGGCGGCGGCGTCGAGGGCGCCGGGCGGGGCGACCACGACGGTGCCGCCGGCCAGCAGCGGCGTCCAGATCTCGTAGGTGGCGGCGTCGAAGGCGTGCGGGGAGTGCAGCAGGACCCGCTGGTGGCGGCCGTCCTGCCAGCGGCGGTCGGCGGCCAGGTCGAGGACGTCGCGGTGGCGCACGGCGACGCCCTTGGGCCGGCCGGTGGAGCCGGAGGTGTACATCGCGTAGGCGAGCTGGTCCGGGTGGACGGGCACGCCGGGGCGGTGGGCCGGGGCGCCGCTCTCGTCCCCGGGGCGGACGACCACGGCCCGGTGCGGGAAGCCGGGGTCGGCGCGGTCGGTGAGCAGCACGGGGGCGCCGGTGTCCGCGAGCACGTCGGCCATCCGCTCGGGCGGCAGGCCGGGGTGCATGGGCACGTAGCAGCCGCCGGCCTTGAGGACCGCCAGGGTGGCGACGACGACGTCGACGGAGCGTTCCATCAGCATCGCGACGGGGGTCTCGGTGCCGACGCCGAGGGAGATCAGGTGGTGGGCGAGCCGGTTGGCGCGGGCGTCGAGCCCGGCGTAGTCGAGGGTGCCGCCGTCGTGGGCGAGGGCGGTGGCGTGCGGGGTGAGGTCGGCCTGCTGCTCGAAGGACTCGGCCAGGGTGCCTGTGCGGCGCGGGGCGGTGGTGGCGTTCCACTCGGTGAGGATGCGGGTCCGCTCCTCGGGGGCGAGGACGTCCAGCGTGCCGATGGGGGCGTGCGGGTCGGCCGCGGCGGCGGCGAGGAGGCGGCCGAGCCGGTCGGCCAGGGCGGCGACCGTGGTGCGGTCGTAGAGGTCGGCGGCGAACTCGATGGAGCCGGTGAGCCCGGCGGGGGTGCCGTCGGGGCCGTGCTGCTCGGCGATGCCGATGTTGAGGTCGAACTTGGCGACCCGCAGGCCGATCGGTTCGGGGGCGGACTCCAGCCCCGGCAGGTCGAGTCCGGCGTCCTGCCCGTGGTTCTGCAGGACGAGCAGGGTCTGGAACAGCGGGTGGCGGCCGAGGGCGCGGGGCGGGTTGAGCTCCTCGACCAGGCGGTCGAAGGGGATGTCCTGGTGGGCGAAGGCCTCCAGCTGGGCCTCCCTGACCCGGCCGAGCAGCTCGGCGAAGCCCGGGTCACCGGACGTGTCGGCCCGCAGCACCAGCGAGTTGACGAAGAAGCCGACCAGGTCGTCCAGGGCCTCGTCGGAGCGGCCGGCGACACCGGTGCCGAGCGGGATGTCGGTGCCGGCGCCGAGCCGGGTGAACAGGGCGGCCAGGCCGGCCTGGAGGACGGTGAACAGGGTGGTGCGGTGGGTGCGGGCGAGGTCGAGCAGGGCGGTGTGCAGGTCCGCGCCCCAGGCGAGGTCCACGGCGTCGGCGGCGCCGCTGGGGGCGGGCGGTCGGGGGCGGTCCGTCGGCAGCTCCAGTTCCTCCGGGAGCGCGGCCAGGACGGTTCGCCAGTGGTCGAGTTGGCGGGCGAGCAGGCTTTCCGGGTCGTGTTCGTCGCCGAGCAGGTCGCGCTGCCAGAGCGCGTAGTCGGCGTACTGGACGGGCAGCGGCTCCCAGTCGGGGCCGCGGCCGGCGAGCCGGGCCCGGTAGGCGGTGGCGAGGTCGCGCAGCAGCGGGCCGAGCGACCAGCCGTCACCGGCGATGTGGTGCAGGACGACGAGCAGCACGTGCTCGGTCGGTGAGAGGGTGAACACCGTGATCCTGATGGGCGGTTCGCCGCTCAGGTCGAAGGTCTCGGCGGCGGCCGCGTCCCGGTGGCCGGGGTAGTCGGCCGGTGCGCAGTCCACGACCCGGAAGCGCGGCTGCGCCTCCTCGGCCGGCAGGATCTGCTGCACCGGGACTCCCCCGACCACCGGGAACACCGTGCGCAGGGACTCGTGACGGGCGACCACGTCCGCCGTCGCGGCGCGCAGCGCGGCGGTGTCGAGCTCGCCGCGCAGACGCAGGGCGAACGGCAGGTTGTACAGCGCGGTCGGCCCCTCGATCTGGTCGATCAGCCAGAGACGCTGCTGGGCGTACGAAACCGGGATCACGGTGCTTCCTCTACTCACGTCACGGCACGGGGTGTTCGGAGGGGTCAGGCGTCGGCCAGGACGGGCCGGACACTGGGCCGGCAGTCCAGGACGTCGACGGGCTGCCCCATCGAGACGGCGATCCTGCGGTCGCCGCGGTACGGGTCGCGGCCGTGGGCACAGAGCACGTTGTCGACCAGCATCACGTCGCCGACCTGCCAGCGTTCGCGCACGGTCGCCGCGTGGTAGGCCTCGTTGAGGGCGTCGACGTCGGCGCGTCCGAGCGGTTCGCCGTCACCGAAGCCGGTGTTGAACGGGAAGCCGTCCGGTCCGAACTCGTCGGTCATCGCCTCGCGGATGTCCGGGTCGAGCGACCACTCGTTCCAGAACGCGAGGTGGTTGAACCAGACCTCCTCGTCGGTGGCCGGGTGGCGGATGGTGCCGGGGCGCAGCTGCCGGGTGCGCAGGTTGCCGTCCGGCAGCCACTCGCAGGTGATGCCGTTCTCCCGGCAGTAGGCCTCGACCTCGGACCGGTCCTCGGTGGCGAAGGCGGTGCGCCAGCCGAGCGAGACGTAGTCGGAGTAGTTGCGGGTGAGCGTCCAGCCGGAGGCCCGCATCCGCTCGACGAGGTGCGCGGGCAGCTCGTCGAGCACCCGGCGGCAGTCGGCGGTCGGGGTGGCCCCGCCCTCCTCCGGGGCGACCAGGCAGGCGAAGAGCAGCCGGCCGGGGAAGGTGAGGGTGTAGCTGTTCTCGTTGTGCATCCGGATCGGCTGGGCCGGCGGCAGGTCGGTGGAGGAGAAGACGCCGTTGCCGTAGTCGCTGCGCGGGGTGGCCTTCTCCCGGTACGGGGTGCGCTCGGGGATGAGGACGTCGCGCACGGCGGCGACGTCCTCGGTGCTCGCGACCGGCAGGCCGCGCAGGAAGATCGTGCCGTGCCGGTGTAGGGCCTCGGTGAGGCCCGCCTCGTTCTCGCGCAGCCACTCGCAGGCCTCGCCGAGGTCCGCGGTGCGCGGCGCGTGGGCGAGGGCCGGGCGGCCGGGGTTCAGTTCCCAGGTCGGCATGGTGGCGCTCACTGACCGGCGAGGGAGGCGGTCAGGCTGGCGGGCCTGATGTCGGTCCAGTTGGCCTCGATGTAGTCGAGGCAGCCCTGGCGGGTGTCCTCGCCGTGGACGGTGGTCCAGCCGGCCGGGACGTCGATCCAGACGGGCCACAGGGAGTGCTGGTCCTCGTGGTTGGCCAGCACCAGGTAGCCGGCGTTGTCGTCCTCGAACGGGTTGCTCATGGTGTCCTCCTTGGGTTGCTTCGAAGGTATGGCCGGGGCGGGGGACGGAAGGGCAGGAGTCGAGGCAGGAACTGGGCAGTTCGGCCGGTGCGGGACGACCGCCCGGGCGGGACCGGCCGGCGCGGGCCGGGGTCGGGCGCGGGCCGGGCTCAGCGCGGGGTGAGCCGGACCGGGAAGTGGTCCAGGCCGAAGTTGATGATCGAGCGGTTGTGGGTGACCGGGCCGGTCGGCTCGATCGTGGCCACGCGGTCGAGCATCGCGGTGAACAGGGCGCCGAGTTCGGCCTTGGCCAGCGGCGCGCCGATGCAGTAGTGGGCGCCGAGGCCGAGCGCGAGGTGCTTGTTGGGGGCGCGGTCGAGCAGGATCTCCTCGGGCCGGTCGAAGGCCTCCGGGTCCCGGTTGGCGGACCACACCCAGACCGCGACGCGGTCGCCGCGGCGGATGGTGCGGCCGTCGAGTTCGGTGTCCCGGCTGGCGGTGCGCAGGGTGTGCAGCCCGACCGAGGTCCAGCGCAGCAGCTCGTCCAGGGCGGTGTCCATGCCGACCTCGCCGCGCTGCAGCTGCCGCCACAGGTCCGGGTGCTGGACGAGCGTGTGCAGCCCCATGGCGGCGGTGTGGCGGACGGTCTGCACGCCGCCGACCACGATGTTGTCCAGGTTGAGGACGACGTCCTCGATCGGCAGCAGCCGGCCGCCGACCCGGTAGGTGGCCATCTTGCTGATCAGGTCGTCGCGCGGGTCGGTGCGGCGCAGCATCACCTGGTGCAGCAGGTACGGGATGAGCTGCTGGTGGCCGGCCCGGCGCTCCTCGGGGGTGCGGCCGAGGAAGGCGACGTCGCAGACCCGTTCGACCATCTCCCGGTCGCCCTCGGGGACGTCCAGGAGGTCGCACATGACGGACAGCGGCAGGGCGGAGACGGCGTCGACGAGGTCCACCTCGCCCAGCTCGACGGCCCGGTCGACGATCGAGGCGGCGAGGTCGGTGATGCCGCGCGCCGCGCCGCGCACCGGGCCGGGGGCGAAGAACGGGTTGGCGGGGGCGCGCAGTTCGCGGTGCCGGGGCGGGTCGGTGAGGGCCATCATCCGGCCGGAGCCGACCGGCACGTTGCCCTCGCCGGCGCCGAGCAGCGAGCCCTGTTCGGAGCTGTAGAGGGCGGCGTTGCGCAGCACCTCGGCGGAGTGCTTGTACGAGAGCACCGACCAGACCGGCCCGTCGTCGACGGTGTCGGTGCGGTGGACGGCCGCCTCGCTCCGCAGCTCCGCGACCAGCTCGGGGGTGTCGGGGCGGGCCCAGAGGTCCGGGTCGGTGAGGTCGATCGCGGTGGTGGTCAGCATGAGTACTCCGTGGTGGGCTGGTGGGCGGCGCCGCGCCGCGCGATGAGGGAGGTCAGCAGGTCGACCGGGCCGGGCCCGTCGACGGTGGCGAGCAGGTGTCCGCCGGGGACGACGTGGTGGCCGGAGCCGCCGCGGGTGTGCTCCGCCCAGCCCTCCAGCCGGGCGGCGCCGAGCATCGGGTCGTCGGCGCCGATGACGGTGTGCAGGTCGGAGCCGATCGGGGGGTGCGGGCGGGGCCGGTAGGTGGCGACCACGGCGAGGTCGGTGCGGATGCCGTGCAGCGCGTGTTCCTTCAACTCCGCCTCGCTCTGGACGAGTTCGCCCATCCCGGCGAGGCGCAGCAGGTCGTCGGCGGTGTGCTGGGGGCGGTCCCGGCCGGTCCAGGTGGCGGGCGGCGAGGCGGAGGCCGCGACGACCAGTTCGGGCCGCCGCTCGGCGGGCAGCGCCCGGGCGACCTCGTAGCCGAGCAGGGCGCCGAAGCTCTGCCCGTAGAAGCCGAACCGACCGGTCAGGTGCGGGGTGAGGGCCTCCACGACCTCGTCGACCAGGAGGTCGAAGCTCGCCGGCATCGGGTGGCCGAAGCGGCCGCCGCGGGCGGGCGGGCGCAGCGCCCAGACCTCCGCGGCCGGGGCGAGGGCGCGGGCGAGCGGGGTGTAGGCGGTGGCGTCTCCCCCGGCGTGCGGGAAGCAGAACAGCCGGAACGCGGGCCGGGGCTGGGGCGCGGGGACGAACAGCCAGTCCCCCTCGACGCGGGGTCGCACCCGCGTGGCGGTGGTCATGCGCCGCTCACCGGGCCCGGGCGGTCAGGGCGGGGCGGGGCGCGGCGGTGCCGGCCTCGACGGCCCGCCCGACGGTGGCGGTGAAGGCGGCCAGGTCGGCCGAGTCGAGCAGGTGGCGCAGCTGGAGCTCGATGCCGAGCCGGCGGCGCAGCAGGTGGACGACCCGCAGCGCGGCGAGGGAGTGCCCGCCGAGGGAGAAGAAGTCGTCGGTGGGCAGGACGCCGCTCACTCCGAGCACGGTGCTCCAGACCTCGGCGACCTGCTCCGCCAGTCCCCCGGCCCCCTCGGCCCCGGCGTCGGCGGCGGACGGCTCCGCGGCGGCGGCCGCGGGGGCGGGCAGCGCCACGAGGTCGACCTTGCCGTTCGGGGTGAGCGGCATGGCGTCCAGCACCGTGATCACCGAGGGCACCAGGTGGGCCGGCACCGCGGCCCGCAGCCGCTCGGTGAGCTCGGCGGCGGTGACGGCGCCGGTGACGTAGCCGGCGAGCCTGCGGTCGCCGGGGGCGGGCTCGTGCACGGTGACGGCGGCGGCCCGGACGCCGTCCAGCCCGGCCAGGGCGTGCTCGACCTCGCCGAGCTCGATCCGGTAGCCGCGCACCTTGACCTGGCGGTCCACCCGGCCGACGTACTCCAGCCGGCCGCCCTCGCCGCGCCGGGCCTGGTCCCCGGTGCGGTACATGCGGGAGCCGGGTTCGTCCGACGGGTCGGCGAACGGGCAGGCGACGAAGCGTTCGGCGGTCAGGCCGGGCCGGCCGAGGTAGCCGTGGGCGAGCCCGGGCCCGGCCAGGTAGACCTCGCCGACGACCCCGTCGGCGACCGGGGCTAGCTTCTCGTCGAGCAGGTGCAGGCGCACGCCCGGCAGCGGCTCGCCGAGGTGCGGGCCGGGGCCGCTGATCGGCGCGGTGACGGCGTCGACGGTGCACTCGGTGGGCCCGTACAGGTTGAGCGCGTCGATGCCGCCGTCGGCCAGTTCGCGCCAGGTGCGCTCGGGGACGGCCTCGCCGCCCATGAACAGCCGCGGCACCCGGGCGCCGCCGAGCGGCTCGCGCAGCAGCTCCCAGTGCGAGGGGGTGAGGTCGAGGTCGGTGACGCCGTGCTCGGCGAGCAGGGCGGCCGTCCTGGCCGGGTCGGCGCGCTGCTCGTCGCCGATGACCAGGACGGTGTCGCCGCGGCAGATCCGGGCCCACTGCTGGACGGAGGCGTCGAAGGAGACGCTGGCGTTCCAGCCGACCACGCCGGGCTCGGCGCGGTAGGCGCCGGCGGCCTCCAGCGCGGTCACCAGGGCCGCGACGGCGCCGCGGGACACCTCGACGCCCTTGGGGCGGCCGGTGGAGCCGGAGGTGTAGATGACGTACGCCGGGTCGAGCGGGTTCACCTGCCCGGGGAGGTCGCCGGCGGTCGGCTCGGGGCCGTCCTCGGCGGCGGCGTCGGGGTGCAGCACCGGCACGCCCTGGGCGGCCGGGAGGCCGTCGGCGCTGATCAGGGCGGCGAGCCGGGCGTCGGAGGCCATGAAGGCGAGGCGCTCGGCCGGGTAGGCCGGGTCGAGCGGGACGTAGGCGGCGCCGGCCCGCCAGACGGCGAGCAGCGCGACCGGCAGGTCGGCGGTGCGGCGGAGGTGGACGCCGACCCGGTCGCCGCGGCCGACGCCGAGCCCGCGCAGGGCGCGGGCCAGGGCGGCGGTGCGGCGGTCGAGGGCGGCGAAGTCCAGGCGGGCGGTGCCGGTCTCCCCCGCGGGGGCGAGGACGGCGGTGCGCGCGGGGTGAGCGGCGACGGCGGTGCGCAGGCGGTGCAGCAGGTCGGTCATGACGGTTCCTCAGGACTCTCGGGCCGCGGTGGCCATGGTGTGCAGGGCTGCCGTGTAGGCGTCGATGAACTGCTCGGCGGCGGTGTCGGTGACCAGGGACCGCTGGTGGTCGACGGCGAGCAGCACGCGCTGCGAGACCGGGTCCTGGATCAGCGAGGCGCCGAAGGCGAAGCTGTTGGGCTCGTGGCGCAGGGTCGGCTCGCAGCCGATCCGGCCGTCCACGATGCGGGCCGAGCTGAGCCGGCCCAGGGCGTGGAAGCGCAGGTAGCCGAACTGGCTGTCCAGCGCGGTGTCGGTCATCAGCCGGGCCAGGCGGGCGAAGGGCACCCGTCGGTGCGGCATCATGTCGAGCTCCTCCCGGTGCACCTCGCGGGCCAGGGCCAGCAGGTCGTCGGGGGGCTCGCAGCTGAGCGGGACGGTGTTGAGGAACAGCCCGTACACCTCGGTGCCGCCGAGCCGCTCCAGCCGGCCGTTGACGGCGAGGCCGGTGGTGACGCGCCGCCGGCCGGTCATGGCGGCGAGGGCGTGCAGGTGGGCGGCGAGCGCGACCGACTTGATCGGCACGGCCAGCGCGTCGGCGACCTCCCGCAGCTGGTCGGGCGCCTCGGGCAGGACCCGTTCGACGGTGCGCGGCGCCTCGTGCACGTCCTCGCTGCCGGGGAACAGCTGGCCGCTGGCGCCGGAGAGCCGGTCGCGCCAGTAGGCGAGCGACTGCTCGTCCCCGGCGGCCCGCCGTTCGACGGCCACGAAGTCGCGGAAGGCGGTGCGCGGCGGCGGGGTGGGGGCGCCGAGCGGGTCGGCGGCGAGGGCGGTGTGGCGTTCCAGGATCTCGGTGAGCAGGGAGGTGAAGCTCCAGCCGTCCAGGATGGCGTGGTGCTCGGAGACGGTGAGCTGGAAGGCGTCCTCGGCGAGGCGCTGCACGGTGATCCGGAACAGCGGCGGGGCGGTGAGGTCGAAGGGGGTCCGGCGGTGGGTGTCGAAGACCTCCCGGACGGCCGCGTCCTGGTCGGGTTCGCCGCGCAGGTCGGCGAAGTCGACGGGGGCGGGCAGCCGGCCGTGGACGAGCTGCAGGGGTTCGCCGTAGCCGGACAGGTCGAGGCCGGTGCGCAGCACCGCGTGGCGTTCCATGGCCTCGGCGACGGAGCGGCGGAAGGCCTGTTCGTCGAGGTGGCCGGAGATCCGGTAGGAGTTGACGTTGTGGTAGCTGTCGGTGCCGCCGGCGATCTCCATGTGGAAGACCATGGAGAGCTGCATGGACACCATCGGGTAGGCGTCGGCGAGCCCGGGCGGCAGGTCGGCGCGGTCCTCCGGGGTGAGCAGGGCGAACGGCTCGCGGGCGTCCGCGTCCTCCTCGACGGGCTGCGCAAGGGGCAGCAGGGCGGCGACGGTGGGGGCGTTGAAGACGTCCCGCAGGGTGACCCCCCAGCCGCGCTCGTGCAGCGCGCCGGCGAGCTGGACGGCCCGGATGGAGTCGCCGCCGAGGTGGAAGAAGTCGTCGTGGACGCCGATGCCGTCCACGCCGAGGACCTCCGTCCAGACGGCGGCGAAGGCCTCCTCCTCCGGGGTGCGCGGCTCGACGTGGTGGCCGCCGGCGGCGGTGCTGCGCTGGCCGGGGGCGGGCAGCGCGGCGCGGTCCACCTTGCCGTTGACGGTGAGCGGCAGCGACTCCAGCACGGTGTAGCTCGCCGGGACCATGTACGGCGGCAGGGTGCGGCCGAGGAAGGCGCGGACGTCGGCGGGCTCGCGCCCGGTGACGTACGCGGCGAGCCGGTCCTCGTGCACGGTGACGACGCAGGCGTCGACGTCCGGGTGGGCGGCGAGCGCGTTCTCGATCTCGCCGAGCTCGATCCGGAAGCCGCGCAGCTTGACCTGGAAGTCGGCGCGCCCGATGTACTCGAGTCCGCCGTCGGGCAGTCGGCGGGCGACGTCTCCGGTGCGGTAGAGCCGGGCCCCGGGCGGGCCGTACGGGTCGGCGACGAAGCGGCCGGCGGTGAGGCCGGGGCGGCCCCAGTAGCCGTGGGCGAGGCTGCCGCCGCCGATGTACAGCTCGCCGGCGGCGCCGGGCGGCGCCGGCCGCAGCCAGTCGTCGAGGACCTGCGCGGTCAGGTGCGGCATGGGCGCGCCGATCAGGCTGCGCTCGAAGCCGGTGCTGCCGGCCAGGTCGTGGGTGGTGACGTGGACGGTGGTCTCGGTGATGCCGTACAGGTTGCAGAGCCGGGCCGGCGGGGGCGGGTCGAGTTCGAACCAGCGCTGGACGACGGCCGGGTCCAGGGCCTCCCCGCCGAGCATGATCCACTTCAGTGCGGACAGGTCGCGCGGGCTGCGGCGCAGCACGGGCTCCAGCTGGCGCAGCGCCGAGGGGGTGAGGCAGAGGAAGGAGACCCGCTCCTCCTCCAGCAGCTGGGCGAACTCCTCGGGCGAGCGGCTGGTCACGTAGGGGACGACGACCAGGCGGGCGCCGTGCAGCAGGGCGCCCCACATCTCCCAGACCGTCCAGTCGAAGGCGTAGCTGTGGAAGAGCGTCCAGGTCTCCTCCGGGCCGAACCCGAAGTGCTCCGCGCCGTCCGCCATGAGGCGGCTGACGTGCTCGTGGGCGACGGCGACGCCCTTGGGGCGGCCGGTGGAGCCGGAGGTGAAGATGATGTAGGCGACGTCGCCGGGGCGGCCGGCGGCGGGCGGGCGGGTGTCCGGCCGGGCGGCCAGGTCGGCGGCCTCGGCGGTCAGGTCGTAGGCCTGCCAGGGGCCTTCCGGCACGCGGTCCGGTCGGTCGGTGACGACGAGGGTGACGTCCGCGTCGTCGAAGACCAGCGCGGCGCGGCCGGCCGGGGCGGCCAGGTCGACGGGCACGTACGCGGCGCCGGTCTTCAGCACGCCGAGGACGGTGACCAGGACGTCGGCGGTGCGGTCCAGCAGCATGCCGATCCGGTCGCCGGGGCCGGCCCCGCGGGCGCGCAGGGCGTGCGCCAGGCGGTTGGCCCGGCGGTCGAGCTCGGCGTAGTCCAGGGTGCGGTCGGGGTCGCTGACGGCGGGCCGGTCGGGGTGGGCGTCGGCGGCCCGTTCGAACAGGTGGTGCAGGCAGTGGCCGGGGGTGTCGGTGGCCCGGGGGGCGTCGGCGCCGCGGGTGGTCAGCCGCAGCACGGTGGCGTCGGGTTCGTCCAGGGCCGCGGTGAGCAGGGCGTCGAACTCGGTGGCGAGGCGCCGGACGGTCTCCGGGTCGAACAGCTCGCTGCGGTACTCGGCCTCCCCGCGCAGCTCGCCGTCACCGCCGTCGGCGTCGCCGCCGTCGAAGACGGACCAGGTGAGGTCGAACTTGCTGGTGCCGTTGGAACGCACCCGGGTCTCGGCGGTGGCCGGGCCGAGCGCGAGCGGGGTGCGGTCCTCGCTGTGGGCCCCGAACACCACCTGGACCAGTGGCGGGTGCTGCGCGCTGCGGGGGGCGCCGAGGTGGTCGACCAGCTGGTCGAAGGGCACGTCGAGGTAGCCGTAGGCCTCGAAGGCGACGTCCTGGACGTGCTCCAGCAGGCTGCGGAAGCCCATCGCCGGCGCGAGCCGCAGGCGCAGCGGCAGCAGGTTGACGAAGTAGCCGAGCAGGTGCTCCAGTTCGGGGCGGTCGCGGGTGGTGACCGGGGTGCCGATGACCAGGTCGTCGGCGCCGGTCCAGCGGTTCAGCAGCAGGGCGAAGGCGGCCAGCTGGACGGTGAACGGGGTGACGCCCTCCTGCTCGGCCAGGGCGCGCACCCGGGCCGCCGTGCCGGGGGCGAGGCCGAACGCCTCGGTCCGTCCGGCCGCGCCGCGCTCGGTCGGACGGGGCCGGTCGGTGGGCAGTTCCAGCAGCGGGGGCGCGCCGTCCAGCTGCTCCTTCCAGTGGGTCAGGTGCTCCTCGTACGAGGTGCCGAGCAGCTCCTCGGCGTGGTCGGCGCACTGCACGGTCAGCTCCGGCAGCACGGCCTCCCGGCCCGCCACGGCGGCGCCGTACAGCTCGGCCAGCTCGCGCCCGAAGACCTCCGCCGACCAGCCGTCCCAGACGATGTGGTGCACGGTGAAAAGCAGCGTGGTGCGCTCGTCGGCGAGCCGGAAGGCCTCGGCGCGCAGCAGCGGGCCGGTGGCCAGGTCGAAGGGCTCGGCGCAGCGGGCCGCGAGCAGCTCCTCCAGGTGCTCGGCCTGCCGCGGGCCGGCGGCCCGCAGGTCGGTCACCGCGAGCGGGACGGCGAGGGCGGGGTGCACCTGCTGGCGCGGCCCGTCGGGGTGCAGCGCGAAGGTGGTGCGCAGCGCCTCCTGCCGGGCCACCACCGCGTCCAGCGCGCCCTGGAGCAGCGGCAGGTCGAGCGGGCCGGTGACGTCCACCGTCCAGGGGGTGCAGTAGGTGACGGCCTGCGGGTCGAGGCGGTCGAGGAACCAGAGGCCGCGCTGCAGCCCCGAGACGGGCGCGGTGCGCTCCGGGTGGTCGGACGGGCTCACGGCCTCGTTCCCTTCGTGTGCGGTCCGGCCCGTCATCGGGCGGCCAGGCGTTCGGCGATGGCGCTCACGGTCCGGGCCCGGAACACCAGTTGCGGGGGGACGCGGGTGCCGGTCTCCCGGGACAGCCGCATCGCGACCCGGACGGCGGCCAGCGAGTTGCCGCCGATCCGGAAGAAGTTGTCCTCCCGGCCCACCTCGGCGAGGTCGAGCACCTCGCGCATCGCGTCGGCGACCAGCCGTTCGGCCCCGGTCAGCGGCTCGGTGGCGGCGGCCCGGCGCCCGGCGGGGGCGGGCAGCGCCCGGCGGTCCACCTTCCCGTTGTGGTTGAGCGGCAGCGCGTCCAGGACGTCGAGGGTGGCGGGCACCATGTGCTCGGGCAGCAGGCCGGCCAGGTGGTCGAGCAGGGCGTCCGGGCCGGGCGCGCCGGCGCCGACGGTGATGTAGGCGGCGAGGCGGCGGTCGCCCGGGGCGGGCTCGTGGACGGTGACGGCGGCCTCCCGGACGGCCGGGTGGCGGGTGAGCGCGTCCTCGATCTCGCCCGGCTCGACCCGGAAGCCGCGGATCTTGACCTGGTCGTCGATCCGGCCGGTGACCTCCAGCAGGCCGTCGGCGCCGACGTGGCCGAGGTCGCCGGTGCGGTAGAGGCGTTCGCCGGGGGCGCCGAACGGGGAGGCGACGAAGCGCTCCGCGGTCAGGCCGGGCCGGCCGAGGTAGCCGTACGCGAGTCCGCCGCCGGAGGCGTACAGTTCGCCGGTCACCCCGGGCTCGACCGGGCGCAGCAGTTCGTCCAGGACGAGGACGCCCTTGCCGTTCAGCGCCCTGCCGATCGGGACGGAGGCGCCGGTGACGTCCTCCGGGCCGACCTGGTGGCAGGTGGTCAGGCCGAGGCTCTCGACCGGGCCGTAGCCGTTGGCGACCGCCAGGCCCGGGTGGTTCTCCAGGGCCTTGGCCACATGGGTGACGGAGGCCCGCTCACCGGCCGTGATGGCCAGCCCGAGGCCGTCGTAGGTCTCCGGGAACTCCTCCAGCAGGAAGTTGAACAGGCTCGCGGAGAGCTGGAGCTGGGTGACGCCGTGGCGGCGGGTCAGTTCGGCGATGGTCTGCGGCTCCGGCCGCTGCCCGGGCTGCAGGACGCAGACGGCGCCGAAGCAGAGCGCGCCGTAGAGCTCCAGCGCGAAGGCGTCCCAGGAGACCGGCGAGCACTGCAGCCAGACCTCGTCCGGCCCGAAGCGGGCGTAGTCCTGGCCGAGGTAGGTGGTGGTGAGGGCGCGGTGCGGGACGGCCGTCGCCTTGGGGCGTCCGGTGGAGCCGGAGGTGAACATCACGCAGGCGAGGTCGGCGCCGTCCACCGGCAGGCCGAGGTCGTGCGGGGCGTACCGGGCCAGTTCGGCGGCCGAGGCGTCCAGGTCGACCCGGTTCGGCACGGCGAACGGCACCGGTCCGTTCCGGTGGGTGATCACGGTGGCGGCGCCGGTGTCGGCGACCGCGCCGGCCAGCCGCTCGGCCGGGAAGTCCGGGTCGAGCAGGGTGTAGGCGGCGCCGGTCTTGAGCGCGGCGAGCAGCGCCGTGACGAGGTCCGGTCCGCGCTCGGCCAGCACCGCGACGGTGTCGCCGCGGCCGATGCCCCGGCCCGCCAGGTGACGGGCCAGCCGGTTCGCCGAGGCGTTCAACTCGCCGTAGGTGACGGTCCGCTCGCCGGAGACCAGGGCGGTGGCCCGGGGCGCGCGGGCGGCCTGCGCCTCGAACAGGGCGTGCACCGGCACCTCGACGGCGGCGGCCAGGGTGCCCAGCCACTCCTCGCACAGGCCGGCCATGGTGGCGGCGTCGAAGAGGTCGCTGTCGTACTCGAAGCGGCCGGTGAACCCGGTGCCGCGGTCGTCCACCGAGACCGACAGGTCGAAGCGGGAGACCGGGTTGGAGTGCAGGGCGCGGGTCACGGCGTGCCCGCCGACGGTGAACGGCCGGGAGTCCAGCGGGTGCAGCTCCAGCAGCACCTGGCAGAGCGGGTTGCGGTCCTCGGGGCGCTCGTCGAGCACCGCGTTGGCGATGTCGTCGAAGGGCACCTCCTGGTGGCGGTAGCCGCCGATCGACACCTCCCGCACGTGCCGGACCAGCTCGCGGAAGGAGACACCCTCCTCGACGGTCAGCCGCAGCGGCAGCAGGTTGACGAAGTAGCCGATCAGGCCGTCGAGTTCGGCCCGGCCGCGGACGTTCACCGGCGAGCCGAGCACCAGGTCGCGCTGCCCGGAGCGGCGTTGCAGGGTGAGGGCCAGCCCGGCGAGCAGCACCATGAACGGGGTGGCGTCCTCGCTCCGGGCGAGCGCCCGGACGGACTCGGCCACCGGGCCCGGCATGGTGAACCGGTGGAAGGCGCCGCGGAAGGCCTGCTCCTCGGGCCGGGGGCGGTCCGGCACCAGCGCCGGGGCGGTCGGCGCGTCGTGCAGGGTCTCCCGCCAGTAGTCGAGCTGGCGTTCCGCGATGTCGTCCCGGTACTGCCAGGCCGCGTAGTCGCCGTACTGGACGGCGAGGTCCGGGAGCTCGGCGGGCCGGTCCTCGGCCAGGGCGGCGTACAGCTCCTGGAGTTCGGCCTCCAGCACGGGCAGCGAGCCCTCGTCCCAGACGATGTGGTGGAGGAGCAGCAGCAGGGTCGTCGCGCCGTCGGCGCGGAAGACCCGGGCCCGCAGCAGCGGGCCCCGCGCGAGGTCGAAGGGTTCCAGGGCGGCCTCGGCGACCAGGTCGTCCACCCGGTCCGCGGTGGTCTCGGTGAGCGTGAACGGCAGCTCCACCGCCGGGTGGACGACCTGGCGCGGGCCGTCCTCGGCGAGCTCGAAGGTCGTCCGCAGGCTCTCGTGCCGCGCCACCACCCCCTCCAGCGCCCGCCGCAGCAGCTCGGGCTCGACCGGCCCCGAGAAGCGGAACACCCAGGGCACCACGTAGGTCGGGGCGTCCGGGTTCCACTGGTCGAGGAACCAGAGGCCGCGCTGGAACTTGGACAGCGGGGCCTCGGTGGCGCCCGAGCGCTCCAGCGCCGGGCGCTCGCCGCCGGCCGCGGAGCTCACCGCGGCGGCGAACTCGGCCAGCGTCGGCGCGTCGAAGATGGTGTACGGCGACACCATGCCGAAGACGTCGAAGACGCGGCCGACCACCCGCACGGCGGTCAGCGAATCGCCGCCCAGGTGGAAGAAGTTGTCGTCGGCGCCCACCTCGGGCACGCCGAGCACGTCCGCCCAGACCGCCGCGATCAGCTGCTCGGCGGGGGTGCGCGGCGGCCGGCCGACCGGCTTGCCCTCGGGCACGGTCTGCGGCTCCGGCAGCGCCCCGCGGTCGACCTTGCCGCCGGCCGTCAGCGGGAACGCCTCCAGCGCGGTGACCGTCGCCGGGACCATGTGCTCGGGCAGCCGCTCGGCCAGCCAGGCGCGGAGCTCGGCGTACCCCGGCACCTCGCCGGTCGCGTAGGCGGCCAGCCGGCCCTCGTGCGCCACCACGACGCTGCCGGTGACGCCGGGGTGCCCGGCCAGCACCTGCTCGATCTCACCGGGCTCGACCCGGAAGCCGCGGATCTTCACCTGGTGGTCGCTGCGCCCGAGGAACTCCAGCGGCCCGTCCTCGACGGTGCGGCGCACCAGGTCCCCCGTGCGGTACATCCGGGCGCCGGCGCGGCCGGTGGCGGCGTCGGCGGGTGCTCCGGCGGGCGGCTCGACGGGCTCCTGCGCGACGGCCGCCGCGAACGGGTCGGCGACGAAGCGCTCGGCGGTGAGGCCGGGGCGCCCCAGGTAGCCGGAGGCCAGCAGCGGCCCGCCGACGTACAGTTCGCCGGCCGTGCCGGGCGGCACCGGCCGCAGCCGCTCGTCCAGGACGTACAGCCGGCGCGCGCCGACCGCGTCACCGATCGGGACCAGGGCCTGCGGCTCCTCTCCCGCCAGCCGGTGAGTGGTGGCGGTGACGACCGTCTCGGTCGGCCCGTACGCGTTCAGCAACGGCACCCCCGTCGCATCCCACCAGGCGGCGGCGGTCGCGGGCTCCAGCTTGTCGCTGCCCGAGATCATCAGCCGCAGGGTGCGCGGCGCCCGGCCCCCGAGGGCCGCGACCACGTCGCCGAAGTAGCCGGCGGCCAGGTTGGCGACGGTGACGCCCTCGGAGTCCAGCAGGTCGGCCAGCGCGGTCGGGGCGAGCAGCCCGTCCTCCGGGAGGACCAGGCAGGCGCCGACGGACAGCGCGCCGAGCACCTGCTCCACGGCCACGTCCACGGTCGGGCGGGCGAACTGCAGGACGACGTCGCGCTCGGTGAGCCCGAAGGTGTCGACCACGGCCGCCAGGTGGCCGGTCAGCGCGGCGAGCGGCACGTGCACGCCCTTGGGGCGGCCGGTGGTGCCGGAGGTGTAGATGACGTAGCCGGCGCCGCCCGCCGCCGGGCGCCCGGGCCCGGACGCCTCACCGGCCCCGGCGCGCCCGGTCGGCTCCTCGCCGTCGAGGACGAGCGAGGCGCCGGCGTCCTCGGCGATCCAGCGGTTGCGGTCCTCCGGGGCCTTCCGGTCCAGCGGCAGGTAGGTGCCGCCGGCCCGCAGGACCGCCAGCAGCCCGACCACGTGGTCCAGCCGGTCCCGGCCGGAGACGGCGACCGTCCGCCCGGGGGCGAGCCGGGCCGCGAGGGCGGCGATCAGGCCGTCCAGCTCCCGGTAGCTGATCGTCCGGCCGCCGGTCCGGACGGCCGGCCGCTCCGGGAAGCGTCGGACGGCGGCGGCGAAGGGCGCGAATCCGGCTTCCGCGAACCCGGTCTCCGTGAATCCGGTCTCCGTGCATCCGGCTTCCGCCGGTCCACCGTCCGCGAGTTTGTGTGCGGTGAATTCGGCAGGGAATCCGCGTGAGGACATCATCCACCCCAGATCGTGAGAATGTTCGGCGACGAGAACGACGATAGGGGGAATGTCGTGGCCCTATCGGCAGAATGAGCGGAGGGAAATCGGCAGTTTCCTGGTGCTGCCTCCCGAACAGGCAGGACGTGCGGCAGGAACTACCGGTTCGGGGTTTCCGGGAAATCCGCGGGGGACCACACGTCCTCCCGCTCCAGGTCCTCCGGAGCGTATTTCCCGAGCGCGCTGATCAGCAGTCGGAGTTCCAGCGCCAGGCATTCCGCGAAACGGCGGAGCCCGGATTCCCGGTCCTCCGCGGCGGCGATCAGCGCCGCACGCCCGAGGCCCACCGCGCGGGCCCCCAGCGCCAGGCTCTTGACCGCCCGGGCGCCCTCCCAGATCCGCCCGGAGACCAGCAGGGAGGGCGGCGGCGCGGGGGCCAGCCGGCGCAGGCACTCCGCGAGCGGCAGCCCGACGTGCGGCAGGAACACCCCGGGCGCCCAGCCCGTGCCGCCCTCCGCGCCGTCCACCACGACGGCGTCCGCCCCGGCCTCGTGCGCCACCCGGGCGGCCTCGGCCACGTCCCGGCCGGGGTAGAGCTTCACCCAGATCCGCACCCGGGGGTAGTTGTTGCGCATCAGCCGGATCTGCTGGCGCAGGATCTCCGCGGTGAAGGTGCCGGGGGTCGCCGAGCGCAGCACCCGGCCGTCGCCGAACAACGGGTCCAGCCCGAAGCGGTCGCCGAGCGCCGCGGCGGCCGCGGCGTCGAGCACGGTCATTCCGCCCAGGCCCGGCTTCGCGCCCTGGCCGACCTTCAGCTCGAAGGCCAGCCGGCCGGACTCCAGCAGCGGCAGCGCGGCCGGATCGCTGTGCACGAGGTTCCACACCTCGGCGTCGGCGTCCTCGGTGCTCTGCTGGACGGCCACGCCGCCGAGCCCGTCCGGGAGTTCCTCGGCGTAGGCGCGCAGCCGGCCGAGCAGCGTGCGGTCGGCCGCCTCGCCGAGCCGGCCGTAGCCGTTGACCGGCACCACGTTCTCGCCGATCACCATCGGGATCCCGAGCGCCCCGGCCTGCCGGCTCAGCGCCAGCCCGACGTCGCCGCCGGCGGCCCGGGTGGAGCCCGTCGCGGAGACGTAGACCGGCAGGGAGGAGGCGAACCCGCCGATGGGGGTGGCGAGTTCGACGTCCCGGTAGTCCGGCTCCCGGCCGAGGTCGATCAGCTTGGCGAGCCGCTTCGGCAGGAACAGCGGCGGGACGATCCGCAGCGCGTCCAGTGCGTCGGGCTCCGCCGCCGCCCCGTCCGCCGGCCCGGGCCGGCCGGCTCCGAACAGCACCCGGCCGTAGTCCTCGGCGGGCGGGAAGGCGGCGGCCGCCCCGGCCCGGGCTCGGCGCCGGACCTCCTGCTCCGGGAACCCCGGTGCGCTGAGGTCCCGCTCGGTGTCCGCGCCGCCCGGACCGGCGGTGCCGGGCTGCCCGGCGGGGGCGGGCGGCGCTGCGGGGGCGGGCGTTCGCCCGCCCGGCTCGGCGAGGGTCTCGCTCGGCGCGGTCACGGCGACACCACCCCGGCGACCTTGGGGAAGGCGCTGGCCTGCCAGACGGCGTCCAGCCCGGCGACGTAGCGGGTGAACCGCTCGACGCCGATGCCGAAGCCGGCGCTGGCCGGCACGCCCTCGCGCACCAGGTCCAGGTACCAGCGGTACTTCTGCGGGTTCTCACCGGTCTCCCGCATCCGGGTGATGATCTCCGCGTAGTCGTTGGTGCGCTGGCTGCCGCTGCACAGCTCGCCGTAGCCCTCCGGCGCGAGCAGGTCGAAGTTGCGCAGCAGGCCCGGGTCGTCCGGGTGCTCCCGGTCGTAGAAGCCGCGTGACCCCTTCGGGTAGTCGGTGACGAAGAACGGCCGGTCCCGCCGGGCCGACAGCAGGGCCTCGCCCTCCCAGTCGAGTTCGGCCTCGGCGCTCTGCGGGTGCCCGATCCCGCGCAGTTCCTCGACGGCCTCCGCGTGCCGGAGCCGGCCGAAGGAGCCCTGCAGGAGTTCGGCGAACGCCTGCGGGTCGCGGCCGAGTTCGGCGAACTCCTTGGGCAGCTCGCGCACCGCGCCGTCCACCATGTGCACCACCAGCTCCTCGGCCAGCTGGACGACCTCGTCCCGGCTCGCGCCGGCGACCTCCACGTCGAGCTGGTGGAACTCGGCCAGGTGCCGGTTCGTCCCGGCGGTCTCCAGCGGTTCCAGCCGGACGTTCGGGGCGATGCAGAAGATCTTGTCGAAGGCGAGCAGCGAGGCCTGCTTGTACAGGATCGCGCTGGTCATCAGCTTGTAGCGGTGGCCGTAGAAGTCGATGTCCACCTGCTTGGAGCCGCGCGCACCGGGGTCGGTGACCGGGCCGATGATCGGCGGCAGCAGCTCGGTGAAGCCGCGGCCGCGCAGGAACTCGCGGGCAGAGACCAGCAGTTGCTGCTGGACGCGGAGCGCGCTCCGGGTGGTCGGCGCGGTCAGGTGCCGGCCCGGGTCGGTCGGGGGCAGGGGCGTGGCGTCGGGCATGGTCGGGGTCCTCTTCTCGCGGGGGTCGGTGGGCGTGCGGGTGCTGGGTGATGGGAGGCCCGGCGCGGCGCGCCCGGGGAGGGGCGGGGGCCGGGGAAGGGCGCGGGCCGTGGTCGGGCCGTGGTGAGCGGTGGGCGGGGGGGTGCGCCGACGGTCGGCTCAGCGCGCGGCCGGAACGTTGCGGGCGGCGGCCGGCTCGGAGGCGTCCCCGGCCCTGCCGTCGTAGCTCCGCTGGACGTGGGAGAGGGCGGTCAGCAGTCCGGCCGAGCCGAGGATCGGCGGGCGGCCGCCCTCGACGAGCCCGGCGATCGGCATCGAGCCGACGGCGGACCAGTACAGCCGCCCGTCCGGGCCCAGCGAGCTGCGCGCCCGCCCGGCGTTGTCGGGGTGCAGGCAGTAGGGCACGTCCAGGTAGCCGGCGGCGAACGCCCGGACCAGGGCCCGCCCGAGGTCGGCGTCGAGGTCGAGCACCGCGCCGATCAGCGCCCTGGCCTCGGCCTCGATGCCGGTGTCCGGCGGCGCGGCGGGCCGCGGGCGGTCGCGCTCGGCGGCCGCCGCCGCCGCGGCCGTCTCCAGCGCCCGGACGTTCTCGGCGACGGTCGGGATGCGGTGTGCCTCCGCCGTGGTCTTGACGATCAGTCTGGCGGCGCCGCCGCGCACGGCGAGCCGCGCCGCGTCCTCCAACAGCAGCCGCGCGCCGCCGGGCGAGCGCGGGTAGACGCCCATGTAGGCGTAGACCACGAGATGCCGGTCGACGTCCGGGAGCAGCTCGCCCGAGATCCGGCCGAGGGCGGCCAGTGCCTCCTCGTCCTGGCGCGCGTCGGCCTGCTGGGCGTAGCTTAGCGAGATGCTGCGCAGGCCGTGCTGGCGGAAGAACAGTGCCTCCAGCACGCTGATGGCGATCAGCAGGGAGGGCGGGCAGAGCTGGCCCATCATGCAGCCGCCGAAGGTCTCCAGGTGCGGATCCGCACCGAACTCCCGCACCGAGGCCAGGAGTTCGCAGCTGCGCTGCCAGTTGGACACGGCCTTGTGGAGCGGGGTCCGGCCGTACGGCAGGCAGTAGGAGACGGGCCCGCCCTCGGTGGCGTCCAGGCCGACGGCCAGCAGCGCCTCGACGATCCGCTCCGGCGCGGCCGAGCCGTGCCGCACCTGCACCGGGAAGCCCGCGTCCGCCACCCCGTGCAGCACCGCCCGGGTGACCTCGACCGGATGGGTGGCGATCGGGTAGCCGTTGAGGCCCGCCCCGGCCGCCAGGGCGCGCCGCGCCGCGTCGAGGTCGCCGGTGCGGGTGTAGCTGTCCAGCGTGATGGTGCCGACGGTGACGGCGGCCGCCCCCCGGGTGGCGAGCAGGCCCTCCCGCATCCGGGACGCCTCCGCCATCCCCATCCGGGGCTGGACCACCAGGGCGCCGGCCTCCGCGGCCTGCGCCACGAACCCTCCGAAGCTCGTCACAGCAGGACCCGGGAGCGCAGCCCGCCGACGAACTCGCGGAACCCGGCCACCGAGCCGCCCTCCTCGAAGACCGCGTCGAACCCGGCCTCCAGCAGGGTCCGTTCGCGGTCGGGGTCGTCGGCTCCGGCGATGCCGAGCTTGCCGCCGATGACGGTCGGGGTGGTCCGCAGCTCCGGGCAGGCCCGCAGGGCCGGGATCACCCTGAGGCCCTCCTGGTGGCCGTGGCCGTTGACGCTGCTGATGACGATCAGGTCCGGTTCGATCCGGCGGCACTCGGCGAGCAGCAGCCCGTCCGGGACGCAGGCGCCCAGGTTCGTCACCCGGTGGCCCAGTTCCTCCAGCAGCAACTGCAGGAAGACCAGGTTCCAGGTGTGCGAGTCCGAGGCCATCGTCGTCACGACGACGTCCAGCCCGGTCTGTTCGGCATTTCCGTGCTCCACAACTCAGCCCTCATCGGTAGAGATCGTCGATGGCGTGCCGCCGACGCCCCGGCCGGCGGTCCGGGAACTCCGGCGCGTGTTCCGCGGCGGCCCCGGCCCCGGGGAGAACGTTAGGAACGATCGGGCCCGGCAAGCGGCAGGTCGGGCGGCAGGTCAGGCGGCAAGAAGCGGCAGAACCGGCGCCGGCGGAAGCGCCGCCGGCACGGCCGGGCCGGCCCCGGGCGGGCAGGCGGGCGCGGCCGGTGGGCACGGTCGGCCTGCCGCCGGTCAGACCGCGGCGGCCAGCAGCGGGAGCTCCCCGGACGGTGCGAGCCGGAACCCCGGCTCCTCCCGGACGAGGCGCCGGCACAGGTTGAGCACCGTGAAGCGCACGCCGTCTCGGGCGGGCACGCTGCGGATCAGGCCGCGCGAGAGCAGTTCGTGCACCGTCTCCAGGCAGGTCTGCAGCGACCAGCCGCTGCGGACCACCGCGTCCTCCCCCGACCAGTCCCCCGGCTCGTCCACCAGCACCTCCAGCAGGTCGCGCTGGCGGTCGGTCAGCCGCCGGATCGCCGGTTCCACCTCGTCCCGCACGTCACCGCGCGCCCCGAACACCACCGGCGGGGCCGCCAGCGTGAACGGGACGGCCGTCAACCGGGCCACCAGCTGGGACGTGGACTGCACCAGCGCCCACCCGGCCGCGCGCTCCAGCGCACCCGGCAGGCCGTCCAGGTGGCGGCAGAGTTCCGCGACGGCGGGCGCCTCTGAGGGCTCCAGGGTGTAGCCGGGCCGCAGCCTGCTCAGGTGCGAGAGCAGCAGCCGGACGGCGCCGACCTGCGCCAGCGCCTCCGGATCGGCGTCCAGCTCCGGCTCCGGGACGGGCAGCGGCGCGAGCGGGATGACCTGACCGCCGGGGAGCGGGCGGGCCTCCCGGGCGGTGATCAGCACCCGCAGCCCCGGGCAGTGGTGGAACAGCTCGTCCAGCCGGCCGGCGTCGACCCCGCCGTCGGCGCCGTCCAGCACCAGCAGGGCCGGCTGGTTGCCGAGGTCCCGGACGATGTCGTCCAGCAGCCCGCGCCAGGGGTGCGGGCCCCCGCCGCAGTCCACCCACCGCACCGACCAGCGGGCGGCCAGGTGGAGCCGGCCGGCCACCTCCAGGGCGAGCCGGGTCTTGCCGACCCCGCCGAGCCCGACCAGGGAGACCAGCCGGTCTCCGTGCACCGCGAAGGCGTCGGCCAGTACCTGGGCCTCCATCTCCCGCCCGACGATCGCCCCGCGCGCCACCGGCGGCGCGGCCGGTGCGGCCGGCGCCTCGTCGGCGAGCGGGTGCCGGCGGGCCGCCTCCTCGAAGTCCGTGCGGCTGCGGCCCTCCAGCCGCAGCGCGTCCGCCAGCAGCCGGACCGTCTCGTTGCGGGGCCTGCGCACCCGGCCGCTCTCCATGTCCCGGATGGCCCGCACGCTCAGGGTCGCGTGATCGGCCAGGCACTGCTGGGTCAGCCCGACCCGCTCGCGCCGTAGCCGCAGCAGCTCGCCGAAGCCCGCCGCCGTCCTCACCGCTTGCACCGACTGCCCGCCGTCCATGCCTCGTCTGCCCTTCGTGGTCCGGACTCCTACTGGGGTCGGGTCCGGTGACGGCATCAGCCCCGGGTACCCGCGCGGCCTGTGGTCCGGCCGCACGGGCACCGGTGGTCAGGCTGTGGCCTCCGAACCGGTTCCCTCTGGTCCCCGATGCTCCAGGCTTGCCGTCTACGCACGATCAACGGCCGATCACCGGCCCCACCCACGACCTTCACGGCTGCCTCACAGCCCGCCCGGAACCCCTGCTCACGGCCCCGCCCGGAGCACCGCGCGGCCCCGCCCGACCCGCCCCCGGCCCCATGACGGGCGCCGCCCGCTCCGCCGTCCGAGTGACGGCGGAGCGGGCGGCGCTCGTGTCCTGCGGTGAGCCGGCCGGGTCAGTACCGCTGGGCCTGGGTGACCTTGGCGACCAGTGCCTTGTCCCGGTCGATCGGGCTGAAGGCCGTCCGGGTGGCCTTGGCCCCCGCGGCGACGTCCGGGATGCCGAGGTAGGAGGTGTCCACGACCTTGCCGGTCTCGTCGAGGAACTCGACCTTGACCGCGTACGACGTCGTCGAGCCGGTGCTGTTGACGACCGTCACCAGGGCGGCGTTGAAGCCCGCGGCCTGGGCCTTCGGCAGGCCGGTGAGCGTGACGTCCGAGACGGCGTTGCCCGCACCCCCGGTCTTCGACAGGACGTCCTGCGCCTTGGCCCGGTCCGCGGCCACCTGGGCCGAGACGGACGACTCGAACGCGGACGCCGCCGCCGACAGCGACTCCATCGCCTTGGAGGCGGCGGCCGAGGCCGCGGACGCGGCCGCCGAGGCCGACTCCAGCAACGAGGACTTGGCCGAGGCCACGGAGGAGGGCAGCTGGCCGGAGAAGGAGTTCACGTCCGGGGAGAAGGAGCGCGACGGTGTGGGCGAGGAGGAGCCCGAGGACCCGCAGCCGGCGGCGACCAGCACCGTGCAGCCCAGCGCCACCGCGGCGAGTCCGGCCCTGCGGCCCGTCCGACCCGACGCCCGTCCCGGCCTGTCGTTGAAACGCGGCATGCCCCTGTCCCTGCCTCACGGCCGAACCCTCAGCGGCCCGATCCTGCTCGGCACCAGCCTCCGCCGCTCCCCGCCGTTCCCGCCACCGGGCCTGCTGCGAACAGGTCACCGCGGGCCGGCGGCCGGAGTCCCGGCCCGGGTGCGCGGCAGGGCCCGTACGGTACGACCGGTCGTACCGTACGGGCCCGGTTCCGGGGGGCTCGGCCGGGAGAACCCGCGGGTTCTCAGTTGGCGGCGAGCTGGGCCGCGAAGATCGCGTGGTTGAAGTAGGCCTTGGCCTCCTGGATCAGGCCCTCGCCGTTCAGCTGGTAGACGTTGATGCCCGACCAGTTGACCGGCTTGCCGTCCTTCGCGACGGCCGCGCCGTGCCAGGAGACGGCGGTGAACTCGCCGACGTTGTGGGCCTCCAGCGGGGTCAGACCGAGGAAGGGGTCGAAGTTGGGGATGACGGACTTGATGAAGGTCCGGATCGCCTCGCGGCCCTTGATCGGCTCGGTGCCCACCGGGTCGTGGAAGAGCGCGTCCTCGGCGAAGGCGTCGGCCCAGCGGTCGGCGTCAGCCGACTGGGAGGCCTCGAAGAACTGCAGGACGGCCTTGGGCATGGCGGGGAGAGTCATCGACTCGCCTTTCTGTCGGGGTGTTCGGGATATCTCGTGATGGCTGCCGAACGGGCTCCGGGCCCGTCGGGCAGGTCTGGGGGGTGAGGGCGGCCGCCGCGGTCCGGCGGCCGGCTCAGGGGGGCGGGCTGCCCGGTCAGGCCGGGCCGGCGTCCACGGTGCGGCGCTGCCGCAGCAGGTCGACCCGGCACAACTCGTCGGCCTGAAGGCGGTAGTAGAGCCGGGTGCCCTCGCGCCGCCGGGTCAGCAGGCCCGCGTAGAGGAGCATCTTCAGGTGGTGGCTGATCGTCGGTCCGGACTGCTCGAAGGAGTCCAGGAGTTCGCCGACGAAGGCCTCGTTGGCCTCCCGGCCGAGCAGGATGGAGACGATGCGCAGCCGGATCGGGTCGCCGAGCGCCTTGAACAGACCGGCCAGTTCGTCGTGCGGGAGCGTCTCGGTCGCGGCTGCCGCCCGGGTGCCGGCGGCGGTGCCGGCGGCGGCGCCCGTGGCGCTCGGGAGGGGACGGACGGAGTGGGGAATCATTGCTCTCCTCACGGGCGAGTGGGCGGGAACCGGCTCAGCCGGCCACCGGGTGGCGGCGGTCGTGGCGGCGCATCAGCGGGACGGTCAGCAGACCGACCACCGCGAGCACAGCCTGGACCGCGCAGACCCCGCCCCACCCGTAGGAGCCGAAGCAGGCGCTGGCGACCGCCGCGGAGACCGCCCCGCTGAGGAAGACCGCGACCATGTAGACGGTGTTGGCCCGGCTGCGGGCGTTGGGGACGTAGGCGAAGATCCGGGCCTGGTTGGCGATCTGGCTCCACTGCACCCCGACGTTGGCCAGGACGATGGCCACCACGAGGGCGACGAGCAGCGAGCCGCCGAGGGCGTAGGCGCCGGCCGAGACCAGGGTGAGCACCAGCGAGGCGATGATGATCGGCTGCGCGCCCTTGCGGTCGATGTAGCGCCCGGCCCACGGGGCGGACACCGCACCGGCCAGGCCCAGCACGCCGAACAGGCCCGCCACCGCGCTGCTGTAACCGTAGTGACTGTTCGTCAGGACGAGCACGAGGGTGGTCCAGGTGGCGCTGTAGGCGCCGAACAGCGCACCGTGCAGCACGCAGGCGTGCCGTACGGCCGGCTCGTCGCGCACCAGCCGGGGCAGCGAGGCGAGCAGGCTGCCGTAGCTCATGGCCGGGCGGGCGCCCTCCTTGGGCAGCAGCGAGACGGTGAGGGCGCCGGTGGCCGCGGTCAGGACGGCGGCCAGCAGGTAGACGGCCCGCCAGCCGGCCAGTTGCCCGACCGCGCCGCCGATCACCCGGGAGCCGACGATGCCGGTCATCAGGCCGATCTGGACGTTGGCCACCACGGCGGCGCGCTTCTCCGGCGGTGCGAGTTCGGAGGCGAGCGGCACCAGGACCTGCGGGATCACGGTGGCGGCGCCGATCGCCGCGGTGGCGGCGGCCAGCACCCCGAGGCCGGGGGCGGCCGCGGCCACCAGCAGCACGGCGGTGGTGACGCCCAGCATGGTGGCGAGCAGCGGCCTGCGCCGCCGGACGTCGCCCATCGGGACCAGGAAGAGGATGCCTGCCGCGTAGCCGAACTGGGCGCAGGTGACCACGATGCCGGCGGAGGAGTGGGAGATCCCCAGGCTGTCGCTGAACAGTTTCAGCAGCGGCTGGGCCAGGTAGACGTTGGCGACGGTGGCTCCGCTGCACACCGCCATCACCAGGAACAGCATGGGGCGGACGGTGGTGGGGCCGGGAGGGTCGGCCACGGCACGGGGGAGAACCGGAGTGTCTGTCATGACAGATCCTTGGTCACGCGGATGGGGTGAGCGGGCTGGTGCGCTGATCGCGCCGGGGAAGGACGGATCCCCGGGCACGGCGAGGGTGTTGAACCGGCCGTGTGGCACCGGCGGAGGAGGCAGCCGGTCGGTCGGCGGCGTCACGACGAGTTCTACACCAACCAGATGGTTTATTCAATCGGTTGGTCGGGCTTGACCCGGCCGACTAAACTAACCAGTCACTTGTTTACCCCTCCCCCCGTCCGCGAGACCCGAGGATGCCTGGCCGATGACCTCACGCTCCGAGCAAACCCGGAACCGGATCTACCAAGCCGCGCTCGACGAGTTCGCGCGCTACGGCGTCGCCGGCGCGCGCGTGGACCGGATCGCTCGGGAGGCCCAGGCCAACAAGCAGGCGATCTACCTCTACTTCGGCGACAAGGAGACGCTCTTCGCCACCGTGCTCAAGCGGTCGCTGGGCGAGCTGGCGGCCGCCGTGCCGCCGCCCACCGCCGACGGCGAGGTGGACGTCCCCGACTACCTCGACCGGCTCTTCACGTACCACCAGAACCACCCCGAGGTGACCCGCCTGCTGCTCTGGGAGGCACTGGAGTTCACCGACCAGACCGTCCCCGACGAGGAGTCCCGCCGGGCGCACTACCAGCAGAAGGCCGCCGACCTGAACAGCGTGCGGTCCGCCGAGTCCGAGCAGATCAGCGCGATCGACGCGCCGACGCTCCTGCTGATCTTCACCGGCCTGGTGGGCTGGCCGATGGCCGTCCCGCAGGTCAGGCGCATGATCGTCGGCGACGACGAGGGCGCCCTGGAGCGGGTGAAGGCCTCCGTCATCGCCGCGGCCGTGGCCATCGCCGGCCAGAAGTGACCCGGCCCGCCCGGGGGTGCCGCACGCACCCCCGGGCGGCCTGACCGGGCGGCCCGACCGGCTCCGCACCCGGCCGGCGGCCCGGCACCGGACGCCCTCCCGGCCCGCTCCACACCCGGCCGGCGCCGGTACTTCCACCTTCATCGAAAAGCTTGTCCGGGCGCGGGGCCCGCCCTAGGTTGGGGGCTCAGCCACGGCTCACGCGTTCCCCGCGGGCCGGAGGCCCCCGAGCCGCTCCCCGGCAGTCCGCGGGTCGAGCCCCCGCCTGCCCGGATACCCCTGCGAGGTGCCCCGGCCTCGATCCCGGCGGCGCGCGACCGACCCGGCCGGGGAGCGGCGTCCCCGTGGTTCGGGGCCCACCGACCGAGAGGCGGCCGCGGGCCCACCGACCGAGAGACAGGTGAGTACCCCATGAGTACGGCAGAGCAGGCCCTGGTCGGCCGCCGCACGGCCCTCGGCTTCGGCGCGCTGCTGGGCGCCGGCGCGCTGACGGGCGGCCTGGCCGCCCCGGCCTCCGCGACGCCCGCCCGCGACGAGGCGGCCCCCGACGCGAAGCACTACCAACCGCCGCACGGCTACGCCGGGTTCCCAGCGATGCCGGCCTCGGTGCTGCAGTTCTTCGCCGCCTCGCAGCGCGCCGACGCCCGCGCCTGGGCGGACGCCTTCGCCGAGGGCGCGGTCTTCCACGACCCGGTCGGCCGGCCCCCGATCACCGGCCGCGCGGCCATCCGGGCCCGGATCGCCTCGGTCCTGCCGAACTTCCGCCCCTTCCTGGGCATCACCCCGCTGGAGGCGCACGCCACCGCCGACTTCGTCGCCGTCACCTGGCGGGGTGCGGCGGTCACGCTGTCCAACCGGCCCGTCAACTGGTCCGGGATCAACGTCTTCCAGCTGGATTCCGCCGGTCTGATCAAGGAGTGCAGGGCCTACTTCGAGTACGCCGTCTTCCAGGCCCAGCTCGACCCGAAATAGACAACCACCTTCGACAAATCCACCACCGGATCCGCGACGGAGCTCCCGCGGACCGCACGCCGCCCCGCCCGGGCCGGCACCGCGGTCCGCGGGAGCTCTTTTGCTTCCGCCGTGTTTCGGGCCGCCATTCCGGTACCCGGAAGGTAGGTCGCCGGTAGGGCGAAAGAACGTTCGACTGTTTCGATGGGAACTGTCCTCGAGGGGCCCGTGCGGGTCTCCGACGGTGGGTCATCACCGCACCTCAGGACCGGACGGCGCCAAGTCCGTCGCCTTCTCGACAGCTACCAGAGGAGCTTTCCCATGCACATTCTGGTGACCGGCGGCGCCGGATTCATCGGTAGCAACTACGTCCGCCGTCTGCTGACCGGCGGACTGGGCACCGATGTGACCGGCGTCACCGTTCTCGACAAGCTCACCTACGCCGGGAATCTGGAGAATCTCGCCCCCGTCTCCGGCGACGGCCGACTGCGGTTCGTCCACGGCGACATCGCCGACGAGGAGCTGGTCCCCAAACTGCTCTCCGAAGTGGACGCGGTGGTGAATTTCGCCGCCGAGTCCCACGTGGACCGCTCGATCGGCAACTCCGGCGAATTCGTGCGCACCAACATCGTCGGCACGCACAACCTGCTGCGGGCCGCCCTCCAGGAGGGCCTGGCGCGCTTCGTCCACGTGTCCACCGACGAGGTGTACGGCTCGATCGACGAGGGCTCCTGGACGGAGGAGTGGCCGCTGGAGCCCAACTCCCCGTACGCCGCCGCCAAGGCGAGCGCCGACCTGCTGGTGCGCGCGTTCGCCCGCACCCACGGCCTGAACGTCAGCATCACCCGCTGCAGCAACAACTACGGCCCGTACCAGTTCCCCGAGAAGGTCATCCCGCTGTTCGCCACGACGCTGATGCGCGGCGGCACCGTCCCGCTCTACGGCGACGGGCTGAACGTGCGCGACTGGCTGCACGTGGACGACCACTGCCGCGGCATCGACCTGGTGCTGCGCGAGGGCGCCCCCGGTGAGGTCTACAACATCGGCGGCGGGCGGGAGTTGACCAACAAGGAGCTCACCGGGGTACTGCTCCACGCCCTCGGCAGGGACTGGAGCTCGGTGCGCGCGGTCGCCGACCGCAAGGGCCACGACCGCCGCTACTCCATCGACGACAGCAAGCTGCGCCGGCTCGGCTACCGCCCGCAGGTCAGCTTCGAGGACGGCATCGCGCAGACCGTGGCCTGGTACCGGGAGAACTCCGCCTGGTGGCAGCCGCTGCTGGCGAACGCCGCCTGATCCGACTCAGTTCCGGAAGACGCACACCTCCGCACCAGGAAGGAACAGCTCATGCGCGGCATCATCCTCGCCGGCGGGTCCGGCACCAGACTGCGCCCGCTGACCAGCGTGCACTCCAAGCAACTTCTGCCGGTCTACGACAAGCCGATGATCTACTACCCGCTCTCGGTGCTGATGCACGCCGGAATCCGCGAGGTCCTGATCATCTCCACCCCGCACCACCTCGACGTCTACCGCGAACTGCTGGGCGACGGCGGGGACCTGGGCATCGAGCTCAGCTACGCCGTCCAGGAGAACCCCGGCGGCCTGGCCCAGGCCCTGCTGATCGGCCGGGAGTTCGTCGGCGACGAGGACCTCTGCCTGGTGCTCGGCGACAACATCTTCTACGCCCACGAGCTGCCGACCATGCTCCGCCGCGAGGTCGAACGGCTGGACGGCTGCACCCTGTTCGGCTACCCGGTCAGCGACCCGGAGCGGTACGGCGTGGCCGAGATCGACGAGAACGGCGCGATCGTCAGCCTGGAGGAGAAGCCGGACCGGCCGAAGTCCAACCTGGCCGTCACCGGTCTGTACATGTACCACAACGAGGCCCTGGACCGGGCCGCCCGGCTCACCCCGTCGGCCCGCGGCGAGCTGGAGATCACCGACCTCAACCTCACCTACGTGCGGGAGAACCGGGCCCGGCTGGTCAACCTCGGGCGCGGCTCGGCGTGGTTCGACACCGGCACCCACGACAGCCTGCTGGAGGCCTCGACCTTCGTGCAGATCCTGGAGAAGCGCCAGGGCATCCGGATCTCCTGCGTGGAGGAGGTGGCCTACCGGATGGGCTTCATCGACCGGGAGCAGCTCACCCTGATCGGCAAGCGGCTCTCGTCCTCCTCCAGCTACGGCCAGTACGTCCTGGAGCTGGCCGGCGCATGACCCCGCCGACCGACACCGCACCGCACGACGGCGCGCTGGTGGAGCCGCGCACCCGTACCCACGGTTCGACCGTGGGCCCGGGCTGCTGGGTCCGCCACGGCGTGTCCCTGGAGGACAGCACGCTGGCCGCCGGCGTCTTCATCGGCTTCCGCAGCGCGATCGCGGCCGCCGACTTCGGGCCGGGCGCGATGGTCGCCTCCCTGGCCCGGGTCGGGGAGCCGGGCGGCGCCCGGGTCACCGTCGGGGCCGGCGCCTGGATCGCCGCCCGGGCCGTGGTCGCCCCCGGCGTCCGGCTCGGCCGGGGCGCGGTGGTGGCGGCCGGCGCCCACGTCACCCGGGACGTCCCCGACGACACCGTCGTGGTGGGCCGGCCGGCGCGGATCCTGCGCCACCGGACACCGGTCGAGGACGGCCTGCCGGACCCGTCGGCGATCGTCGCCCTGGTCCGCCGCCGCGCACCCCGCGCGGTCACCCTGCCGCCGAGCTGGCGGGTGGGCACCGGCGGGCTGCTGGACGCCGAGTTCGGCGGCGGCGTGGACGTCCGGATCGGCCCCGGGCCGATCGCGCTCGGGCGCCCCGACGGGCCGTCACCCCTGGGCGGCATCCGGCTCGGCACCGGCGTGCGGATCGGCGCCCGCGCCGTCCTGGAGGCCGGCGGCGGACTGTCGGTCGGCGACCGCACCGTCCTGGGCCCCGACGTCCAGGTCCTCTCCAGCGGCCACGACCTGGGCCGGCGTTCACTGCCCTGGCGGGCCGGCCCGGTCTCGATCGGCGCGGACGTGCTGATCGGCGCGGGCGTCACCGTCATCGGGCCCTGCACGATCGGCGACCGGGCCCGGGTGGCCGACGGCGCGATCGTGGTGGGCGACGTGCCGGAAGGCCGCACCACCCACGGAGTACTCACCCCTTCCGACACCAGGAGCCCGCGATGAAGATCCTGTTCGCACCCGCCGCCACCGGCTCGGGACACAACATGCGCGTCCTGTCGCTGGCCCGGGAGATCCTGGCCCAGCAGCCCGACGCCGAACTGACCGTGCTGCTCGGCTCGTTGCAGTCCACCTTCACGCCGCTGTTCACCGAGGCCGGCGTGACGGTGGTGGACCTCGCGGCCGGCCGGCCGGTGGACTACGCCACCAAGAGCAACCTGGGCCGCCGGATGGACTGGGACGGCTACATCGGCGGCTACCTCGCCCCGGCGTTCGTCAACGGCGAGCGGATCCTGCAGTACCTGGCCCTGATCCAGGAGCACCGGCCCGACCTGCTGGTCAGCGACTACAACATGTCCGCCAGCATGGCCGCCGCCATCCTCGGCACCCGGCACGCCCTGGTCACCGAACGGTACGACTTCACCCTGTACCAGCTCGACGACCAGACCCTGGTCGACGGCGGCTTCGACATCGAGCCGGAGGACCTGCGGCGCGGCCGCCAGGCCCTGCACGCCTGCTTCGAGTGGATCGTCTCCGGCGCCGAACTGGTGCTGACCGACAAGCCGCTGGTCCCCGAGCTCGACGAGGGCACCGCGGTGGCCCGGGCCCTGCGCCCGGGCGGCAACGCGGTGTTCACCGGCCCGATGGTGCGCCGGATCCCGCCGTCCGACGCCGAGGGCAAGGCCCGCGCCGAGCTCGGCATCCCCGAGGGGCCGCTGATGGTCGGCTCGGTGGGCGGCACCACGATGTTCCTGGAGAACAAGCAGAAGGTCGTCGACCGCTACCTGGAGGCCTACGAGCTGCTCCGCGGGCAGCACCCCGACCTGCAGTTCGTGCTGCTGGGCCGGGAGCCCGTCCCGGCGCCCGAGTCGGTGATCCAGCTGCCCTACCTGCCGGAGTGGATGCCGCTGCTGCGGGAGGCCAACGTGCTGCTCTCCGCGCCCGGCTGGATCACCGTCACGGAGGTGGCGGCGATGCGCATCCCGACCGTCTTCGTGCTCGGCAGCCTCGGCGAGTACCACGAGGTCGAGGCGGCCCGCAGGCTCGACCTGCTCGGCTTCCCGACCTGCATCGACCCCACCGCGGAGCAGCTCGCCGCGACGGTCGCCCCGCTGCTGGCCGTCCGGCCCGACCACGGCGCCCCGACCCCGGGCCAGCTCGCCGTCGCCCCCGAGGGCCCGGGCACCGCGCTCGCCGCCCGGCACCTGCTGGCGGCCGCCGGCCGCGCCCGCTGATGGCGGCACCCGCCACCCTCGCACTGCCCGTCGCGACCCGGATGCTGCTGGCCAGCGACGGCTCCACCACGGTGCTGCTGGAGTCGCTGCTGGGCCGCCGGCTGTCGGTGCGGGTCTCGCTCCAGCACCGGGTCGGCGCCGGCCAGGCACCGCCGCAGGCCCTCGCCTCGCTCGGGCTCGGCCCCGAGCACACCGTGGTCGAGCGCCACTCGGTGCTGGTCACCGACGACGACGAGGTCGTCAGCCGCAACCTGGTGGTATTCACCGCACCCCCGCGCGGCTGGTCCGGCGCCGCCGACGACGCCGTCCCGCTCGGCCACCGGCTGCGCGACACCCTGACCCTGCAGCACCGCCGACTGCTCGGGAGCGGCACCGACCGCTGGAGCCCGGACGACGAGCCGTGCGCCTACAAGGAGTACCTGATCAGCTGCGACGACGGCGCCCGCCTGTACGTCCACGAGCGCTTCGACCCGCGCTTCGTCCCGCTTCCCGAAACCGTCTGAGACCGACCGAGGAGTCCCGATGTCCCGACCGCCCTCCCTGCACGACTTCTTCACCGAGAACTTCGTGGACGTCCGGGGCCGCGTCCCGGCCGTCCTCGGCCGGGACGCCGCCGACCCGGTCACCCCGGACCGCACCCTGCGGGACGCGGCCCTGGCCGTGCTGGTGCTCGCGAAGGCCGAGGAGCCCGAGCTCACCCGCACCCTGCTGACGGCCCTGCGCGAGTTCGACGACGCACAGGCGGCCGGCTTCCACGAGCTGCTGGACGTCACCGGCACCGTGCACCCCGTCGGCGACGTGCGCACCCCCGCCACCCAGGCGCTGGCCTGGTGGGCGCTGCACCACGCGGGCACCGCCCTGGACGACCCGGCGACGGCCGCCGAGGCCCGGGCGGGGCTGCGCCCGCTGGCCGAGTCCGTGCTCGCCGGCGGCTGGCCGGCCCGCCTGCACCGCGACGGGGCGACCGTGCTGGACGGCGCGAGCCTGCTGGAGCAGGTCGCGGTGCTGGTGCTGGCCGCGCACGCGGTGGACGACGGCGACGCGTTCTGGGCCTCGTTCCTGACCGCCGCCGCCGAGCAGCTGGCCGCGTTCGACTCCGCGGACGGCGCCTGGGCGGCGCTGACCGCGCGCGGCGAGCCGGACGCCTTCCACGGCTACCGGCTGCGCTCCAGCGCGCTGGCGGTGCTGGCCTGGTCCGCCCTGCACGAGCGCGCCACCGCCGCCGGATCGCCGGACCTCGGCGCCCTGGAGCACGCCCGCAAGGTGCTGCGCCACCTGGACACCCACGAGCACACCCGCGGCCGCGGCCTGTGGGACCGGGTGTCCGCCGACTCGCAGACCCGGGTCGACCCGCTGCTGGCGCAGTACGGCCGCCCCGACTCGCCGTTCCCCGCGAAGCTGATGCCCGACCACGCGCTGGCCGTGCTGGCCGCCGACCGGGTCGCCGAGCTGTCCGACGACGTGTGGGCCAAGGAGCTGTCCGCGCTGGCCGCCGCCGAGCTCTGGCGCTACACCGACACCGCGGTCGGCGGGATCTTCCAGGGCCAGGGCAGCTGGTTCTCCACCCCGGTGGACGCCACCGTCCCGCTCGCCCGGCACGTCATGGTGCCGCCGCGCTCCGCGGGCGCCTTCTCCGTCGGCAACACCGCGTACGTGCCGTTCCACGAGAAGCACGCCACCACCCAGCTGCTGGCGCTGGCCGCCCTCGGAGACCGCGAGCAGCCCGCGCCGACCGTGCCCGGCCCGGCCCCCGAGCTGAAGCCCTGGCCGCTGGAGCGCGACCTCTCCTACGTCTCCCGCGAGCCGCTGTCCGAGGGGCTGATCGACCTGCCGGCCTACCTGGCCTGGCTGCGCTCGACCGCCTCGGGCCTGGGCTACGGCCTGACCCCGTACCGGGCACCGCTGGGCCTGCGCTCGGACCGCACCGCGCAGACCTTCTCGGTGCTGCACGTGGTGTCCGACCTGATGGCGCTGAACGAGCCGATCGCCAACCGCGACCAGCTGCTGGCCGGCATCTACGCGACCCAGAACCCGGACGGCGGCTTCGGCGAGCAGCCCAGCCTGCTCTCGGAGGCGTTCACCACCTACTGCGCGGTGCTGACGGCGACCGTGCTCGGCGGCACGGACTACGACACCGACCAGTGCGCCGCGTTCCTGCAGGCCTGCCAGCACGCCGAGGGCGCCTTCGGCAACGCCCCCGGCTACCCGGGCGACGCCTGGCACTGCAACCTGGCCGTCCTGGCGCTGCTGGCCCTGGGCCGGCGCCCGGAGCGGGAGGCCGACCTTGTCGCCTACTTCGCCGCCTGCCGCAACCAGGACGGCGGCTACGGCAACCAGCCCGGCCACCCCTCGGACACCTTCGCGACCTTCCGGGTGGTCGACACCCTGATCGCGCTCGGCCTGGAGCCGCCGCGCCACGAGGAGACCATCGCCTGGCTGCGCGGCCTGCAGACCGAGGCCGGCGGCTTCCGCTACCGCCCGTCGGGCCCGGAGAGCTTCGTCGGCTCCTACCACGCGATCGCCTCGCTGTACGTGCTGGGCTCGGAGCCCGCCGACCCGGCGGCCTGCCGGGCCTGGATCGCCGCGCGGCAGAGCTCGGACGGCGGCTTCGGCCGGGTGCCCGGCGGCGCCTCGGAGACCACCGACGAGGGCTTCATCGCGATCCAGGCGCTGCACATGCTGGAGGGCAAGCTGAACCCGTACTGGGCCGTCATCATGACCTGATCCCGGGTCACCCCGGGCGACCGCGCGGGGCTCCGCACGCCCCGCGCGGTCCACCACCCGCCACGCGCCGTTCCCCACGGGCCGCAGGCCGCACGCCGCACGCCGTTCACCACGACCGAAGGACACCTTCCGATGATCTTTGACTGCCACCAGCACGTCGTCCTGCCGACCTCCGCCCAGATCGCCGCGATGGACGAGGCGGGCATCGACCGCGCGGTGCTGCTGTCGACCCTGCCGCACATCGAGCACTCCACCGACATCGCCTCGTTCAAGAGCGAGATGTCCGTGCTGCACCGGGTCCTGCAGGGCGAGGCGGACGGCCGCGAGCGGCCCAGCCGGGAGCTGCGGGAGGCGCTGGCCGAGGGCGGCGACCGGTTCGTGGCCTTCGGCAAGGTGCCGGTGGGCCTGTCGTACGAGGACACCGCCAAGGCGCTCCAGCAGGAGGTCCTCGAGCCCGGCTACGCCGGCGTCGGCGAGCTGACCTTCGGGTCCGACGAGGCGGCCAAGCTGGAGCCGGTGTTCCGGGCCGTGCAGGAGGCCGCGGTCGGCGGCCGGGCGCTGCCGCTGCTGGTGCACGGGTTCGCCCCGCAGACCGCCGGGGACATCCGCACCACGGCCGAGCTGGCCCGCCGCTTCCCGTCGGTGCCCGTGGTCATCGGCGTGCTGGGCGGCCTGAACTGGCTGGAGACCATCGAGCTGGTGAAGGAGATCCCCAACCTCTACCTGGACCTGGGCTCCTCCTTCGTCTCGCTGGCGCCGCGGCTGGCCGCCGCGGAGGTGCCGGAGCGCTGCCTGTTCGGCTCCAACACCCCGTTCGCCGACATGTACACCAACCGGATCCTGGTGGAGCGGGTGATCCCGGACGCCGGCGCCCGGGCCCGGGTGATGGGTGAGAACCTCGCGGAGCTGCTGGGGATCGCGGGCTGAATCTTCACCGAATCTGACGATTCGACAGTCTGACTGAACGTCAGAATCCTTGCAGGGGGCGGACGGGAGCGATTCCCGTCCGCCCCCGCTGTCATGTAGGTCACGTTTCACCGGCCCGGGACGGCCATGGCGCGGATTTCCGCTGGTCGCAGACCTCGTGACGCTCTGTTATTTAAACCAACCAGTTGCATGAAAAGGACTGATTGAGTCACCCTTACGTCATGCTAGTCCCCGAGATCCCCGCCAAAGCTTCACAGACCCCGGCCGCACGCCGGCTCGGCCGAACCGGCCCCCACCTACCCTGCGTAGGACTCGGCACCTGGCGCCGCTTCGACCTCCCCGCCGGGCGCGAGCACCTGGCCCGCGAGATCGTCGCCCTCGCCCTCGCCCACGGGGTGCGGGTCTTCGACACCGCGCCCGTCTACGGACGCTCCGAGGAGGTGCTGGCCCGCGCCCTGGGCGCCGCCCGGCAGCAGGCCTTCGTCGCGACCAAGATCTGGGCCGACGGCCCCGCCCGGGGGAGGCGCCAGTTCGAGAACCAGCTGCGCCTGTTCGACGGCCGGGTCGACCTGCTCCAGCTGCACCACGTGATCGGCTGGCGCAACCACACCGACTGGCTCCAGCAGGAGCGCGAGCGCGGCCGGATCGGCCGGATCGGCCTGACCTACTGGCGCGACCACGCCTTCGGCGGCGGCACCGCGGCCGACCTGGAACAGGCCATGCGCACCGGCGTCTACGACACCGTCCAGATCCCGCTGAACCCGCGCGAACGCGCCGTCGAGCAACGCATCCTGCCGCTGGCCCGGGAACTGGGCATCGGCGTGCTGGTGATGCGCCCCTTCGCCGAGGGCGGCCTGCTGAACCGCACCCCCGACCCCCGCCGACTGGCGGCCGCCGCCGGCTGCACCGACGCGTCAGAGGCCCTGCTCCGCTGGGGGCTGTCCGACGAGCGGGTGCACGTCACCCTGCCCGCCACCCTCGACCCCGCCCACCTGCTGGCCAACGTCGCGGCGGGCGCCGCGCCGCCCCTGACCGCCGATCAGCGCACCGCACTGGCCGAGCTGTTCGTCTGACCCTGCCCATCGCCGCCACTGACGGAAGGATCGACACCCATGAACAGTTCCACCGCAGCGCTCGCCTCCGCGGGCTTCCGGCTGCCCATCGTCCACGGGCCGTCCAACGGGGTCGGCAAGCTCGCCCCGCGGGAGGCCTTCCACGTCAGCCTGCTGGGGGCGCCCGCCATCCGGATCAACGGCGAGCCCGTCAACATCCGGGGCGACGCCACCAGACGAGTCCTGGTCCACCTGGTGCTCTCGTCCCCGCACGTGATCCCCAACCACCGGCTGATCGAGTCCACCTGGGGCGGCAACGAGCCCGACAGCGCGATCGACCAGATCCGCAAGATCATCTCCAAGCTGCGCCAGGGCCTGCCCGACGGCAAGGACCTGATCCGCACCGAGCCCGGCGGCTACCGGATCCTGCTCAACGCCCAGCAGAGCGACGTCGTCCTGTGGCGGGACGCCGTCCGCCGGGCCCGCGTCCTGCTGCAGAACGGCGAGGAGCGGGTCGGCCTGGAGCAGTTCACCGACGCCCTGGACCTGTGGCGCGGGCCCGCCCTGGACGGCTTGGAGGGCCACCCCTTCGCCAACGAGGCGGTCTCCCTGCACGAGGAGCGCACCGCCGTGCTCGAAACCTGGTGCCAACTGGCCGTCAGGCAGCTCGGCGCGCCCGCCGTGGTCGCCCGGCTGCGCCGCGAGGTCACCCAGCGGCCGCTCCAGGAGCGGCTGTGGGAGCTCCTGATGACCACCCTCGCCACGTCCGGCCGGGTCCTGGAGGCCCTGGACGAGTACAACAACCTGCGCAAGATCCTCTCCAACCTGCTCGGGGTGCTGCCCTCCCCCCACCTGCAGGCGCTCTACCGCAGCCTGGGGACCAGCGCCCACGGCCTCGCCGCCGCCCCGGCGGCCCCGACCGTGCCCAAGCCGCGCACGGCCGACCGGACCCGCCCGCAGGTGCCCGACTGGATCAAGGAACTGCTGCGCGGCCAGGAGCCCAACCCCGGCTACGTGATGGACTCGCGCTGGAACATCCTGCACGGCAACCACGCCATGAAGCGCTGGTTCCCCTCGCTGGCCGGCGACGACGCCAACCTCCTGCGCTGGGCCCTGGCCGACCCGATGGCGAGGGTCACCCTGCACGACTGGGACAGCCACGTCCTGGTCTACCTCGGCATGCTGAAGCTCGCCCTGTCCAAGCACCCCGGCGACCCGGTCCTGACCGGCATCCTGAACGCCTTCAAGGCCCGGGGCGAGCGCGCCTCCACCCTGATGCGGGACGCCATCGAGGTCGAGACCCGGGAGAACCACCAGTACACCGTCAGCGTCCCGCAGATCACGCCGGCACCGGTGCAGGTGGTCTCCCACCTGCTCACCCCAATCGGGAACCCCGACCTGCGCATCGTGATGCTCACTCCGCCCCAGGGGCGGCCCGTCGTCTGACTCCCCCACGGGAGCCGGGGGATCCGCCGGAGGTTCGGACACAGGTCGGACAGCGCCGTCCACCTGTTCTCCGACACCCGCCGGGCGGCACCGGGCGGCCCTGCTCAGCGCCGGGCGGCACCGGGCGGCCCTGCTCAGCACCGGGCAGCGCCGGTCAGTTCTGGTCCGCCCTGGTCGGCCCGCACATCGCGGCCGGGCCGCCATCAGCTTGCAGCCGTGAGCATCACCTGTCGATCCGGTGACTCATAGGCGAGAACTCCCTACCAACTGCATAGGGCAGAACTCTACCCTCGTTGCGTCACCTGCTTGACTGGTGACGATCGCATCAGGCAGTCTCATCACCTGTCAGGACGGTGACGGGGCCGACGAGATCGGTCCGTCCCGTCGTCGGGAGGGCCCGAAAGGTGGGGTTCGACGTGGTGGACATCAGGGGTGGGCGCAGCCGGCCGACAGCCGGAGCGGTCTCGGCACGGCGACCCGGACCGGACTGTCGATCGCCATCCGGTTTCGTCACCCGTTCAACTGGTGACGATGCTGGCATGGCGTCACCTGAGCTGTCAACGAGGCGGCCGGGAGCGCCCCTTGACCGCACGGTCGACCTCCGGAGGCCCACCCGCCCGGAAAATGCCGAGCGGACCGGCGAGGGCGACTGTTACGCTCGGATGGACACGAACCGTGTGATCGAGGAGTCGCAGACGTGGTGGGTGAAGACGACATCTCCGGGTGAGACCCGGTCCTGACGGCCGCCGTCCGGTGCAGCGAAGCACCGCCGAGGCGGTCCGTTTCGTCGTCCCCTTTTCCCCTCCCCCACGCCTGCCCAGGGCGGAAGGCCGCTTCCTGCCCTCCAGCACCCCCGAGGTCACCCCATGTCCGACGCCGCCGTCATCTGCTCCGACCTGTCGTTCGCCCGGCCCGACGACACCCCGGTCTTCCACGACCTGTCCTTCACCGTCCCCGCCGGCCGCACCGGCCTGGTCGCCCCCAACGGCTCCGGCAAGAGCACGCTGCTCAAGCTGATCGCCGGTGAACTCCGGCCCACCGCAGGGTCGGTGACGGTCGGCGGGGTGCTGGGCCACCTCCGCCAGAGCCTCCCGCTGACCGGCGACCTCACGGTCGCCGAGGTGCTCGGAGTCGCCGACGTGATCCGCGCCCTGGACGCCGTCGAGTCCGGGGACGTGAGCGAGGAGCACTTCGCCACCATCGGCGACGACTGGGACGTCGAGGAGCGCACCCGCGCCCAGCTCGACCGCCTCGGCCTCGCCGGCCTCACCCTCGACCGCACCCTGCACACGCTCAGCGGCGGGCAGATCGTCTCCCTCGGCCTCGCCGCCCAACTCCTCCGGCGCCCCGACGTGCTGCTGCTCGACGAGCCGACCAACAACCTCGACGCCGCGGCCCGGCACCGGCTCCACGACGCGCTGGCCGACTACCCCGGCTGCCTGCTCGTGGTCAGCCACGACCGCGCGCTGCTCGACCGCATGGACGGCATCCTCGAACTCGACGGCGGGCGAGTGCGCTTCTTCGGCGGCAGCTTCACCGCCTACGAGGAGGCCGTGCGGGCCGAGCAGGAGGTCGCCGAGAAGAACGTCCGCAACGCCGAACAGGAGCTGAAGCGCGAGAAGCGCGAGATGCAGCAGGCCCGCGAGCGCGCCGAGCGCCGCGCGGGCAACGCCGCCCGCAACCTCAAGAACGCCGGCCTGCCCCGGATCTTCGCCGGCACCATGAAGCGCGGCGCGCAGGAGTCCGCGGGCAAGGCCGGCCAGCTGCACGCGGCCCGGGTGGGCGAGGCCAGGGCCCGGCTCGACGAGGCCGGCCGCGCCCTGCGCGAGGAGCAGCGCATCGCCCTGGAACTGCCCGACACCCGGGTGCCCGCAGGGCGCAACCTCTTCCTGGGCGAGGGGATGCAGGTCCACCACGCCGGCCGGGCCGTGTTCGCCGACGGCGGCGTCGACCTCGCCGTCCGCGGCCCCGAGCGCATCGCGCTGACCGGGCCCAACGGCGCGGGCAAGACCACCCTGCTGCGCCTGATCACCGGCGACCTCACCCCTGAGGGCGAGCGGGGCGACGGCGGGAAGGCCGGGGGCGGGCGGGGCAACGGCGGCCGGAGCGACGGCGAGCGGGTCGAGGGCGACATCAGGCGCGGCGACGGCCGGATCGCCCATCTCTCGCAGCGACTCGACCTGCTGGACCTCGACCGCACCGTGGCGGAGAACTTCGCCGCCTTCGCCCCCGAGCGGCCCGAGGCGGAGCGGATGAACCTGCTCGCCCGCTTCCTCTTCCGCGGCGCCCGGGCGCACCTGCCGGTCGGGGTGCTCTCCGGCGGCGAACGGCTGCGCGCCACCCTGGCCTGCGTCCTGTGCGCCGAGCCGGCCCCGCAGCTGCTGCTGCTCGACGAGCCGACCAACAACCTCGACCTGGTCAGCGTGGCCCAGCTGGAGAGCGCGCTCGACTCCTACCAGGGCGCCTTCGTGGTGATCAGCCACGACGAGCGCTTCCTCGCCGGGATCGGCGTGGACCGCTGGCTCCGGCTGGCCGACGGGGCACTGACGGAGACCGCCGCCCCCGGAAGGTGAGCCGACGGGGAGGCGGGGGCCGTCCCGCTCCCGCCTCCCCGTCCCGCCCTCGGATTCCCGGGCGGCGCCCGCCCGCGCCGCTCCGGCCGGTCGGTGACGCTCCTTGCGCCCGAATCCGTCACCTGCCAGCATGGTGATGTGAACCTCGACCATGTCTTCGTCTGCGGGCACCCCGCCCTCGACTTCGCGGCCACCCTCCGCGCACGCCGCTCGACCCGGTTCGAGATGTTCGTGACGCCGGAGCGGCTGAACGCCTGGTACGTCGAGAGCGGCCTGGTGGACAGCATCACGCCCGGCTGCGAGCAGGACGTCCGAGCCGCCACCACCGTGCGCGAGGCCGTCTACCGGCTCGTCACCAACCGCGTCCACGGCGAGGAGTTCGACCGCGAGGCGCTCGCCGTACTCAACGGCGTCGCCCGCAGGGAGCCCGTGACACCCCAACTCACCCTCGCCGGGCGGCACAACGAGGGCACCCCGGACCAGGCACTGGCGACCGTCGCCCGCCAGGCCGTCGAACTGCTCAGCGGCCCGGACGTCCCGCTGCTGAAGGAGTGCGGCAACCCGGAGTGCACTCGGATCTACGTCGACCGCTCACGGGGCACCCGGCGCCAGTGGTGCGGCATGGACTCGTGCGGGAACCGGATCAAGGCCGCCGCCTACCGCGCCCGGAAGAAGACCTCCCCCGCCCTCGGCGCGCACTGAACCACGGGCCGGCACGCCGGGACCACCGGTCGAGCCGGTGACGGCCGCCGCCGCGATCTCCCCGCCCCCTCTCCCCCACTCCCCTGCGTTCCCTGCGCCTTCCCTGCGCCTTCCCTGCGCTTGACCTCGAGTCGACTTGAGGTCCTACGGTGATCGACGTCCCGGAAATCACCGCACGACGGGGAACGTGGAGATGGCACCGAAGAAGACGGCACTGAAGGAGTACCCGCGCGAGGAACTGGCCGCCCAGCCGATCGGCGCGTGGACCGGGCAGGCGTACCGGCTGGTGACGGACGCCCTGCGCGCCCAACTGGCCCAGGAGGACCTCACCCAGCCGCACTGGTGGACGCTCAACCACGTCGCCGGCTCCCCCGGGCAGTGGACCAGGGCGGCACTGGTGGAACGGCTCGCCCGTTACGACGACCTCGGGACCGACTTCGACACGGTCTTCGACGACCTCGCCGGCCGGGGCTGGCTGCACGAGGAGGCGGGGGCGCTCACCCTGACCGCGGCGGGCGAGGAGGGCCGGCTGCGGGCCCGCGACCGCAACCTCCGGGTCCACCGCCGCATGCACGAGGGCGTCGACGAGGCGGACTTCGTCACCACGATCGAGGTGCTGCGCCGGATGGTCGCCAATCTGGGCGGCGACGGCGACCTTCCCGGCTGACGGGGAGTCGACGGCGGGTGGGCGGGGCACGGGCCGGGCAGGCCGATGCGGTCCGGGTACGGCCGGGGAGCGGGCCCACCGTTACTGCTTGACAGGGCGCGTAATACTGTAACGCGCGTGCCCCGGGACGCGGCCGGCACACCTCGCGCCGCCCGCGCCCGCGGGCCCGGCCGCCGCCCCTCCCCCGCAGCTCGGAGCACCACATGCATCCCTTCCTCGACCACCGGGGGCCGCTCGCGTTCGCGCACCGGGGCGGCGACCTCGGCCACCCCGAGAACTCGCTCGCCGCCTTCGAGGCCGCCGTCGCCCTCGGGTACCGCTACCTCGAGACGGACGTGCACGCGACCGCCGACGGCGTGCTGGTCGCCTTCCACGACAGCCGGCTCGACCGGGTGACCGACCGGTCCGGCGCCGTCGCCGAGCTGCCCTGGAGCGAGGTCCGGCAGGCCCGGATCGGCGGCACCGAGCCCGTCCCGCTGCTTGAGGAGCTGCTGGACGCGTTCCCCGGGGCGCGGTTCAACATCGACGTCAAGGCCGCACCGGCCGTCCTCCCGCTGATCGAGGCGGTCCGCCGGACCGGCGCGTGGAACCGGGTCTGCGTCGGCGGGTTCTCCGACACCCGGCTCGCCGCCGTCCGCGCCGCCGCCGGCCCCCGGCTGGCCACCTCGCTCGGGCCGCGCGAGGTGGCCCGGCTGCGGCTGCGCTCGCTGGCCGGGCCGCTGCTGCCCGGGCGCGGGGCGCCGTGGGCCGGCGTGTGCGCCCAGGTCCCGGAGCGGCACCGGGGCGTCCGGGTCGTCGACCGGGCCTTCGTGCGCACCGCGCACCGCCTCGGCCTGCAGGTTCACGTCTGGACTGTGGACGACCCCACACGGATCAGGGCTCTACTCGACCTGGGTGTGGATGGCATCATGGCCGATCGCATCGACGTACTGCGGGACGTCCTCGGCGAGCGCGGCTGCTGGTCAGACGGCAGCAACGGCTCCAGCACGGTGATTGGAACCCCATGAGCACCGCGACCCACCTGCCCGACCACCCGGCGACCGCCACCGATCCCCGCGCCCTGCGCCGGATGCAGTTCAGTTGGTACGTCAACGACTGGGCCAACGCCGCCTTCTCGGCCACCGTCCTGACGGTGTTCCTCGGGCCCTACGTGACCTCCGTCGCCAAGAACGCCGCCGACGCGGCCGGCGACGTCCACCCGCTCGGCCTGTCGGTCCGCGCGGGCTCGTTCTTCCCGTACACGGTGTCCTTCTCGGTGCTGATCTCCGTCGGGGCGATGCTGCTGGCCGGCACCGTCGCGGACCGAACCGGGCGGCACAAGGAGCTGATGTGCGGCTTCGCCTACGTCGGCGCGGCCGCCACCATGGGCATGTTCTTCCTCGACGGCGACCGCTACCTGCTCGGCGGCGCACTGCTGGTGGTCGCCAACATCGCGTACGCGGTGTCGGTCGCGCTCTCCTACGCCTACCTCCCGAGCCTGGCCGGCCCCGACGAGCGCGACGCGGTGTCCTCCAAGGGCTGGGCGTACGGCTACGCGGGCGGCGGGCTGCTGCTGGTCGCCAACCTCGCCCTGTTCGAGGGCCACGACGCACTCGGCCTCTCCTCCGGCACGGCCGTGCGGATCTGCCTCGCCTCGGCCGGCCTGTGGTGGGCGCTGTTCACCGTCGTCCCGATGCTCCGGCTGCCCTCCCGCGCCGGCGCCGCCCCCGCACCGACCGCACCCGCCGGGGACCGCCCGGCCGCGGGCAGCCTGCGCGAACTCGCCCGCACCCTGCGCGGCATGCGCCGCTACCCGCTCACCCTGCTCTACCTGGGCGCCTTCCTCTGCTACAACGACGGCATCCAGACCGTCGTCTCGCAGGCCTCGCTGTACGGCAGCGAGGAGCTCGGCATGGACCAGACCTCGCTGGTCGTCGCCGTCCTGCTCGTCCAGATCGTGGCGATCGGCGGCGCGCTGCTCCTCGGCCGGATAGCCCACCGCTACGGCGCCAAGCGGACCGTCCTCGGCTCGCTGGTCGGCTGGGTGGTCACCCTCGCGCTCGGCTACTTCATGCCCGCCCACCAGCCCGCCTGGTTCTACGCCCTGGCCTGCATGATCGGCCTGGTCCTCGGCGGCAGCCAGGCGCTCTCCCGCTCGCTGTTCTCGCACCTCATCCCGGCCGGCCGGGAGGCCGAGTACTTCAGCGTCTACAAGGTCAGCGACCGCGGCACCAGCTGGATGGGCCCGCTGGTCTTCGGCCTCGCCTACCAGATCACCGGCAGCTACCGCTCGGCGATCATCTCGCTGCTGGTCTTCTTCGTCATCGGCTTCGCCGTCCTGGCGAAGGTCCCCGTCCGCCGCGCCATCGAAGCCGTCGGCAACCCCGTCCCCGAACGCCTCTGACCCCAGGCCCCGACGGCCCGGCCTCCGGCGACCCCCGCCCGAGCCCGGGCCGTCCCCGTCCCCCGCCTGGTGGAGCCCGCCCTCCGGCTCGCGCTCCCGGCCTCGGCCGACCGCGTTCGCACGGGTGGACATATCGCCAACTCGTTTTGTTCGCATGACCATTCGACCGGCAAAGAGGAAACGGGAAACCCCGCCGATACCCGTTTGACCGGCCCGTTCGCATGCCAGGATTCCAGGCGGAAGCGGCGGGAGACCGCGTCCGGCCCACACCACGGCGGATGCCTGGGCGGGTGAATCCAGAACGGGGGTTGGCATGCACGCGCCTGAAACGCCGTCCGACGAGTTCGGCCCGGAGCTCCGCAGACGGCGGATCGCCGCCGGACTCACCCTCACCCGGCTCGCCGAACTGCTCAGCTACAGCAAGGGCCACCTCAGCAAGATCGAGCGCGGTCACAAGGCCCCGCCGCCCGAGTTCGCCCGCCGCTGCGACGTCCAGCTCGCCGCCGCCGGCGAGCTGGAGCGGCTCCTGCCGACCGGCCGCCGGCGGCCCCCGGCCGACCCGCACGCGCCCGCCGGCCCCCGCCAGGACCCACCGCTCCCCCACCAGCGTGGAGGAACCTGCTCCCCCGGAGGGCTCGGACGGCGGCAACTGCTCGCCGCCGGAGCCACCTCCCTGCTCGGAGGCGGACTCGCCACCGCCCTGCCGGCCGCCGCCGCACCCGCCGGCGCAGCGGACCAGGAGTCCACCCCGGTCGAGGTCTTCCGGACCCACTTCGACCAGATCCGCAGGCTCGGCCAGAACAGCGACCCCGGCACGCTGCTCCCCCTGCTCACCGTCCAGACCCACACCCTGCGCGAACTCGCCGTCCAGGCCGACCCGGTCAACCGCGGACGGCTGCTCGTGCTCGCGGCCCGCTACGCCGAGTACGCCGGCTGGATGGCCCAGGAGGCCGGCGACGACCCCTCGGCACTCCGGTGGACCGCCCAGGCCGTCGAACTCGCCGAGGGCGGCGGCGACCACGACCTGGCCTCGTACGCCCTGGTCCGGCGCGCCCTGATCACCTTCTACGCGGGCGACGCGGACCGGACCGTCCAGCTCGTCCGACCCGCGCAGGACGGCCGCCTGCCGCCCCGGATCCGCGGCCTCGCCGCCCAGCGCGAAGCCCAGGGGCACGCCCTCGCCGGCAACCGGGAGGCATGCCTGCGCAGCCTCGACCGCGCCCGCCGGCTCCTCGCGGCCGCCGCCGACCAGGACGGCGGTGCCCCCGTCCTCGGCACCACCACCCTGGCCGACCCGGCCGCCGTGGTCACCGGGTGGTGCCTCCACGACCTCGGCCACCCCCGCAGGGCGGCCGAGGTGTTCGACCAGGAGTACCCGCGGATCCCGGCGCACGCCGTCCGCAGCCGCGCCCGGTACGGACTCCGGCACGCCCTCGCCCACGCCGCCGACGGTGAACCGGAGCACGCCTGCGCACTGGCCGCGGACCTCCTGCCCCTCGTCCCCGCCCTGCGCTCGGCCACCATCCGGGCCGGCGTCCGCCAGCTCGCCCGCGAACTCCAGCGGTTCCGCTCCAGCCGGTCCGTCCAGGACCTCCAGCCCGCGCTCGCCAGGGCACTGCACCCGTAGGGCCCGGGGGGCCCGGTGCGGCCTCCGGACCGCCACCCGCACGCGCCCGCCGGACCGTCACCAGAACCGACCGTCACCAGAGAGGTGCTCCGCCATGCCCGACGTCTTCGTCAACTACCGCACCGACGACGAGGAGGCCACCGCCACCCTGATCGAGCGCGAGCTCTCCCGGCGCTTCGGCGACCGGCGCGTCTTCCGCGCCAGCAAGTCCATCGGGATCGGCCAGGCCTTCCCCCGGGAGCTGCTGACCGCCGTCCGGCGCAGCAGCGTCCTCCTCGCCGTCATCGGCGCCCGCTGGGCCGACGCGCGCAAGGCGGACGGGCGCCGCGCCCTCGACGACCCGACGGACTGGACCCGCCGCGAGATCGTCGAGGCCTTCGAGAGCGGCGCGCTGGTCGTCCCGGTGCTCGTCGGCCGCACCACCCGGCTGGACCGGCACGCCCTGCCGCCCGAGCTCGCCGAACTCGCCGACTGCCAGTACCTCCGCTTCGACACCCGGGACGCGGACTCCGGCCTGCGGCGCATCGGCGACGAACTGGCCAGGACGATCCCCCAGCTCGCCGAGGCCGAACAGCGGATCGACGGGGAGCCCGGCGCCGTCCAGACCCGCAACGAGGTCGGCCGTGTCGACGGCAGCGCCGTGCAGGCCCGGGACTACCGGCACGACCAGAGCGGGGGCATCGGCAACGTGGGCCGCGCCGTGGGGACGTTCATCAACAACGCGAGCGGACCGGTCCACACCGGGAGCGGCGCACAGCACAACACCACCCGCCACGGCGGCGTCGAGATCCACGGCGACGGCGGCTCCTACGTCGAACGCGGCACCGTCAACAACGACTTCGGCGGCCGCCGCGACCGCGAGGGCCGCCGGTGATCGAGGCTGGGGACACGACCTCGATCGGCAGCACGCAGGGACCGACTCACACCGGTAACGGCAGCCAGTACATCACCAACAACAACTACTTCGGTTCATCGGAGGCACCGGGTCGTGGCGGTGCCCCTCAGCTGGTGACGCTCGCGCAACGCGAATGGCTGCGTCAGCGTTTCGTCGGACCGCCCGGGTACGGGGCCGCGGCCGCGCGGCTGGAGACACCGGGCACGGTCGTCCTGCTCACCGGCGCTCCCGGAAGCGGGCGCCGTGCGGCGGCCATCGTGTTGCTGCACGGCGCCGGTGAGGGGGGTGACGCACTCCGGGAGGTCTCGCTCGACGACTGGCTGAAGCAGAACGAGTCGGCTGAGCCGGTCGGCGGGGAGCGCATCCTGTTCGACCTCTCGGCCGTCTCGGCACCGGAGTTCATCGATGCCCAGAGCCGCCTGGGTACGTCTTGGGAGAAGCTACGCCGTCTGGATGCGCGGATGGTCATGGTGATCCCCCGGGATCACGAACGCCACCTGCGACCGGACTTCCACCAGCTGTTGGTTCCGATCGGACGCCCCGACGAGGCGGGTGTCCTGGCCCGGCACCTGAGACCCGCGGGAATCGAGCTCTCCCGCACCGAACTGCGGCACTCGGTCTTCCGCCCGCTTCTCGGCCGTTCCCCCATGCGGGAGCTGCAGCAGCTCTCCGCACTGCTGGTCCAGGCCAGATCCGCGGGCGGCGACTTCGCCACATGGGCAGCCGAAGCGCTCGCAGCCGTCAAGGATCGGACCGTCGAGGTCGCCGAGCAGATCGCCGGTCTCGACGACGGCCGGCAGAAGGCTCTGCTGTTCACCTCCGCAATGCTTGACGAGGCTCCGGCGGATGCGGTGATCCGGCTGTCCGAACGGCTGCTGGCGAAGCTCGGCCACCCCGAGGACACACAGCCCCGCCTCGACCGTCCCGATCCGCTCCAACGCCTACAGGACGTAGGGGTCAAGGTCGAGGACGAGCGGGTCCGATTCGCCGCGCTGGCGTACGGAGCGGCGGTGCGGTCCCACTTCTGGCTCTACTACCCGGACCTTCGCCCGGCGTTCGGCGGCTGGGTCACGGACGCGGTCAGGGAGACCCCGTGGCTGGAGTCCGTCGACCGGCAGCGGCTCATCGGCCGGTACACCGAGCAGACCCTCCGCATCGGTGACGTCCGCACACTGACCGATCTGGTGGAGTCCTGGGCCCAGGACCCCCGGCTGCTCCCCGAGGCGATGCAGGTGCTGGGGCAGGGGCTGCTCAGCGAGGCCTGGGGCACGGAGTTCCGACGGAGGATCTACGACTGGTCGACGACTCCCCGGCTGCCCGGCAACCTCGCCCGGGTCCTGGCGCGGACGTGCGTCGAGGTCCTGGCGCCGCGCTTCCCCGACCAGGCGCTGGTGCGGCTGCACCAGCTGGCTCGCAGGGAGCTCGGCGCCGATCCGCCCGAGGTCCTGGACCTCCTGCTCGGGCTGGTCCGCCGGGACAGGCGGCTCTACCTCCGCCTCCTCGACCGGCTCTGCACCGGCCTGGAGAAACCGGCGCCGGAGCGGTCGGACGCCGGGATCTTCCTGGCCCTGGCGGAGTCCCTGCCCACCTGGGTGCCGCAGCGGGACGTCGCCCGCGGCTGGCGGGGAGTGCTGACCGTGGCACGGGAATCCCGGACCTGGGAGCCCGCCGTGCGGGCCTGGCTCTCGGCGGCCCGGCGGGAGCGGGACGGGGGTGCGCGGCTGATGGGGATCCTCGTCGAGGCCGCCTGCGGCCGGGTCGACGTGCTCAGCCGCTTCTACCTGCTGGCGCACGGCTGGGCCGTCGGCCCGGACGACGGGCCGGCTCCGCTGACCCGTCGCGAGGTGGCGGCCCGCTTCTGCCGGGCGATCGACCGCGCACAGGGGATCGAACCGCTGGACCCGGCCGCGGCCGGGCCGGCCGAGGGGAGCACTGCGTGAAGGGCAGCGGAAAGGCGCCGCTCGTCGGTCTGGCCGTCGGGGCCGGTCTGGTGACGGTGGTTCTCGGGGTGTCGGCCAGGTGGCCGGTGTGGCTGTGGGGCGTGCCGGCGGCGGTGGCGCTGGTGCTGGCCGTCCTGTTGGCCTCGGCGAGGTCACCGGTGCCCGAGCCGGATCCGGAACCCGGCCCCGAACCGGAGCCCTGGCCCGAGTTCGAAACCGTCGCCGCCCCGGCGGAGCCGCCCTGGGAGGAGACCCGGGTGGACGGCGTGGCGCTGCCGAGCCGGGTGCCCGACTACGACTTCCACTTCTCGGCGACGGTGTGGTGGCGCCCGATCCCGAACACGACCGGGCTGGTGCACGCCGACCCGGCCGGTCTGGCGATCGAGACGGTGCTGGCCCGCGCCCGCCAGGTGACCGAACTCGAGGTGCCCGAGCGGCTGGATCTGGTGCGGCACCGCTTGAACGGTGTGCTCGGCACCCAGCGGCCGGACGCGTCGGCCCTCGTGGAGGCCATGGGCGGACGGGTCGACCTGAGGCTGTCGGAGGACGACCGGACCAGGCTCGGGAAGCTGTCCGAGGTGCGCAAGTCCGAGGAGGTCTGGGAGCACGAGCGCCGCCAGGAGCAGAGCAGGCGTGCCTATCTGGGTGACGACGTCCTGAAGTCGCCCGGTAGCGCGGTGGTGTGGTGGTTGGCCCGGCACGACGACAAGGTCCGGGAGGCCGTCGACATGATCGGTCCGCTCGCCCAGCTGTCGGCGGCGGCCAACGACGAGGACGTGGACGGCCTGTACGAGCACCTGGTGCCGTACCCCGCGCCGAGGCCGGTCCCGTTCCTGGACGCGGTGGCGCCCACCCCGGGGCGCCGGGAGGACGACGGGGACGACGGGGACGAGGGCGGGCCGCCCGACCGGCCCGGGCCGACGGAGCCGACCGGGCCGACGCGGGGGCCGGCTGTGGTCGGTCCGCTGACCGAGCTGCTGGACGACGTCGATCTGGTGACGGACTCCCCCGAGCGGACGGTCTACCTGCACCGGGTCGCTCAGGCCACCGATGCCGCCGGCCGCTCCGAGCAGGCCAGGTTGATCCGGGAGAGCCTGCTCGGAGACGGCTCCGGGCTCCCCGCGGCGGCGCCCGACCCGAGCCGGACCGCGGGCGGTACCGGCGACGGCCCCGGCGTTCCCTGGGCGAAGGTCGGCGGAGCGGTGAACGGTTCCGCCGTGAACGGTTCCTCGCCCGGCCGGGTGCCCGGTCCCGGGGCCCCGTGACGGCGGCTCGGCCGGATCCGCCGCCACCCCCGGCCGGGGCAGTGGGGCGCCGGGCCGGGGGTGGGTGGGGGTCGCTGCGGGCGGGGGTTACTGCGGGGTGACGTAGGCGCCGGAGATGCCGCCGTCGACGAGGAAGGTGTTGGCGGTCATGAAGGAGGAGTCGTCGGAGGCGAGGAAGGCGACCGCGGCGGCGATCTCCTCGGGCTCGGCGAAGCGGCCGAGGGGGATGTGGACGAGGCGGCGGGCGGCGCGCTCCGGGTCCTTGGCGAAGAGCTCCTGGAGCAGCGGGGTGTTGACCGGCCCCGGGCAGAGGGCGTTGACGCGGATGCCCTCGCGGGCGAACTGCACGCCGAGCTCCCGCGACATCGCGAGGACGCCGCCCTTGGAGGCGCTGTAGGAGATCTGCGAGGTGGCCGCGCCCATGACGGCGACGAAGGAGGCGGTGTTGATGATCGAGCCCTTGCCCTGCCGCTGCATGTGCGGGATCGCGTACTTGCAGCAGAGGTAGACGCTGGTCAGGTTGACCTCCTGGACGCGCTTCCAGGCGTCCAGGCCGGTGGTGAGGATGGAGTCGTCGTCGGGCGGGGAGATGCCCGCGTTGTTGAAGGCGATGTCCACCCGGCCGAACTCGTCGGCGACGCGCTGGAAGAGCGCGCTGACGGCCTGCTCGTCGGTGACGTCGGCCTGGATGAACAGGCCGTCGACCTCGTTGGCGGCCTTGGCGCCGGTCTCCGCGTCGAGGTCGACGCAGACCACCTTGGCGCCCTCCTGGGCGAACCTGCGCGCGGTGGCCAGGCCGATGCCGCTGCCCGCGCCGGTGATGACGGCCACCCGGCCGTCGAGTCGCTTGGTCATGCTGCTCACTCCTCCGTGGAGATGAAGACGTTCTTGGTCTGGGTGAAGGCGTCCAGGGCGTCCGGGCCGAGCTCGCGCCCGAGGCCGGACTGCTTGAAGCCGCCGAAGGGCGTGGTGTACCGCACCGAGGAGTGCGAGTTGACGGAGAGGTTGCCGGCCTCGACGCCGCGGGCGACCCGCAGGGCGCGGCCGACGTCCCTGGTCCAGATGGAGCCGGACAGGCCGTACTCGGTGGCGTTGGCGATCCGCAGCGCGTCCTCCTCGTCGCGGAACGGGACGACGGCGACGACCGGGCCGAAGATCTCCTCGGTGAAGGCCCGGTCGTCGTGCCGCACCGGTGCGAGCACCGTCGGCGGGAACCAGAAGCCGGGCCCGTCGGGGGCGGTGCCGCGGAAGGCGACGGGCGCGTCGTCCGGGACGTAGGAGGCGACCCGGCTGCGGTGGGCGGCGGAGATCAGCGGGCCCATCTCGGTCTGCTCGTCGCCCGGGGCGCCCACCTTGACGCCCTTGACGGCGGGCTCCAGCAGCGCCATGAAGTCGTCGAGGACGGACTCCTGGACGAGGATGCGGGAGCGGGCGCAGCAGTCCTGGCCGGCGTTGTCGAAGACCGCGTACGGGGCGGTGGCGGCGGCGCGGGCGAGGTCGGCGTCGGCGAACACGATGTTGGCGCTCTTGCCGCCGAGTTCGAGGGTGACCGGTTTCACCTGCTCGGCGCAGCCGGCCATGATCTCCTTGCCGACCCGGGTGGAGCCGGTGAACACGACCTTGCGCACGTCGGGGTGGGTGACGAAGCGCCGGCCGACCACCGGGCCGCGGCCGGGCAGGATTTGCAGGACGCCCTCCGGGATGCCCGCCCGGAGGGCGAGCTCGCCGAGCCGCAGGGCGGTCAGCGGGGTGAGCTCGGCCGGTTTGACGATGACGGTGTTGCCGGCGGCGAGGGCCGGGGCGAGCGCCCAGGCGGCGATCGGCATCGGGAAGTTCCAGGGAACGATGACGCCGACGACGCCGAGCGGCTCCTGGAAGGTGACGTCGAGCCCGCCCGCGACCGGGATCTGCCGGCCGAACAGCCGCTCGGGCGCGGCGGCGTAGTACTCGATGACGTCCCGCGCGTTGCCGGCCTCCCAGCGGGCGTTGCCGATGGTGTGGCCGGCGTTGGCGACCTCCAGGGCTGCGAGGTGCTCGCGGTCGGCGTCGACGGCGGCGGCGAACGCGCGCAGCAGTCGGGCCCGGTCGGCGGGGGCGACGCGGCGCCAGCCGTCGAAGGCGGCGCGGGCGCGGGCGACGGCGGCGTCGGTCTCGGCGAGGCCGGCCAGCTCGACGGTGGTGATCACCTCCTCGGTGGCGGGGTTGACGACCTCGTGGAGGTCCGGTTCGGTCATCGGGCGCTCTCCCTGTGGTTCGCGGACGGGCTGCCGGGGTGGCTGCCGGGGTCGGTGCTGGACGGGGTGCCGGTCCCGGCGCCGGGCTGGAGCTCGGACGGAGTGCCGGACGGGGGGCCGGACGGGCCCGCGACCGGGCCGGCGGACCGGCAGGCGGCGACCAGCGCCTGGAAGATCCGCTGGTCGTAGGAGTCGGTCTCGGGATGCCACTGGACGCCCAGCGCAAAGTGCCGGTCCGGCAGTTCGAGCGCCTCGACCGTCCCGTCGGTGCTCCGCCCGGTCACCCTCAGCCCGGCGCCGATCCGGTCGACGGCCTGGTGGTGGTAGCACGAGACCTCGGTGACCGGCCCGAGGACGGCGGCGAGCCGGCTGCCCTCGGTGAGGTCGACGCGGTGCCGGACGAAGGCGGCGGGGACGGTCTGGTGGCTGCCGTCGGGCAGGTGCTGGAGCAGGGTTCCGCCGAGTTCCACGTTGAGCAGCTGCATCCCGCGGCAGACGCCCAGCAGCGGCAGGTCGCGGCTGAGGGCGGCGTGCAGCAGGGTGCTCTCCCAGTCGTCGCGGGCGTGGTGGGGCGGGCCGGTGCGCGGGTCGGCGTCCGCCGCGTACCTGGCCGGGTCGATGTCGGGCCCCCCGGCGAGGAGCAGCCCGTCCAGGGCGTCGAGCAGGTGCTCGACGCCGCCGGGCTGGGGCGGCAGCAGCACCGGGGTGCCGCCCGCCCGGGCGACGGAGTCGACGTAGGTCTGCGGCACGAGCGAGGCGCGCTGGCGCCAGACGGACCAGGCGGCCTCGTCCTGGTAGCTGGTGATGCCGATCAGGGGCCGTCGGCGGTCGTCACGGGTCATGGTGGTTCTCCTGTGCCGTGGTTCAGAGTCGTTCGAAGCCGCGGCGGCGTTCCCAGTCGGTGACGGCCCGTTGGTGGGCGGCGAGTTCGGTGCGTCCGGCGTGGGTGTAGTGGTCGACGACGTCCTTGCCGAAGGCTTCGGTGGCGGCGGGGCTGTGGGCGAAGGCGTCGACGGCGTCGCGCAGGGTGGCGGGGACGCGGGGGGCGTCGGAGGTGTACGCGTTGCCGGTGAACTCGGGTTCGAGTTCGAGGCGGTGTTCGATGCCGTGGAGTCCGGCGGCGATGAGGGCGGCGACGGCGAGGTAGGGGTTGACGTCGCCGCCGGGGACGCGGTTCTCGAAGCGCAGGGAGGGGCCGTGGCCGATGACGCGCAGGGCGCAGGTGCGGTTGTCGCGGCCCCAGGCGATGGCGGTGGGGGCGAAGCTGCCGGGGACGTAGCGCTTGTAGGAGTTGACGGTGGGGGCGAGGAGGAGGGCGAAGTCGGCGAGGCAGGCGAGTTGGCCGGCGAGGAAGTGTTCCATGGTGGGGGAGAAGCCGTGGGGGCCCTGGCCGGGGAAGGCGGGGGTGCCGTGTTCGTCGCGCAGGCTGAGGTGGATGTGGCAGGAGTTGCCTTCGCGTTCGTCGTACTTGGCCATGAAGGTGAGGCTGCAGCCTTCCTGG